>CAXSEA010000109.1:0-11330 GCA_964235675.1 uncultured Armatimonadales bacterium | reverse complement strand
AAACCTTCCACTGAGTTGAGCGGCGCATGTCCCTCGCTGTACGCTTTAACGACAGCTTCGGCACATTCCAGCGGGTCTAAGAGCGCGACGTTAAGGTAGGGCGTGAGCTGCGAGTGGTAGAGAGCGACCTCATTGCTGGCCATGGCGTCCTCATAGGTGCCAAACAGGGGCAATCGATGACGGACAAAATCATCGAGCGCGTGCAGGGCGTCGGCGCGGGTGACTCCGTACTCGAAGCCATGCGGATCGCCGAAGGCGTCGGGGAATTCGGCGGCGACTTCGTCGATGGCCGCGCGGGTGATATCGTCGGGCGCGAAGCGCGGGGCGGGCGGCGGCGCGGGCGATTTGCCGCGCGTCCAGCCTTTGCGGTTTTCGGCGTCGAGATTCCAAACACCGCCTTCGGGCTTGCCGCGCTCGTCCACCAACAGGCCGAGCTTTTTTCGCATGTCACGGTAGAACGATTCCAGAATTGTCTTGACCGGCTGCTCCGCGCCGTCCTCGCGCAGGCGGTTGGCGAGCATTAGCCTGTTGGGGAGAACGTCCACAAGAATATCGAGCTGCGCGGCGAGCTTAAGTTGCTGGCGGCGCGTGTGGAAATCGCCCGACGCCATCACTACCAGCGAGATGGGCGCGTGGGCTTTAAGCGCGTCCAGAAAGCCATCATCGTTCTTGCGGTAATCCACCTCGTACCCTGCCCCGCGCAATATTTCGGCGAAGTGGCGCATCGCGGAGCGGATCAGCACCAGCTTGTAGTTGTGGTAGCGAATTCGGCGCATGCGGCGGCGGGATTCGATCATCACCACTCTGACCTCGTTCGGCGAAGTGAGGCCGGGATGATCGAGCGTCAGTTGGTCGCCCAGAATCCAGACGCTGCGTTTTGCGGGTTGGGTTGCCATGCTCTTTGCCGGTGCAACACGGGCGCTTGGCATTTCGGTTCCAGGCTGCTAAACTGGCTGCAGTCCATCCATGAACAGTTCAATCGTCACCGACCTCGATCTGCAAAATGAGCCGCCCGCCACGGCAAGGCCCCCTCGCCCACCGCTTTCCGAAAGCGACGTGCGCGGGATCGTGGAATCGATGCTCGCGCCGCTGCATCTCGCCGGCAAACGCATACTCCTGATCGTCCCCGACAGCACCCGCACCGCCCCTATGGGGCTGCTGTTTCGGGCGATTTACGATTGCCTCGGCGAGGATACCGCCGCGCTCGACATTATGATCGCTCTCGGCACCCACCCGCCGATGAGCGAAACAGCCATCAACATGCGTCTGGAAATCACCGCTGACGAGCGCGCCCAGCGATACGGCAAAGTGCGGTATCTCAACCACGATTGGAGCAATCTCGACGTGCTGCGCACGCTTGGCACAATCACGGCGGACGAGATCGGCGAGCTTTCCGGCGGGCTGTTCCGCATGGACGTGCCCGTGACCGTCAATCGCCGCTTGTACGATTACGACCAGCTAATTATCGTCGGGCCGGTTTTTCCACACGAGGTGGTCGGCTTTTCCGGAGGCAACAAGTACCTGTTTCCGGGGGTGAGCGGACCGGAGATTCTGAACTTTTTTCATTGGCTTGGCGCGGTCATCACCAACCCTCGCATCATCGGCCATAAATACACTGCGGTCCGACGCGTGATCGACCATGCCGCCGCGATGGTTACCCTGCCTAAACTCGCCTTTTGCCTGGTTGTGGCGGAGCGCGAATTGGTCGGCGTATTTGCCGGCGCGCCGGAAGCCGCCTGGAGCGACGCCACCGATCTGAGCGCCGAGGTGCATATCGTGAAAAAGCCACGTCCGTACCACACGGTGCTTTCACAAGCCCCGCGGATGTACGACGACCTCTGGGTGGGCGGCAAATGCATGTACAAGCTGGAGCCGGTGGTCGCGGACGGAGGCGAGCTGATTATCTACGCGCCCCATATCCGCAAAGTCTCCCACGTTCACGGCCATATTATTCGTCGGCTCGGCTACCACACGCGCGATTATTTCCTGAAGCAGTGGGACAGGTTCAAGGACGAGCCCTGGGGCGTGCTGGCGCACTCCACGCATGTGCGCGGCACCGGCGTGTACGACGCGGAAACCGGCCTCGAAACGCCGCGCATCCAAGTAACCCTCGCCACGGGTATTCCTGAAAGTGTCTGCCGCGAGGTAAACCTCGGGTACCGGGACCCGGCGTCTATCGATCCGTCCGATTACGCTGACCGCGAGGAGGAAGGCATCTTGTACGTTCCAAGCGCGGGGGAGATGCTGTACCAGTTGCACGCTCCTCTGGAGTGGGCAAAATAGTGCTGGAAGTCACGCTCGAAAAATAGCTAAGAAAGCGTTGCCGGAAACATAATTTATCGCTCAGTGTCGAGTGAGAAGGAATTCGGCATTTGCGCGGCGAACAAGGAAAGACCATGAACAACAACTTAACGGACATTACGGTGGTGATCGACCGCTCGGGCTCGATGGAGTCTTGCCGCACCGATGCCGAGGGCGGCTTCAACGCGTTTGTCCGCTCGCAGGCGGAGCAGTCCGGCGACGCGCTGCTGACGTTGGTGCAGTTCGATACTGAATATGAATTCGTGCACCGGGGCGTGCCGATCAAGGATGTTCCCCCGTATACGCTTGTGCCGCGCGGCGGCACGGCGCTCTACGATGCAGTCGGACGCGCCATAGTGGAGACCGGGGCGCGTCTCGCGGCGATGCCGGAGGCGCGGCGTCCGGGACTGGTGCTGTTTGCCATTATCACCGACGGCGAGGAGAACTCCAGCCGCGAAATCTCCGGAGCGCGCTTGAAGGAGATGATCGAGCATCAAACCGCCCAATACGCCTGGAAATTCAGTTATCTCGGTGCCAACCAAGACGCGATCATGGCGGCTGCCAAAATGGGCATCGCGCCGGGAGCGGCGATGAACTACGCCGTCAGAAACAGCGGCGTCGCATTCCGCAGCCTATCGGATAGCGTCGGCAGAGCCCGCGTCTCCGCTTCGGCGGGCGCTCCGGCGGCGGCACTGTCATTCACGGACGAGGAGCGCGCCACTTCAATGGCGAACGCGAATGACGACAACCATGACAGTAGCAACAGCAGTCCAGTGCCAGGAGCAGTGCGTAGCCACGGGTCGCGTTGAAATCAAGACTTCCAGCCAGCCGGATATAGCAATGCGCTCATTCTGCCGTGGCAGGAAACCGATTTCAAAAAAATCATGAATTGCTGGAAGTTAGCGATATGCTTCGATATAATATCGACAGCTCACAGTTGCGGCGGTTGTAGTTTCCACTAAAGGTTTTTGCCATGAAAAAGATTTCGACGCTTCGATGCGCGCTTCCTCTTTGCGCCGCTCTGACGCTGCTGCTTCCAGGCATTGCCGCGCATGCTCAGGCTCAGAACACGCACGCGCGGAACTTGATCCTGAACGGCGACTTCAGCGGAGGCAACAACGGCTTCGACAGCGACTACGCCTTCAACGACAACGCGTCGAACCACGTGACCGGCTACGGCACCTATGGGATTATCTCGAATCCGGCCGTGGATTACATGGCGAACGGCAACTACGGCAATTTCGGGGACCATACCGGCGGGCACGGCAAAATGATGTTCGTCGACGGCTCGACCTCGGGGGCCGACGCCGCTATTTGGGCCGAGACGGTCAATGTCGGCACCAACACCACCTATACGTTCACGTTCTGGTCCACCGAAGCGTTCGACGTCAGCCCGCCGACGTTCCGCGTCTTTGCCGACGACACCCAGATCGGCAGCGATTTCAGCATAGCTTCGCCGGTAGGAAAGTGGCAGAAGTTCACGGGCAAAATCTTCTCGGGCAGCAAGCCCAACGTCACCCTTAAAATCGTCGATACCAATACCGACGGTAACGGCAACGATTTTTGCATCGACGATATCTCGCTGATCGCGGTGAGCGCCGCGCCCCAAATCGTCTCGATTTCGCCGAGCCAATTCGCTCCGAGCGCATCGCCTGTGCAAATTGTCGTCACCGGCTCGTCGTTTGCGCCGGACGACGTGGTCACCTGGGACGGAGTGCGCCTCGCCACTACCTACGGCAATCCCAGCCAGCTCACGGCCAGCGTCACTCCCGCTCTGCTGCAGACGCTGCACCAAGCGCGCGTGCAGGTGATTGTTCCGGCCACCAGCAAAGCGTCGAACTGGACTTCCGCCACGATTGCCCCGGCGGGTCAGTAAAGTTCGATCCCGCCAGGGCGACGAGACATTCCGGCGGTCCTTGACCTAATGCGGCATCATTTAAGTCATGGAACTTGTTTTAGCGACGCCAAGGGATTTTTCCTTTTACGAGACGGTGCATGCCCACGGCTGGCGGCATTTGCCGCCGTTTGACTGGCATGAGGACACGCGCGCCCTGCGGCGGGTGGAGCGGATGGAGAGCGGCGCGGTGGCGCTGCTGACGCTTCGGAGCGAGGCGGATGCGGAGGTCGCGGTTGCGGTCGAGTGCAGCGGCGAGGATACTCCCGAGGCCGAGCTCATGGCTAAGGCGCGGCGGATGCTGCAGCTTGACATCGATATCGCGCCGTTCCATGCCTACTGCGAGAGCTGCCCGGAGCTGGCTCACGTGCCGGAGCGCCGCCAGGGGAGGATGCTTTGCTCGCCGACCCTCTTCGAGGACGTCTGCAAAGTTATTCTCACCACCAATACCACCTGGGGGCAGACAAAAAGCATGACCGCGCGCATCGTCGGCGAGTTCGGCAGTCCCTGGTCCGAGGAGCCGGAGCGCCGCGCCTTTCCCACGCCCCAGCAGATCGCCGATGTTCCGATTGATGAGTTCGCCGCCCGCGCGAAGCTCGGCTACCGCGCCCCGGCGGTTCACGAGCTGGCCGCGAGCCTGACCGCCAACACAATCGACCTGCACGCCCTCTTAGATACCGGCCTCGAAGCCGACGAGATCTACAAGCGCCTGCTGGCTCTGCGCGGTGTCGGCCCCTACGCCGCCGCCTGCCTGATGCTCTACTTAGGCCGTCCCGCCAAAGTCAACTCCGACTCCTGGGCCCGCACCCTCCTCGCCCGCGAAGTAGGTCGCAAGGTGACGGATAAGGAGGTGCATGCATTTTTCGAGCGGTTCGGGGAGTGGCGGGGGCTGGCTTACAACTTTTACGCATGGCGGCATGAGAAATAACATGAGAGTAGTTTATGGCATTAGTCGAAAACAAAAGAAATCACCATATCCTTCCACGCAAGTATCTCGAAGGTTTTGTTTCAGACACAAGGCAAGATCATATTTGGGAGTACAAAAAAGGCCAAGAATATGCTCCGGGATTTAGAGGCACAAGCAACCCTCGTCTCATATCAATTCGCAAGGCGAGCGTTCAAATTGATATGTACGCATCAGTAGATTACAAAGGCAACATAGATTACAATAAATTTGAGAATTTACTTGAGAGGATAGAAAAGCGTAGCGACAGAGTATTAACAAAGCTTAGGAAGCATGAGATACTAAGCAATGCTGATAAAATAAAGCTTTCTACCTATATTTGGATGATGATTAACAGAACTCCAAAAGGTAAACAAAGTGTAGAGAGGCAATGGTACAACAGCAAACAAGCAGATGAGTTTCGGTTCCGGCGAGGACTCGCTGAACGATTCAGAAATCCTAACGTTCCTCTCGAACAGCTTATAGATGAATCAAAAAAAATTGATTATGCATTTGGACCCAAAATGCCAAGCGTGTTATGGCTAAATGTGATTCCTTTTGTCGGGAGTGCCGCTAGATCTCTGCGACGTATGCACTGGACCATTCTTGTTGCTCCTGAGTCATCTGAATTTCTAACTTGCGATAACCCTGTCGTGTTCGCTGAAACGCTAGGATTGAAGCACACTAATTTTGAACTAATTTTCCCTGTTAGCTCCGAAGTAGCACTGCTCCTGAGTTGGGGGGAAAATCCAGGAGATCGTATTGATTCAGTTCAGCCAGATGTAGTCGAAGATATAAACACTGCCATTCTGCGTAATGCGTCATTAATGGCATATTGTTCTCAGAATCAGCAGGAAATCGCACTACGAATGAACAGCATCTGAAGTATAGATATATCATTTTCTGTTTTGACACATCCAAGAACACAAGAGAGTCACCTCATGCCCAACCGCGAAAAGCGCATCGATTACATCGAGTTTCCCGCCAAAGACTTGTCCGCCGTGAAGGCTTTCTATACCGCCGTGTTGGGATGGGAGTTTGTGGATTATGGGCCGGAGTATGCCAGCTTTACGCTGGAGTCGGCGGGACTCGGGGGAGGGTTTTACCAGTCGGACGGGCCGGCGGCGGGGCTGCCGCTGGTCGTGATCCATGTGGACGATCTAGAGGCGGCGCAAGCGGCGGCGACGGCAGCGGGAGGAGCGATTACCAAGCCGACGTTCTCGTTTCCGGGCGGCAGGCGCTTCCACTTTACCGACCCGAGCGGCAACGAGCTGTCCGTCTGGCATGACGACGGCGCGGATACCAGCTTGGACAGCGTCGTTGCGGCCGATTCCGGCGCGGCGGCTGCCAACAGCGCGGGCGATGAGGAACTTGCCTGATGGCCGGCAAACCGAAAACGCCTCCCAATCCTGAGCTGGAAGGATTGCGCGTCCAGCTCGAAGCCGCCGAAGCTGCACCTGAAGCCGCCGCGCTGCCCGCTCCGCTGACGTTCAAGCCGATGTTTGGAGGGATTCTGGCTTATGTAGACGGCAAGCCGGTCGCTTCTTTGTCGAATATCGGACTCGCGCTCAAGCTCGCCCCCGCCGACCAAGACGCGCTACTAGCCCTTCCCGGCGCGAAACGCCTCCGCTACGAGCCCGACGCTCCCGAAAGCAAAACCTACGTCGTCGTCCCGCCCGAACTTTGCGCCGACCCTTCTCAACTAGCCGAATGGCTTATCAAAAGCGCCGCCGCCGCCGTCATGTCGAAGAAAAAATAGGGTCTGCTTTCGCGACGGCTCAGTAAACGTTAACACTGCCTTAACCGCCAATTACCCCCAGGCAAGGTATACCGCTTGTCTATGCAACGACGCTTTCATGGATGGGCGGCATTGCCGTTCCTGCGGCGCTCCTCTTTACTGGCCGCCACCGTAGTCTCAGTGCTTGGAGCGACCGCTTTTTTCGCTGCTAATCCCGCGACGGCTCAGAACCTGCCTGCATCGGCAGGGGCTTCTGCCTCAGCGCTTCGGCAGCGAAATGTGGTAATTATTGTGTGCGACGGCCTTCGAGCCGGGTCGGTGACTCAGGCTAACGCCCCGACGCTGTATTCCCTGGCGCGGCGCGGCGTCCGATTTGCCGACAGCCATTCGCTTTTCCCCACGGTCACCACCCCGAACGCGTCCGCCATCGCCACCGGGCATTATCTCGGCGACACTTCCGATTTCAGCAATATGCTGTTTGTCGGGTATCCCGTTTTTAATACAGGCAACTTCGGCAATCCACCCGGCACCGAAGTTCCGTTCCTCGAAAACGACCAGATTCTCGCCGATGTGGACGATCATTTCGGTGGAAACTATCTCACGGAGGAAACTCTTCTCGCCTACGCCCGCCAAAACGGCTACAACACCGCCGCAGTCGGCAAGCAAGGGCCGACGCTGATCCAAGACGTCACCCAGGGCAATCTCGACCACGCCGGCGGCAAAGTGGATCCGCCGCAAACGATTATCATCGACGATTCCACAGGCAAGACCGGCGGCGTGCCGCTGAATGCCGCCATATCGGCGGCGCTGACCGGTGCCGGGCTTCCGCTCGCCGCGCCCAGCCGCAGCAACGGCGCCGGCCCAAGCTCGCAGCAGAGCAACGGCTATACCGGCACCAGCGCAGCGCCGGGAACGCTCGCGGCGAACGTGGTACAGCAAAAATACTTCGCCGATGCCGTCACCCGCGCCATTCTGCCAACCTTCAAAGCAGCCGCCAAACCGTTCGCCATGGTCTTCTGGTCGCGCGATCCCGACGGCACCCAGCACAACCAGGGCGATAGCTTGAACCGGCTCACGCCCGGTATCAACGGCCCAACCGCGCTGGCCGCCATCAAGAACGTCGATGGCAATGTCGCCCAGATCGAAGCCGCGCTCGGCAGCCTCGGGCTTGCGGGCAACACGGATATCTTTATCGTCGCCGACCACGGCTTTAATACCATCAGCAAGCACGAGCTGAGTGAAAAGCCAGGAGACGTCACGCACAGCTACTCGGCGGGATTCACCTACAAGAGCGAGGGGAGCGTTCAAGACGTGCCCACCGGCTTTCTGCCTCCTGGCTTTCTCGCCATTGACCTGTCGCATGTCCTGAATTTGCCTTTGTTCGACCCGGACGCTCAAATTAAGGGTTCAGGCGGCGAGGCGCGGTACAAGCCGATCGACCCCACGATTCCGCAAGCGACGGCGCAAATCAGCCAGCACTCCACCGGCGGCAATGGCCTTATCGGCGGTACCGGCGCGCTAACGACGCCGTCGGACGCTCAAGTCGCGGTCGCGGTCTGCGGCGGCTCGGACTTGATCTACGTTCCCAGCCATGATAGCGCGATGGTTGGCAAGATTGTCGCCTATCTAGTGGGTCAGGATTATGTCAGCGGCATATTCGCTGCCGACCAATATGGAAGCCTGCCGGGGACGCTGCCACTGAGCGCGGTGAATTTAAAGGGCGAGGCCAAGACGCCGACGCCGGATATTATCGTTAATTTCCGCACCTTCGCCACGGACAAAAAGCGCCCGTATCAGTCCAGTGTCGAGATCGCCGACACCAACCTTCAGGAAGGCCAGGGGATGCACGGCGGCTTCAGCCGGGGCGACACCTACAATTTTATGGCCGCATTCGGCCCGGATTTCAAGAAAGGCTTTGTGGACCAAGCGCCGGTGAGCAACGCCGACGTAGCGATCACGCTTGCGAGCATTTTGAAATTCACCCTCCCCGCCCAGGGAAGCTTGGTGGGGCGAGTCGCCGGCGAAGCGCTGGCCGGCTCACCCGATCTTGCTCCCGGCGCGGCGACAAGCGGCACGCTGCTCTCGCAGCCGACCGCGAGTGGTCTGCGCACCGAGCTGAAATATCAGCAGGTTGGCGGAACCCGCTACTTCGATGCAGCCGGCTTTGCCGGACGCACCAACGGCCTGTAGCCCGCAGCCCGTTTACACGGCAAGAGCGAGTCAGCGAAGCTCGCGCTTTTCTAGAACCCAACAGACGCATCAGTGGCTCGACATCCGGGAGTGGCTGCAATGAAGCAGCCACTCCGCAGGTGAGACGCCACTGATGCATTTGTACTATTTCTTCCGTTCCAGAAAGCGTTTCCGGAACCGTTTAATCGACCACCAGCCGGAAGCTGTAGTAGTCGCTGCCGGGAGCGTGGTCGGAGACGCGGACTCCGACGGTAAAGCCGTTATCGGGGTTGGGCTGCTGGAAGATGAACACCCTGCCCCGGCCTTGAACATCGGCGAGATCGACATGGAACGGGCCGCGCGGTAGCGGGAAGCGCGGATTGTAGTCTTCGTTGCCGACGCCTCTGCCGCTTAAAATCTCGTCGCGCACCCGGTCGCCGCGAAAGAAGAGGTTGACGCGGTCGTCGATGACGCCTCGGTAGCGCACCGAATTGGCGCCGCCGGAGCGGTAGCCGCCCTGCCCTCCGGGAAAGCGAGGGCCGCCGTAGCCGCCGCCGTTGTTGTAGCCGCCTCCGCCGTACTGCGCATTAGCCGGCGCTGGGAAGGCTGCCGTAGCCGCGAAAATGCCCAACCCCATTGTCAAAGCCGCCGCGCCTGCGGCGATGCGTCGCGTGATCTTCATCGATTTTCTCCTTAACAAAGATTGTCTCTGCTCTGCCCACTTTAATTTGATGCGGTTGAGGCTATGACGAAAGTTTGCCCGCTAAGGTTCTGCTCTTGCCGCCGAAAATAAAGTTTGCGGCACCCAACAAGTTACGCTTAGGAGGGAAGCGATGTGGAAGCTGAATCAACGTTTGCCGAAATGCTTTCGCCGGCGTGCGCCGCTTTGCTGGATAAGGTGCGAATTGTCTTATCGAAGATGAGGGGGGCGGAGTCTGGCGTTTACGGAAATATTGATGGAGCGGCATTGCCTCGGCACTCAGGGAATGGTTCCAAATTAAGCAGCCTTGTGGAGCGCCGTAAAAGAAAAGAGCCATTCCAAATCGGTAATTTGGAATGGCTCTTTGTTGCCGGTAGGACAACTGCGCTCGTAATCCCCGCCTGCGCTGGCGCTGGACTCGGCGGCGCTGCCGGTGGCAGGATGCTCCCTGGGCGGCCGAAAAAAACGAACATCGACGGCAACAGCGGCACTGCGCCAGGATTGCCGGTCGTCAGCGGAAGAATCATAACCGGTTAGCCTGTTTGCTGCTTTGCTTGTTCGTTGAGTTTGCCAAGGCATCCACTCGCCCGTTCCGCCGGTCAATGCAGGCGCTTCTGGCAAAGGGAGCACGGTTATTCTAATACTTCGATAACGCAATAGATAGGTCTTTTTTCGGTAAAATTCACGTGTCTTCGCCAATATTGGTCTCATACTGTATTTTTTCGCTCCTACTAAGAAAATCAGCGTATGCATATCAGCTACCGCCCCGCCATGCTGGCCGATGTCGAGTATTGCGTCAGTGAACTGCTGCCGCGCGGCTTTGCCTGCGAGCCGGAAATCAAAGAATCCTTGGCGAAGCTTTGGCGTCAATGGGTGCTGAACGGCTCGGCCACAATGGCGATCGTGGAGACCCGCGATCTCGACGGGCGCGAGCGACGCGTCGCTTTCGGGATCAGCTTGTTCGTGTCGGATGCGTTTACCGATACCCTGATCGGCTCCGAGGTGCCGCCGCCGGTGGCGGCTTCAGTGGCGCGTCAGACACTCGGCGGCAAGTCGCCGGTGCTCGCTCCGGCGGTGGTTCGCCGCAACAACAGCGCAACCGGTTTGGGGCTCAACCTTTTGAGCCCCATGATCGGCTGGCTGCCGGAAGTGGATTTCGATCTGGAGCTTCTTACTCTAGTGAAAGCCAAGCTCCTGGAAGCGCTGTTTGTGGCTCATGCCGGATACAAGCTGCACCGGGTGATGCAGGAAATCTTTAGCGAGGCCGAAATGCAGCGCGCCGGAAATATCGGCGCGGAAGTGTTTACCGACTACGGCGCGTTTTACGGCGATCATCCGCCGCCGCCGGAGAAGCGTGCGTATCTTGTCGGAATGAAGCGCGAGACTATTCAGGAAAGCAGTACGCTGTGGCCACTGTTTTTGTATATGCCGCCCATCATTTTCTTCTCGAATTTAGAGCAGGAAGTATTGCGTCTTGCGGTGATGGGCCTGACCGACCCGCAGATTGCGGACGCGCTTGTCGTGTCGCGCTCCGCCATTCATAAGCGTTGGCACACTATTTTGAGCCGCGCCGCGCCGCATGCCG
>CAXSEA010000108.1:0-11368 GCA_964235675.1 uncultured Armatimonadales bacterium | reverse complement strand
CAATTTTAGGCGACGCGCAATATTTCTTTTAGTCCCTCCCTTTAGGGAAGGTGTCACGTAGTGACGGATAGGTCATTCCCCGACGGGTAAAATCGACGCCATGGACGAGCATACGCTCCGCACACTCGAATACGACAAAGTTCTAGCCGTTCTTGCGGAGCAGACCGCCACCACGCTAGGCCGCGAGCACGCCCTCGCGCTGCGCCCCTCGGCCACGCCTGATACTGCCCGCCGCTTGCAGCAGGAGACCGCCGAAGCCGGCGATCTTCTCTCCCGGCGCGGCAACGTTCCTCTTGGCGGCATCTCCGACATCCGCCCGATCCTTCAGCGAGCGGCCATTGGCGGCGTGCTCGACGCGCCCGACCTTCTCGACGTCGCCAATACCGCCGAATCCGGACGCCAGCTTAAAGCGTTCCTGCAAAACGTCGGCTTTGAAGTGATTCCATCGCTGATGCCGTACGCTGAGAGGGTAGGGCAGTTCCCCGAGATCGAAAACGCCATTCGACGCTCCATCGCCCCCAACGGCAGCGTCCTCGATTCCGCCTCGCCCGAACTGGCCCGTTTACGTTCCCGCCGCCGTACCACCGAGCAGCGCCTGGTGGAGCGCTTGAACGCCTACCTTGCCGGCCCGCAACGCTCCCAGCTGCAAGAGCCGGTGATCGTTCAGCGTAATGATCGCTCCTGCCTCGCCGTCAAATCCGAGCATCGGGGCGCATTCGGCGGCATCGTTCACGACACCTCCGCTTCCGGCGCGACTTTGTTTATCGAACCCGCGCCCGTCGTGGAAATCGGCAATGAAGTGCGCGAACTCGACGCCGCCGAGCGCCGTGAAGTTTACCGCATTCTGGGCGAGCTCAGCAGCCGGGTCGCCCACGCCAGCGGCCCGCTAATGGCCACTCTCGGTGCGCTGGGCCAGATCGATTTTATCGTCGCCCGCGCCCGCTTGGCCCACGACATGCGCGCCGTCCAGCCCGAATGGAACACGCGCGGCGCGATCCGCCTTTACTCCGCCCGCCATCCACTGATCGACCCCGGCAAAGTAGTCGCCATCGACGTCGTTATGGGCGAGCCTGATGAAAACCAGCTTCTCATCATCACCGGCCCCAACACCGGTGGCAAAACAGCTACCCTGAAAACCCTGGGCCTGCTCACGCTCATGGCCCAATCCGGCCTGCATGTCCCCGCCTCCCGCGCCAACATGTTCTGCTTCGCCGCCGCCTTCGCCGATATCGGCGACGAGCAAAGCATCCAGCAGAGTTTGTCCACCTTCAGCGGACACATCACCACCATAGGCCGCTTCATCAAGGAACTGGTGCCGAATTCGCTAGTTCTCCTTGACGAAGTCGGCGCGGGCACCGATCCCGGCGAAGGCGCATCCCTCGCCGTCGCTCTCCTGGAGCACTTCCGCACCGAAGGCGCGCGCGTGGTCGCCACCAGCCACTACGGCGAGCTGAAAACCTACGCTTTCACCACCGCCGGCGTCCAGAACGCCAGCGTCGAGTTCGACGATGCCACCCTCCGCCCCACCTACCACGTGATCCAGGGCGTGCCCGGCAACTCCAATGCCTACGCCATCGCCGCGCGCCTCGGCATCCCGCCCGACGTCATCTCCCGTGCCAGTGAAAAGCTCACCGGCAGCGACGCGTCCGTAGAAATCATGCAGGAGCTGGAAACCGCCCGCCGCAAAGCGCTGAACGACCGCGACCAGGCCGAGCAGGCTCTCCGCGACGCCCAGCAGATCCGCAATCGCGCCGAATCCCAGCTCGCCCGCTTCGAGCGCACCCAGCGCGAAATCCGCGAGCAGGTTCTCAGCGAAGTGCGCGGCGTAGTGAGAAAAGCGCAAGCCCAGGCCAACGAGCTTCTCCGGGAAATCCGCGAGCGCCAGGAGCAGGCCCACGCCGAGGAAGCCCGCAAGCTCCTCGCCGAGTTCGAGCCGGCCGCCGCCCGCGCCGTGGACACCCGCCTCGACATCCCCGCCTCAAACGGCGCCGCCGACGATGAGGATTCTTTCGCCACCGAGTCCGGACGCACCCTCCGCGCCGGCGATAAAGTGCGCGTTGCCGCTCTGGGACTTGTCGGTACCGTTCTGGAGGACGCCGCCGGGCGCGAGCGCATCGGCGTACAAGTCGGTAGCCTGCGCCTCACCGTCGAGCCGGAATCCCTGCGCCTGATCTCCGCCGCCGGAAGACCATCCGGCGGCACCGAGCCGCGCCCGATTATCCGCACCCGCGTCTCGCGCGCCGTCACTCCCGAACGGAGCAGTCTTGGCGATAGCGGCGGCACGGCCACGCTCGCGGCAGCCTCCGTCTCGCCGCAGCTCACCCTGCTCGGCCAGCGTGCCGATGAAGCCTCGGAGAACCTCGACCGGTACCTTAGCGACGCCTCCGCCGCCGGAATTGACCGCGCCCGCATCGTCCACGGTAAGGGAACCGGAGTGCTCCGCCGCGTTGTTCATGAGCAGCTAGCCGCCAGCCCGCTCGTGGAAGGCTACGAGATTGCCGACCCCGAGGAAGGCGGCTCTGGAGCCACAATCGCGAGGCTAAGAAGTTCAACCGTGACCGTCCAAAACGCTCAAAACTTCACCGCAGAAGATTTCCCGCCCGCCGCAGCCTATCAATCCGAGCTGTTCGCCGCCGCCCGCGAAGCCCAAGCCGCCGCCTACTGTCCATATTCCAACTTTGCCGTCGGCGCGGCCGTGCTCTGCTCTGACGGCTCCATCTTCCGCGGCTGCAACGTGGAAAACGCTTCCTACGGCCTCACCGTCTGCGCCGAGCGCAACGCCATCTTCGCCGCAGTCGCCGCCGGCCACCTCGATTTCGTCGCCATTGCTCTAGTCACCGTCGCCAAAACGCCAGCCCGCCCCTGCGGTGCCTGCCGCCAGGTGATCGCCGAGTTCTCCCAGCAGGAGAGCCCCATCCTGGTATTCACCGCCTGCGCCACCGGAGAAATCGTCAGCGAATCCATCGCCGACCTCCTGCCGAGCACATTTAGCTTGCTATAGGCCCGATTCGCACGGCTGTGAAGTGAAGGTTGGGCGCGAGCGGCGAGACGCGCCAATTCGCGATGGCCAGAACTTCTTGGCTTTCCGGCTCGACCAACAAGGGCGTTTGATAGCGCTCCCACTCCGGCCACTTGGCCTCCCCGAACAGATCAGAGAGCTTGCGGCGGCCAAAAGGAAATCGCATCCGGTCGCCGAACCTCCAAAAGCGAATCAGCGCAGTGGTCAAGCCTGCGGGCAGTTGTCCATCCCCCGTAATACGCCAGCCACCTATCTCTACCATGCCGGGAACATGTATTTCGGCAGCAGCATCGAGTTCGGACGGTGTAGAGCTAAAAGGCTCCGGCTGCACGGGGGGCAAGATGATAGGCCCAGGCGTAAACGTCGCTTCTCGAATCTGCTCGATAAACTCGAAGCTGATGTCCGACAGTCCGCGCGCCTCACGCAGCCAAAGACGCAGCACACGCCGCTGCATCGCAGTCGGCAGCTTGCTCAAGCTCTGCCGGTCGATCTGCTGCCGGTTCCCCAGCCAACGCCTCGCCTCAGCGTCCAGGTAGTCGCTCTCCTCCGACGCAACCACTGACAACCTCAACAAAGCGTCCTCAACACGCGGATTAAACCGCTCCCGCAAATACGGCATCAGCTTGTGCCGCACCTCGTTGCGCGAATACTTGGTGGAATCGTTCGACGAATCCCGCTGCGGCGCCAGCCCATGCTCGGCGCAGTAAGCCTCGATCTCAGCGCGGGAAACCCCGAGCAGCGGACGCACGATTCGCCCCCGACGCTCGGGAATCCCCCGCAATCCATCGGGGCCAGCGCCCCGCAAAATATTCAGCAGAATCGTCTCGGCGTTGTCGTCCCGGTTGTGCGCCGTGGCAATCACCGACGCTCCCACCTCCGACGCGCACCGCTCCAGCGCCTCATACCGCACCCGCCGCGCCACCTCTTGCACTCCGCCTCCGCCGCATTCCTGTTCGCCGGAAACATCCACCCGAATCAAAGTAAATGGGATATCGCGCGCCCGGCAAAACTCGGCGCAGTAAGCCGCGTCCCCATCGGCCTCCTCGCCGCGCAAGCCATGATGGACATGCGCGGCGTGGACGGCGCAGCCGCCGGTATGCAGCAGGTGGAGGAGGGCGGTGGAATCAGGACCGCCGGAGAAAGCGACGAGGATCAAGCCTCTGTCGCTAGGAAGATACCGGCTCTCAAGTCGCATCGGCAGGGTAGGGCATTGCGATTACTAAAACGTACGGCCTGACGCTATGGCCTCCACCGCGTCTTTGGCGTCCTTCAGCCCGACTCCCGTCTGCTTCCGGTAGATTTTGATGGCCTCGATCTTTTTCCCCTGCTGCATGTACCGCTCGAACTCTTGCGCGGCATAAGGTGGCCACTGCTCAACCGGCAGCACCGTGGAAAGCGATACAGGCGGCGCGTATGCCTGCACCGTCGCCCCGCTCGCGCCGCGCCTCCCTGCGCTTCGGCCCGACACGAAGCCGATGAAGTACGCCACCACAGCGACGATAATGATGTGCCAGTCGATGCTAGTACCCATGCTCTGGTCCTCCCAGCTTCGTTGCGTTACCCAAGTCGCTCTTTCAGCAGTTTGTTCACCACATCCGGCTTCGCCTGCCCCTTGGTGGCTTTCATAATCTGGCCCACCAAGAACCCGATGCTCTTATCGTTGCCGGCTTTGATCTTGGCGACCACGTCCGGGTTGGCGGCGATTACCTTGTCGATCTCCGACGTAATCGCGCCCTCGTCGGACACCACCTTGATCCCGCGCTCGTCGATCACTTCCCCCGCCGATTTGCCGCTCGCGAACATCTCTTCCAGAATCGACTTCGCCAGGTTGTTGGTCACTTCCCCGGCGTCGCGACGCTTCAGCAGATCGCCCAAATTCGCCGCCGGGACTTTGCTCTCCGTGATGTCGCCGTTGGACGCGTTCACCAAGCGCATCAAATCGCCGGTCACATAGTTCGCCACCGATTTCGGGTCGGCCAGCTTCGACGCTTCCTCGAAATAATCCGCGACCGCGCGCGTCCCAGTCAGGACAGTCGCGTCATAGGGGCGCACGTCGTACTGCTCTACTAAACGCGCCGCTTTCGCGTCCGGCAGCTCCGGCAGCTCGGAGCGCCACCGCTCGATTTGCTCCACGGTAAAGTTCAGCGGAATCAAATCCGGCTCGGGGAAGTAGCGGTACTCCTGCTCCTCCTCCTTGTAGCGCATGTGGTAGGTGGAGCCACGAGCGTCGTTCCAGCCCATCGTCTCCTGACGCACCGTGCCGCCCGTCTCCACAATCTCTTCCTGACGCTGCAATTCGTAATCGATCCCGCGCTCCACGGCCCGGAACGAATTCAAGTTCTTGATCTCGGTCTTGGTGCCCAGCTTGTCCGCGCCGATCATCCGAATAGAAACATTCGGCTCCGCCCGCAGATGCCCTTCTTCCATTTTGCCGTCACTGACACCCAGGTAGACCAAAATGGCGCGCAGCTTTTCCAGATAAGCCTTGCCCTCTTCCGACGAATGAATATCCGGCGGGAACTCCGTGACAATCTCCATCAGAGGCACGCCCGAGCGGTTGTAATCCACCTCCGACTCATTGCCGCCCGCATGGATCAGCTTGCCCGTGTCCTCTTCCAGATGCACGCGCCGTATATGGATTCGCTTCACCGACCCATCCCCGAGCGTGACGTCCAAATACCCGCGCTGCCCAATCGGGTCCTCATACTGCGAAATCTGATAGCCTTTCGGCAGGTCGGGATAGAAGTAGTTCTTCCGCGCGAAAAGACAATCCAGCGTAATCTCGCAGTTCAGCGCCAGCGCCGCCTTGACAGTCAGCTCGATTGCCTTCGCGTTCGGCACCGGCAGCGACCCCGGCAATCCCAGGCAAACCGGGCAAGTCCGCGTATTCGGCGCCCCGCCAAAATCGTTGGCGCAGCCGCAAAACATCTTGCTGCGAGTCAGCAGCTCCGCATGGCACTCCATGCCGACATTCAGTTCGTAGGTGTTGTTCATAAACTCAAGGTTGATGAGGCTCCGGCAGCTTGTCTACTATTCGTGCTAAACACTTTTGTGCGTCGATGAAACTTACCCCGGCAATTCGCTGGGGCGATTGATGTGCAATCGTATTCCTGGTCTCACGTAATAACTCAAATTGAGCGCGCAACACTGGATCGAGAACTATGTTGTCTCGCTGCAAAATTCGCTGTAAGAGGTAGCTTACTCTTACATCCCTTCTCATCTTAACCGAAGGATGGTTACTGCGAAGGTGATCTCTGAGTACGCCCTCGAACTCCGCGAAAAGTCGAACAGTATAAGTATCTTCTAAACTTTTCAGCGCAACAGCAAACGTGTGCTTACTCGTATTACCGACCCTCTGCTGGATTAATTGATCATCATAGTGAAGGATTACGCATGTAATCGCGTCAATGGCGGCCTGGTACGCCTTTGTAACCGTCAGCAGTCGCTTGGCGTGAAATCGGCTCATGAACCAGCGCGCAAGTCTTTTACCAGCTGGAGAAAGTTGTCCTGGTTCCATTCCTGACGAAGAGGTATGTCCGAGTCGGTATATACGGTCCAAGGACGGCTCTCGACATTGTGAATTAAGCGAACACGTCTTAGAGTTTGCCAATGAATCAATGTGACTTGGCCGTGACCAGGATAATTGCGGACTGCTTCATCAAGTGCAACTTGCCCTTCACCCACATACGCTGCTTCGACCAAAGGAATTTCATATAACGGTAGAGGAGGCTCGGTGTTTCGATATGGTACAAAGGTGATCTCAGGTGTTGCCGTATCTTGCTCCAGCCATAAACTTACCTGCCTATTTAATGCAGAAACATCATGCAACCACTGTTCTTTGATCTCGAACGCTTCTTGCTCATTGAGAAGTGCGGTAGTCATGATTGGATTTTACCTGAGTTCCCGGTTGTACTCTACTCCGCGCCTTCCACTCTCCACGTCGCGCCGCCACCCACAGCATTCCTGCCCCGAGCGCCAGCCCCACCGCCGCGCAGATCACCGACCCTTCCGGCCCGAAGCTCCCGCCCGACAGCCAGAACGGGCCATGCAGCGAAGCCTGTGCCAGTACGTCGCGCTCGCTGGCATTTCCCGAGACTTGGGTGCCGTAGACTGGCCCTTCGAAGAAGTTCCACGCCCAGTGGATACCAATCGGCAGCCACAAGCGACGTGTCGTCATATAAGCGGCCCCGAGCAGCAGCCCCGCTTCCAGGCAGATCAGCACCGGCCCGAGTAGCTTCTGATCAAGCGGAATCGGCTCGCCGGCCACGTTCAATAGATGCAGCAAGCCGAAAACCGCGCTTGACAAGACCAGAGCCGCCAGCGAGCCGTGGCGAGATTCGGTCAACCGGAAAATGACGCCTCGAAAAACCGTCTCCTCGAAAACCGCGACGCACAAAAAAGAGAACAGCGGCAGCCAGGGAGAAAAGTGCCTGCTCAAGCCGAGCAGCTGGTAAATGCCGCAAAGCGACATAATCCCGATCACCAACGAGATCAAGACGCAGCCCAGGAGAAAGCCGAAAACAGTTTCACCAATCACGCCGCGACGCGCGAACCCGACTTCGCTGAGCGTTGAACCACCGGAAACGCGGGCTTTGTAAGCCACGAACGCGACCGCGACTCCAGCATAAAGCAGGTGAGTCGCGGCATCGATCAGCGCCGAATGCGCGGAGGCAGTGTCAGGCATGAGCGTCTCTTCCGTACCTCAACCGCTTGCGGGAGCCGTCAGTCTTGGCTCGCTTTGCGGCTTCCACTCGCCCGCCGGTTTCCACTGCCCGGCCCGCACCGCCACCCGCAGGAGCAGCACCGAGAGGATCAGGCCCACAATCACGCAGATCACCGACGCTTCCGGCCCAAAGCCGCCGCCGCTCAGAAAAAATGGGCCATGCAGCGACGAACGGTACAGCGTGTTCGAGTTGGTCGTGCCCGAGTCCGCGACTCCATAAATCGGGCTTTCAAAATAGTTCCAAGCCCAATGGATGCCGATCGGCAGCCAAAGGCGACGCGTCGCGATATACGCCAGCGCCAGCGGCACTCCCGCTTCCACCGAAATGGAAAGCGCGCCGACCAGCCCCTGCCAGAAAGGAATATGGAGCTGAACGAGATTGAGCAGATGAATCAATCCAAACACCAGGCTGGAAACAATCACCCCGATCAAAGAGCCGTATCGGTACTCCATGATCCGCAGCAGATACCCTCGAAAGATCGTCTCCTCCGAAATCGCTACCAGCAGATACGCGAACAGCGGCAGCCAAGGATGAAAATGCGCGTTTGTGCCGTAAACGTGGTAAGCGCCGCAAAACGCAAGCAGGCCAATCACCACCGAGATAAACGCCATCCCAATTAGCGAGCCGCTGATCGTCTCCGTGGTAATCCCGCGCAGCGTATAGCCGGCGTCGCCCATCCGGCGACGCTCCACCGCGTACAGCATCAGCGCCAGCCAGCCTGCCACCGAGACAGGCTCGATGAACGAGCCCAGGATATCGGCTATCTGAGCGTGCCGCCCTAAATAGCTGCCGGAATAGATCAGCGACTGCCCGAGGATTGACAAGAGTACCAGGGTAGCCGCCACCAGAGCAAAATATAGGACAAACCGCGTGACCGGGTGGTGCCACACGGCCACAAGCAAGGACCGTTGCGGCTCGGATTCATGCGGCGCTGCTGGAGCAGTAATCATTTCTGCTTTCTACAACCGCACGCGACGCGTGTGCCACTCCGACGCCTGCTCGTAGGTAAAGGCGATCCGGAACAGCATCTCTTCCGACAACGCCGGCCCTATCACCTGCAACCCGAGCGGGAGTCCACCCTCGGAGAACCCGCAGGGCACCGACAGCGCCGCGATCCCGGCCATGTTCACGGGAATCGTCAGCACGTCGTTCAGCTTCATCGCCAACGGGTCCGCCGTCTTCTCGCCCAGCCCGAACGCCGGGGTGGGGGCGGTCGGCGTCACGAGCGCGTCGAATTTGGTGAACGCCTCGTCAAACTCCTGCCGAATCAGCGTC
This sequence comes from uncultured Armatimonadales bacterium, assembly GCA_964235675.1. Lineage (GTDB taxonomy): Bacteria > Armatimonadota > Armatimonadia > Armatimonadales > Capsulimonadaceae > CAXSEA01. The sequence goes on along the minus strand of CAXSEA010000108.1, from coordinate 2,350 downwards.
CGCACTTTTTGCGCCTTGAGATAGAACGCGTCATAGTATCCCGCACTCAGCGCGTAGGTGCCGATCATGATGCGCTGCTTCACTTCCGGCCCGAAACCCTCCTCGCGCGTGAGGCGGAACATCTCCGTCGGATTCATCGCCCGCTTGTCCCGAATCCCGAACCGCACACCGTCATACCGCGCCAAATTCGACGACGCCTCCGCCGGAGCGATAATATAGTAAGTCGCCAGCGCGTAATCCGTGGTCGGCAGCGAGCACTCTTCCACCGTCGCGCCCAAGCTCTCCAGCGTGGCAATCGCCTTCCGCGCGGCATCGGCGCACTCCGCGCTGATCCCCTCCGCGAAATACTCCTTCGGCATCCCCAGCCGCAGCCCCTTCACGTCGGAAACGCAAGCCTTCGTATAATCCGGCACGGGCAGATCGAGCGAAGTAGAGTCCATCGGGTCGTGCCCCGAAATGACGTTCATCATTAGCGCCGCGTCATACACGCTCTTGGTCACCGGCCCGATCTGGTCCAGCGACGACGCGAACGCGATCATCCCATACCGCGACACTCTACCGTAGGTCGGCTTCACCCCCACCACGCCGCAAAATGCCGCCGGCTGACGAATCGACCCGCCGGTATCGGTCCCCAAGCTCCAAAACGCCTCGCCTGACGCCACGCTCGCCACCGAGCCGCCCGACGATCCCCCCGGCACCTTTGTCAAATCCCAGGGGTTGTGCGTCGGAAAATAAGCCGAGTTCTCGGTGCTGGAGCCCATGGCGAACTCGTCCATGTTCAGCTTGCCCAAAAACACGCCCCCCGCCTGCTCCAGCTTATCCACTACCGTCGCCGAATAAGGCGGCACGAACCCCTTCAAAATTTTGGAAGAGCAAGTGGTCTCAATCCCGCGCGTGCAAAGCACGTCCTTGATCCCGACCGGCACGCCCTCCACCGGCGACAACTCCGACGCCCCGCCCGACGCAATCTTAGCGTCCACCGCGTCCGCCTGCCGTAGCGCCAACTCGTCGGTGACCACCAAAAACGCCTTCACCCGCTCGTCTACCGCCGAAATCCGCCCCAGCGCCGCCTCGGTCAGCTCCCGCGACGAAACCTTCTTCTCCACCAGCATCTGCCGCGCTTCCCGCGCGGTGAGTTCGTACAGTTCCAATAGCTAGCTCCAAGCGATATGATTTGAGTCTACAGGTCACGCCCATAAAATCTTTTAACGATCAAATCTTGTATGCAGGATAGTTTATTGCTATCCAAGTTTCGACATACGCCAAAAAATCTTTGGCTGTATCGAATATTTGTTCAGCTTCCGTTTCGCTAGCGACATAGGCTTCGTCATAGTCTAGGGTGTTTCGTTTACCTCTCGCGTTTTCAAAATACGCAGTATAAAGACTGCTGCCTGGGCCAAGTAGCAGCTCCACTGCCTCAAATGCAGTTTTATGGTGCCCGACAGCAGATGTTCGGTAGCCTGAGCAGGCCAGGGCCATTTTTGTCGTTTGCAGCGCCGCGTTGTAGGCAGTTGCATATCTTCGGTCAGCGGAGAGCCCGGAGAGAATAGCATCAGCCAAATCTCGCGCCACGACTTCACGCAATGCATTGATTTCTTGATACGTAGTCTGGTGCGTCTTGATCCGATGGTTCGCCAAGAGTTGCTGCAAGGACATGAGGATCGCCAATCAAAAAAAACTTGGGGGATGAGACGATTGTGCGGACGAAGTTTCTCTGCTCCATCCAGGCATGGCGCAGGTCTGCCGGCGAGTATTGCACCACGTTTATTTCCCGGTGCAGCGCTTGCTCCGCCTCTCTCACACCACTCCACAATTCTAGCAAATTCGTATCTGAGATGATCGCTAAATCGATGTCGCTGCTGTTTACTTCAGTATGCGAAGCGAACGAGCCATACACGAATGCAATCGCTATAGCCTCACGGCATGAATCCAACGCCTTTCGGAGAACTGAATCGACTGCAACAGTTCTTTTGAATATGGCTTGCAACTCTGAGAAGTAGGGCAAGTCTCGATTGGCTTGATAGAGTATGCGGCCCGTTTCGTCAAAGCGGCTTATAATATCACTGCCGCTTAGGTTCTTCAGTTCCAACTGCAAGCTGGATGGCGACAATCCAAGCTCTCTGGAAAGTTCACGCAAGTACCAGCGGCGTTCAGGGTTTAACAGCAGCTTTGCTAAAATCTGCTGCCGCGTCCGAGGCATGAGCGCGTCAAGCTGGATTGATGTACGCATATTACGTGCATTGTACCGTAGCATGCGTACATCGGCCTATTTGATTGAGCCGCCATTCCATTGATGGTTTAAATCAGGCATAAATGTCAATCCACCATAATCTGCACTCGCTGTGTTTCT
>CAXSEA010000107.1:0-11373 GCA_964235675.1 uncultured Armatimonadales bacterium | reverse complement strand
CGACTACACCCAGGTTTCGCCCCCCAGTGCAGGCGAGGCCGCACAAGCGTAACCACCACTCCCAAGACGTATCGGGGACACTCACGTCGGCAACTGGGGTAAAATAACGATTCGCAGGACGCGCAGGCTAACACTGCCGCGTCCTTTGTTTTGCCATTCCATACTCGTCAGGCACGCGCAGCGGGCCTAACTGCGAAAAAAGGCCCAGCGGCCCGAGCGTCTCCGAAAAACTCTTATGATTACCGTCCAGAACGTTACCAAATCCTACGGCACGCGCATCCTCTTCGATGACGTCACCGTGAAGTTCGCCGATGGCAACCGCTACGGCATCACCGGGCCGAACGGCGCGGGCAAGTCCACATTCCTCAAAATCCTGACCGGGGAGATCGAGGCGTCGAACCGGGGCAAAATCTCGCGCCCGAAGCGGGTCGGCGTGCTGCGGCAGGACCAGTTCGCTTTTGACGAGTTCCGCATTATCGACACCGTCATCATGGGCAAGAAGGATTTGTGGGAAGCGACACAGGAGCGCGACCGCTTGTACGCCGAAGGAGACTACTCCGACGCTGTTATGGAGCGGCTGGGCGAGATTGAATCGCTGGTGGCTGACGAGAACGGCTACATGGCCGAGATCGAGGCAGCCGAGATTTTGCGCGGCATCGGCCTGACCGATGAGCACCATTCCGACCTGATGAGCAGTCTGCGCACCGACATGAAGTTCCGCGTGCTGCTGGCGCAGGCCTTGTTCGGCGGCCCAGAAGCTTTGCTGCTCGACGAGCCCACCAACCACATGGACCTCGACGGCATCCACTGGCTGGAGGAGTTCCTGTCCGAGTACGAGGGCGTAATGGTGGTGATTTCCCACGACCGCCACTTCCTGAACGCTGTCTGCACGCACACCGCCGATATCGATTACGAGACGATTATCCTCTATCCCGGCAACTACGACGCGATGCTGGAGCAGAAGATGTCCGCCCGCTCACGTGTCGAAGCCGACAACAAGGACAAGGCCGCTAAAGTAGCGCAATTGCAGGAGTTTGTCTCGCGCTTCGGCGCGGGCCAGCGCGCCTCTCAGGTGCAGTCGCGGCGCAAGGAGATGGAGCGCCTAGCTCCGTCGGAGCTGAAGCGCTCGAATATCACGCGCCCGTATATCCGCTTCGACCAGGCCAAGCCGGCTGGACAGAGCATTTTAGTAGCGAAGGATTTGTGCAAGCAGTTCGACCCCGCCAAGCCGCCGCTGTTCAACAAACTTAATTTGGACATTGGGCGCGGCGAGAAGATCGGCATTATCGGCCCGAACGGAATCGGCAAGACCACGCTCCTGCGCGTGCTGGTGGGCGAGCTGCCGCCGGACACCGGCACGGTGAAATGGGGCCAGTCAATTACCTGGGGCTACTATCAGCAGGACTTCCAAGACCAAATCCCGAAGGACACCACAGCGCTTGATTGGCTGCTCACCTACGACGTGGACGGCGAAGGCGAGCAGGCCGTGCGCGGGCTGCTTGGCCGCATGCTTTTCACCGGCGACGACAGCAAAAAATCCACTAACGCCCTTTCCGGCGGCGAGGCGTCGCGTGTGATGATGTCCAAGCTGATGCAGCAGCGCGACCCGGTGCTGATTTTCGACGAGCCGACCAACCACCTTGATTTGGAGTCCGTGAACGCGCTGGCGGAAGGGTTGTCGTCGTTCGCCGGGACGGTGCTGGTGGTGACGCATGACCAGGATTTGATCAACGAGGTCGCCACGCGCATTCTGGCCTTTACCGGCGAGGGAAACGTGATCGACTTCCCCGGCACCTACGAGGAGTATCTCGCCGCCTATCCGATTCAGGAGCGCGAACACCACGGCAAGCGAGGCTAGGCCGGATCATTTGTTGAACGACCGGGACTTGCCGGGTGCGGCAAGTAGTCCCCCGCATTCGGTGAGGGCGCTTTGCTTGTCGGACATCCACTCCGATTTTGCGGCGTTCGATCCGGCGCGTCTGCCCGACGCGGATCTGTGCCTGATCGCGGGCGACATCACCGAGTACGGCCACGCCCATCCTCGCGTGCGCGGCATCGAGGTGCCGTATTCCCGCGAGTGGCTTGCCGGTCTGGGCGCGCGCTTCCCGACGTTCGTCATTCCCGGCAACCATGACATCCGGGTCGGCAACGCCGATTGGGAGGATATTCCCGGCGTCACGCCGCTGCTGAATCGCCGCGCCGAATGCCTCGGGCTGTCTCTTTACGGCATCAGCCTCTCGCCCACGTACAATGCTCCCCGCATGGCCCGGATGTTCGGCTACATGACCGCCGACCACAACGAGGAAGAAGCGGCATACGACGCTATCCCTCCGGTAGACATTATTATCTCGCACGCGCCACCCTACGGAACGCTTGACCGCATGTGGAGTAATCATCAGCCGCTGCATATCGGCTCGGAGCCGCTTGCCCGCGTGATCGCCACGCACCAGCCGAAGCTGGTTGTCTGCGGGCATCTCCACCACGACGCCGGCGAGGCTTATATCGGCGAGACCCTGGTGGTGAACGCCGCCAAGCGGGCGATTGTGGTCACCATCGATGCGGGCGTTGCCGCGCCAATGGTATTCAATTCCATCTGAGCAATGCTTAAGTCGGCGACGAGTACAAATCCAAGATTCGCCTTGGCGGCCCTCGCCGCATGCGCCTACGCGGTGGGCACGACCGAGTTCGTCATCGTCGGCTTGCTGCCGACCGTGGCGCGGGACACGCATGTCACGATCGCGTCGGCGGGGCTGCTGGTGTCCGGCTACGCGCTCGCGGTCACCATCGGCACACCGCTGCTGACGGCGCTGACCAGCTCGCTTTCCCGCAAAGCGACGCTTCTTGCACTCATGGCAGTATTTGTTCTGGGCAATATCGCCGCCGCGCTCGCGCCGGGCTACGGCGTGCTGATGGCGGCGCGTCTAATCACCGGCTTGGCGCACGGCTTGTTCTTCTCGGTAGGATATATGATGGCCGACGATTTGGTGCCGGAAGAGCAGCGCGCGGGCGCGGTGGCTCTGGTGCTGACCGGCCTCACGGTCGCCGTTGTGACGGGAGTGCCGCTGGGCACTTATATCGGACAGCAGTTCGGCTGGCGCGCGACTTTTTGGATGGTCGCGGTCCTGGGCATTGTCGGGTTGATCTCCGCCGTTTGGCGTGTTCCGGCGCATTTGCGGCCCACGAGCCGGATCGGCTGGCGCGACCAATGGGAAGTGCTCCGGCAGGGACGGTTAACGCTGGCGTTTCTTATCACCGCTCTTGGATTCACGGGAACGTACGTCGTATTTACGTACTTGGTGCCGATGCTTGAGCGAATTACCCGCTTTCCCGCAGCCGCGGCCAGCCCGCTGCTGCTTGTCTACGGCGTCGCGGTCGTGCTTGGGAACGCTTTGGGCGGACGCGCCGCCGACCGTCAAGGCCCGCTTCGCGCGGCGATGCTGATCTTCGCCATCCAAGCGGTTGTCCTGCTCGCCTTTACCGTAGCGGACCGCAACAAAGTTGCCGCTACAATAGGCGTGTTTCTCCTCGGGGGCTGCGCGGTGGCGGCGGTGTCCGGCATACAGTCTTACGTCACCGACCTCGGCAAGCGCCTCGCGCCAAACGCCGTGGAAGCTGCTGGAGCGCTGAATATCGCCTCCACCAACCTCGGCATCTCGGCAGGCTCGTTCCTTGGCGGCCTGGTCGTGACTCACCTGGGCTTGATGCAGACCCCATGGGTGGCATCGCTGGTGATTTTGGCCGCGCTTTACCTGACGGCGCGCAGCAGCAAACGGACGACCCGCGACTTTAATTCCGCGTAATTTAGGACCTGCCGGGCAAATGGGGATTGCGCAACACCGGGCCTCCCTGCCGTCTTTGCTGATTCGATGGTTTTGTTTACGAAGTTTTTGACGACGGCAAACGCCAATCGCCAATGTACTTCTACAGAATTAGCTGCTTGGTACCAAGCTTGTGCTATTTAATATCGCGGTATGCGATTTCTTGGGCGGTTTTACCAGAGCATACTCATTCAGCAGTATATCGCCGGACATTCCCCACTGGCTATGCAGGGCTTGTAGCATTTTGTAAGTTAAGCGGCGTTTTCGATTCAAGATTTCGCTTACCCGGCCGCTTGAGCCGATCAGAGGCTCCAAATCTCGCCGCGTCAGGCCGCGCTTTTCCATCTCATATTGTATTGCGGCAATCGGATCAGGCGGCTCTATGGCATGGTGCTCGGCTTCATAGGCATGAACCAGGACCAAGAGTATTTCAAGCCGGTCAAAATCCTCCGTACCTGGTTCGGCGTTAAAGATAATTTCGATCTCGGCGATGGCAGCTTGGTACTGCGCTTCGGTTCGTATAGGACTAATGTTCAAAATTTACTCCGCCACGTATCGATCAATAGTCTCGGCATTGACTTCATCATACTCTTTATGTGTGCCGATAAATTTGATGAGTACAACCCGTGCCTGGTAGCTGACGGCCACAATCAAACGGTATTTATTTCCACCGATATTGAATATGACTCGATTGTTTCCTATGATGCTGGCGTTGGCGTAAGACTGCTTCAGGTTGTTGGGAGATAGCCAATCCGCTCTTTCAGCATCGGCAAACCATGAACGTAGCGGCTGCTCAGCATCGGGATGCAATTCCCAGAATGCTTTGAGCGGCGTGGATTTAATGACTCTCATAAAATCCTATATGTCCAATTGTTATTTTACCTCACCTTGCTCCCAAGAAGGGAGAACTACTGCTGGAGCGCTTCATTAGGAGTTACGCCGAGTCCTAATTCAACAGCCATTTCCGCCAGCTTAAGCACGGTGCGCCAGTTGCGCTGGGTGCCGATGGTTTTCAGCTTGGAATCGAAGTAGGAGATGAGCAGTTTCGTTCCGGCGACTCCGCGCGGCAGGCGCAGGTAGATCTCGCGACCAATCCGCTGGAACTCGTCGCCGGGCGAGTGCTGATGGTCGAGCATCGCCGCGCGGGAAGGCTCAGGCTCGTCGGCGAGGAACACGACATGCAATGCGTTCGTGTCGCTTGCGCCGCCCTGAGCTGAAAATGGATTGCCTCGCGACGACGCCACCAGATCCGCGCCCGAGCGCAGCACAATCGGCGATTTACAGCTAAACCGCTCGAAGATCGCCGCCTCTACGTGCCGGCAAGCGGCCGCTGCCGACTCAACATCACCCGCGTGAAAGACGACGTTGCCGCTTTGGATATACGTCCGGATATTTGAGCAGCCCGCATCGGCGAAGCATTCCCGCAGGCTTTCCATCGACAGCTTGTTTTTGCCGCCGACATTGATGCCGCGCAGAAGAGCGACGTAAGTCTCAGACATTACCTAACGCTTCCACAAGCTATTTGGCGCGGCGGCGGACAAGCACGAAGCAAGCATCATCCTGGAGATTCCCCCGCGCGAATGCCCGCGCCCCGGCGAGAATACTCTCCCCGGCCTGACGCACTCCCTGGCCTCTTGTTTCAGCCATCAGCTCGACCACTCCCCGGAGGCCTAAGAAAACTTTGCCGTGCCGCGCGTCGGACAAGCCGTCCGACCAGAGCAGCAGGGTGTCGCCGGGCAGCAGTGTCGCGGTCACATCCACATAGCTCGCACGCGGCTGGACTCCGATCAGCGCGCCGCCGCCCGCCAGCACCTCGACCTGGCCGCCTTCCCGCATCAGCAGCGGCGGCTCGCTGCCGCCCCAGGCCATGGTCACCTCGCCGGTTTTGTCGTCCACCAACGCGAGACTGAGCGCCAGCATGGTATCGGTGAAACGGTCGTCCAGGGACTGCGCCTCGCAGAAGTAGTCGTTGAGACGGGCCAGCGCCAGACCAGGATCGTATGGATACAGCCGCAAGAAAGCCCGGAGCACGTCCTTGCACTCCTGCGACCGCGCGGCGGCGGCCAAGCCTTTGCCGGTGGCGTCGCCGACCAGCAAGGCCACGCGTCCGTCGGCCAGCGCGTAGGCGTCGAAAAAGTCGCCGCCGACTTCGGCCTCTTCGGTGCGGGAGGCCGAATAAATGGTAGCGACCGACAAGCCGGGGAAAGCGTCGTCGGGCGTCTCCATCAGGAGAGGCCGCTGTAGCATTCGAGCGATCCGGGTTTGGCGCGACAACTCGGCGTTGAGCCGGCTGACAAGCGCCTGCCGCTCCACCTCGATAGCCAGACGGTCCGTCACGTCCTCGATGGCGAGTAGAAGAAATGTGGTGTGGTTGCCGGCGAGAAAAACGCTGCGGGCGTTCAGCAGCATTGTCCGCTTGCCGAGATCGGGGAAATCGTGGGTGACTTCGTAGTCGTCGAAGCGGGTGTTCTGGGTGAGAATCGTTTCCAGCAGCGCGCGCAAGGCCGGGATATTCCACTGGCCGTTACCCAGCTCGAAGATCAGACTGTTTTCGGTATCCTCGCGAGTGACGCCAAAAACGCGGTAAAACGAGCGGCTCGCGGATTGGACGCGCAGATCGGCGCGTAGAATAACGATCGGCTCGCGGACAGTATCCACGATGCTTTCCGCGTAAGCCTGAGCGGCTTCGGCGACCGCTTGCGCGGTCAGAGGCAGCAGCTGGTCGGCCTGCTTGAAGTGTACATCGTTAGACAAGACGCGTTGCCCGTTCCGTCACTCGTCCAGCGTGAGCAAATCGCGCTTTTCAAGGTGACACCGAAAATCTTGTGGACTGCGGCTATTGTAGCACCTCGATGATTTTCGCCGGCTAATTGAGATTGTCACTCCTTTTGCCGGTGCTATTCCCCCGACTTTGCAGGAAAACGCAAAAGCTTCTCCTGCGTAGGAAAAGCTTTTGATCGGCTCGATTTAGCCTATGGCTGTTGATGAATTCAAGCCACGCATGATAAGGTGTCTCGGCTTTCTACCCGTTTGGCGGCGGCCCGTCTCCGCCGCCGAAGCCGTCGGGAGGCGGCGGCATGGCACCGTTGCTGCCCATCGGCGGCGGCCCGCCGATTGTGCTCGGACGCCGGCTGCCGAACCCTCCCGGCGGAATCGGGGGACGGGCATGCCTGGAAGTATCCAGCACCATGTGGAACGACGCGTTCGCGTGGGTCGCGGCGCTCACCACTTTTACTTTGGTCAGGTCGCCGGTCGGCATCGCCGCGGCGGTTGAAGCGCCTGGCGCAACGTCGAGAGCGGGGCCGTTGTAGACCCGGTCGGTCTTGTTGGTGGTGTCTCGGCGATTGCGCGTGTTGTATGGGGCGACATTCGCCATCACGTGATCGGTGACGCCGTCGTCGAAAAAGAGCTGGGTCTCAAAATCGGTGAGGGGCTTTTGCGTGGAATCGTTGCCCGGATATGTGCGGACCCGCGCGTGGATATGCACCGTGCGGCCGTCGTACCAGCCGGGATAGTTCGCTGTGAACGCGACAATCCCTTTTTCGTCGGTTACTTGGTAGCCGCGCAAGTACGAATCGGACAGCGTACGCTCGCCTTGCTCCCCGGAATAGACTCCCAGCGCATTGGCGATCCAAATGTACACGAACGCGCTCTGCAGCGGAGCGATAGCGCCGTTTTGCAGTTCCGAGACGGTCAGCCAGAGGTTCAGCGGAAGCCCCGCCTGCATACTGGTCCCGTCCAAGTTCGCCCGCAGATCCGAGCGGCGATAGCGCTGATCGGCTTCCTCGATCCAAAACGGCCCTTCCTCCAGCGCGGGAGTGGACTCTGCGAGCGCAGGCTCCTCCGCGTATATCTTGCCTTTCAGCACCGTCCCCAATCCCACCAGCGTAATTAGCCCAGCCGCGCCGGCCCGCAGTACATCGCGCCTTGTCGCCAAAGCGCGGCCACTGCTTACTATTTCGTTCGTTTCGCGCATCTTTTCTCTTTTCCAGTGAGGAGCATTTGTAGAATAGAATTCTGCCGAGTGTAGAATTCTTGGATTAAAGAAAGGTGAAATAAACGGCGCTTATGTTAAAGCCGAGGAGGTGCGGCTTGCAAATTCATAAGGTAGAACAAAGCTCTTGAGTCGCCGCAAAAAAGCCGGACGTCGTTTGGCCGGCGGCGCGGCGCGAATCGGTCAACGAGATCAAACGCATGCCATACTGGACATCGGCGCGGGCGCTGCTTGGCTATGGAATTCCGGCGCGCTCTCTGGGATTGTTCTTCGACACCCTGGCGGTGCAGATGGAGATGGGCCGCGCTATCGGCGACGCGCTTGTTGACGCGTCTTCCGGCACCGAAGACCGTGAACTGCAGCGAATCTGCGCCTCAGTCGCGCCGATGATTAACCGGGGGGCGTCGCTTTGCAGCAGTCTGCGGCCCTACGCGGGGCGCTTTCCGGAGATCGTCATGCCCATTCTAGAAGTGGGCGATATTTCAGGCACCCTGCCCGGCTCGGCGCGGCGATTGGCGGCGACATTCCAGCAGTCGGTCAGCGCGGAGCGCTCGATGAAGTTCAACGCCTACGATCCCAAGCTCGCCCTGCTCGGGCTCTGTATCGCGCGGGTATACGCCGTGCTGATGGCAATACTGTCGTCGCCGCAGCGCGAGCAGCCGATTGCCGCGACCGCGATCAGCGTTGCCGTGGGAGTCGCCCTCTACGCTGTCGAAGTGGTCGCCGTCTACCAGATCGGGCGGTTGGTTTTGCGCGGCTTATACCGGTGGCAAGCGCTGCGCGTGCAGATCGACCGGATCAAAATCGCCCTGCCCATGCTCGGCCCCATTAGCCGCAACCTGTCCATCGCCCGGTGGGCGCGCTCGTTCGCCGTTCTTTGGAGCGCGGGCGTCAATATCGCCAAAGCGCTGGAAGTGTCGTCGCGCTCCTCTCTAAACGCCTACTATGAGCGCGCCCTCAGCGTCGCCGCGGCCCAAACCCGCTTAGGCCGACCGCTCTCGCAAAGCCTCGCCGGCGCGGAGATGCTGCCGCCCTACCTGCTGCATATCATCCAAACCAGTGAGACGGTCGGGCGCATGGACGATCAACTTCTCAGCCTCGCCGCCGAAATGGAGCGCGAGGCTCTCACGCGCGCGGAATTGGCGATGAACAAAATCGTCATCGCCGCGCAAGTCGCTCTCTTCCTGGTCGCCTTTATCCACTCGGCGTTATAAAAAGCGGTCCAGCCTCTTGGCCTTGGCCTTATGTACATCTTTGGACGAGTGTGCGACTGACGCAAATTCGGCGATTCTCTTGTATTTGTATCAAAATTCCTCTACAATACCGGAAATTAGTTAATCGTTAGGTCAATTCTCCCACATTTACAGGAGCTAGCAGAGTTCATGCATCACCTATTGTCGCGCTTGGGGCTTGGCGTCGATGCCGTCGCCGCCCTTGTCGCCGTTTCCGCTCTTCTCACGATCGCGCCGCAGGCATCCCACGCGCAAGCGGCGAATGGGGCGGCGTTTACATCCCTCTACAACTTCGGCGCCACCGGCACCGATGGCAAGGTTCCGTTCGGCGGCCTGGTGCAGGGCGCGGACGGCAACTTCTACGGCACCACCTCGCTCGGCGGCACCAGCGACGGCGCGGATAAAGGCTCGGTGTTCAAGATTACGCCCAGTGGCAGCCTGACCAGCGTCTACGCGTTCTTGAACAACGGCAACGACGGCACTAATCCTAATGCCGGGCTGGCGCTTGGAGCGAGCGGCAGCTTCTACGGCACCACGCAGCTCGGCGGCGTGAACAGCGCGGGCACGGTGTTCCAGGTAACGCCGTCGGGCAGCGAAACGGTGATCCACGCGTTTAACGAGCCGGTTGACGGCGCTTACCCCGAATGCACGCTCGACATGGCCTCGAACGGCGATTTCTATGGCGTCACTTCGGGCAACCCGGCGGAAAACGATTATGGAACGTTTTTCCAGCTGACGCCCAGCAACGCCCTGACGACGCCTTACGTGTTTTCATCGAGCGCGACTTCGCCGTCCTCGCCTGAGTTCGGCGTAGCTCAAGGCTCCGACGGCAGCTTCTACGGCGTCACATCCACCGGAGGCCAATACGGCTACGGCGCGGTGTACAAAGTGACCGCGTCCGGGACGGCGGCCACGCTTTATTCCTTTTCCGATCAATCGGACGGCGGCTCGCCCTACGGCGGCCTCGCGCTGGGCGCGGACGGCAACTTCTACGGCACCACATCCGACGACGGCTCCAATGAAAGCGGCACGGTCTTCAAAATTACCCCTTCGGGCACGCTGACGACGCTCTATACATTCTCGCCCGACAACGGAGGCAACGCCGACGGCAGCGGCCCGTCGACTCCCTTGCTGCTCGGCACCGACGGCAACTTCTACGGCATGACCAGCTTCGGCGGGACTAGCGACGACGGCGTCGTTTTCAAAATCACGCCGACCGGCACACTGACGACGCTCTACTCGTTTACGGGCGGCACCGATGGAGCCAATCCCTTCAACAACGCGCTCGTCGAAGGGACGGACGGCGCTTTATACGGTCTTGTCTCGTCCGGAGGGACCAGCGGCTACGGCACTGTTTTTAAGCTCACCGTTGCCGGTCTATCGGGCACGATGCTGTCCACGCTGACGCTCAGTCCAACGTCGGTGAATGGCGGCTCGTCCAGCATGGCTACGGTGAAGCTGTCACCAGCGGCTCCCGTAGGCGGGGCGGTCGTGGCGCTGTCAAGCAACTCGTCGCTCGCGGGCGTTCCGGCCGGCGTGACTATCCCCGCCGGGGCGACCAGCGCCACCTTCGCGGTGCAGACATCTACGGTGACATCAGCGCATTCGGCGACGATTACGGCCACGTACAACTCGGTCAGCAAAGCGGCGATCCTGGCGATCAATCCCGCGCCGACCGTTACGCTCTCGTCCGTGACGCTGAATCCCGGCAGCGTCGTCGGGGGCCAAGCAAACGCCACCGGCACGGTGATCCTCTCCGGCAACGCCCAGTCAGCCACTCCAGTGACCCTCGCCGGCAGCAACGGCAGCGTGGCGACAGTGCCGTCATCGGTGATTATTGCCGCCGGCGCAAATTCGGCCAGCTTTACCGTGACCAGCAAGGCAGTGACACTCAGCTCCAACGTGACCATTACGGCGACCCTCGGCTCGGCCAGCAAGACGGCGGTGCTCACGGTCACGCCATCGGGACTAAAATCGGTGACGCTGTCTCCGGCCACGATAGTCGGCGGGGCGAGCGCCACGACCAACCGTGTCTACTACACCGGCAACGCCGCGGCCAATGTGGTGGTGTCGCTCAAGAGCAGCAATACGGCGGTGGCGACGGTGTCGTCCAGCGTGACGATCTCATCCGGCTCCAGCTCGCACGTGTTCATGATCACGACTCAATCCGTCGCAAGCACCCAGATGGTGACAATCACGGCGACATCGAACGGAGTGACTCAGTCGGCCAACTTGACCGTTACGCCCGCCGCCGGGCCAGCGCCGGCAAGCTCTACCCGCTTCGACTTCAACCGCGACGGCCACGCCGATTTGATCTGGTACAACACCG
>CAXSEA010000106.1:0-11398 GCA_964235675.1 uncultured Armatimonadales bacterium | reverse complement strand
TTCCTCGCCAAAGCCACTCGCCGCGCGGGCGGCACCGCGCAATAACACGCGATCGACAGTCACGGCTTCGGTGATTGCAGTCATCGCCGGAGCCATCGGCGGTTATCTGGTTCTCTCGAATGGGCTAACGGGACTTGGCGTCGTATTTTCGATTACCGCGATGGTGGCGAGTATAACCGCCGCATTGATGCACGCGTCGAACTTTTAAGCACTTACTGGCTTGTGCCCCCTCCTTGGAAAAGGAAGGGAACCAGAATACGCCCGTGTTTTGGAGTTTTGTTAAACCCTCTTCATGAGTTGGTGGTTTCATTTCTCGAACACTGCATCAAAATGCGCCAGCAAATCGGCCGGGTCGTTGTAGATGGCGATGGCGCCTTTCAAGTCGTCGTCGCTGAAGCCGCCGCTGCGGAGGGCGATCACTTTAACTCCGGCTTTGGCGGCGGCTTGGATGTCGTAGGGCGCGTCGCCAAGCATGACTACGTCGCCGGGCTGCATCTTTGATTTTTCCAGAGCGGCGATGATAATGTCCGGGTCGGGCTTGGAGTTTTCGGCGTCGCTGCCGGTAGCGCCTTCGTCGACCAGGTCTTTGGCTTGAAGCTTATCCACCAGGATTTCGGTTTCGTCCTGCTTGGAGGATGTGGCGAGCACAGTGACGATCTTAGCGTCTTTGAAGCGCTGGAGAAGATCGTGCGCGCCGGGAAACGGCTGCACTACCGGCAGGTACTTCGCTTTGAGCAGCTTGCCGCGCGCTTCGGTGATAGCCTTGGATTTGGGATCGTCTTTGTCCAGGCCCGCCACTTCCTTAATCAAGTTGTCGCCGCCCATGCCGATCAGCGGGCGAATTGCCTCGCGGGGAACGTCATAGCCGTATTCCTTGAAAACCTCGATCCACGAATCGGCGTGCTGCTCGTTGCTGTCGATCAGGGTGCCGTCAATGTCGAGTAAAACCGCTTTGTATTTCGATTGCATGGGGTAAGTGTCTCCTCAGTAGAAAATCTTGAAAATGCCTTCTGAACAAACAGCCATACCGCAGAAAAACCTGGTTTGAAACGGCGGGCGGTATCCTTGCGATGAATGCCGGGGGAAAGATGTAGATGTAGTAGCATGGATGCGACGGCAGCATGATCGGCGGCGCAATCTTGTGCCTCCAAATCGCCGCTGCCGCTGTCTACCTACGCGATGCGCTCCCTTAGCTTGATCCAATTCAAGAAGCGTTCTGTCGGCCTGATGTGGCTGATGCTCGGAGTCTACGTGTGGCTGAGCAGCGTCGTGCAGCTGGACCACAGCGACGATGTCCGCGCGGTCATCACTCAATCGGCGCTGTCTATGGCGCTTGCGGCTCCTACGCATCAATCGCCCGCCGCCACTCGCGTCTTCGGCAAGCTCGAACGCGCGGCGCATGTCGCGCCGGTTCAGCCATGCGCCGCGTGCGAATGGGTGGCCTCTGTGCATATCGCCAGCACGCCGTCGCTGGAGTTCGTGCATCTGCCGGTCGGCTACGAGATGGCGCGCGCGCAGCAGTTCGAGTCCGCGCTTCTCCAGCGCGACAACCGGCTCGTGACCCTTCGCGGCCCTCCCGCCGCAGCCTAAGTTCCAGTCCCCCGCTCAGAGTGTCCGCGATTCTCACCAGCGCAGTCCTCACTGCGCCTGCTTGAAGCAGCGTAGCACTCCGGCAAGGCCTTCGGAACCCTAAATCCTCCCAACTAGCCAGACTGCGCCCGCCAGAACCTCCATGTTCTTGCTGACGCCGCAACAAATCCGCTCGCGCATGAAAAAAGCGCATCGGTGCGCCAACACCGATGCGCCAGGCAGGCGCGCGTCTCTTACCGACAAAAATCCGGCAAAGCTTTGCGCCCGGTGCCAATGGTGATTGTACTCGCTCCCCGCTGCCCCCTCGCCCGTCCGGCCCGGCTAACGACTCGCCCTCGTGTCTTACGCAGCGCTTCTTTCCAGATGCCTCCGGCGGCCAGGCTCAGCCTGGACTGTTGCCGCCAAGTCGCGGCGACTTGGCGGAGTGGATCACAAAGCGCTCATTTTGCTTTACCAAAACCCTCTATTTTTCGCGTTGAACTGACGCGTCAGCGTCAGTTCAACGAGAAAAATGGCCCAGCGGCCAGAGAGCGATTCTGGAAAAAGCGTTGCGGGAGGCACTTCGATGCATTTGCAGGAAGTCAGCTTTCAATCACCATGTCTAATTTTCCTTTTCCGTTTAACCGGGGACGCGCCATGGCTCGCCGCGCCGGATTGACCGCGCTTGCGCAGGTTACTCGCTTCGGCGCGGTGGGCTTGTCCGCCGCGTTGATACTGGCCGCGCCCACTGCGGCGCACGCTGATATCGTTGGACGGTTACAGATTACTCTTACCGACTCCGAAACCGGCAATCCGATCCAGGGGGCGGTTATCACGCTCACGGATACCGCTGGGGTGAGCCCCAATGTCCACGTGGTCACCGACGCGAGCGGCAACGCGCTCACTCCCCCGCTGGAGAATTGCGGGTGGAGGCTGGCGACAACTTCGCAGTCGTATACGGGCGATACCCGTGTCGTGACAGTGGCGCCGGATACCACCACTTTGGTTCCAGTTAAGTTGAGCTTGGAAGTGAAGAAAGGAGGCGTGTCGCGCATCACCGTGTCGCCGGACAACCGGGCGGCCAGCGATACGCAGCGCAATTCGAACTTTATCGCTAAGTTGCCGTCCACTGGCAACAACCCGCAGAGTCTGCCCCGGCTGCTGATTACCACGCCTGGGTTCGTGCAATCGACCGTGAACGCCGTCCACCCGCGCGGCGAGCACGCTTCGACGAGCATCTATATCAACGGATTCCTGCTTCCGGGCGTGCTGCAAGGCCGCGCCGGCCCGCAAATCAGCCCCGACATTATCCAGAACGCGGACATTATCACCGGCGGCAACGCGCCTGAATACGGCAGTGAGACGGCGGCCATCCTGAACCTGACGCTGAAGGCGGGTCCGATCACGCCGAACCGCACGCTTACGCTCGGCTATGGGGATTTCGGGACATACGACCAGATCCTGACGCTCGGCGGCCAGGACGGAGCGCCGGTTTCAGCCGGCTCTCTGGCGAAGAAGTTCCGGTATTTCCTTAATATCGACCATCGAAGCACCTCTTCCGTGCTGGAAACGCCGCAGCCGGACAACCAAACGGCGCACAACTACGGCGAAGCGACGACGTTTTTCGGCAACTTCGACAACCTGGCGGACCCGCGCAACACCTTCAGCCTGTATGTCGGCGATTCGCCCGAGACCACGGCAATCGGCAACCGGACCGGTCTGAGCAATTTTTACAGCGCGGTCGGACAGGGCTACGGCTTCGGCGGCGCGCGCAACGCCGACGGCTCCGAAGCGGGCATTGCCGCAGGCTCGGGACTGCTCGGCTCCGGCACCGACGTGCTCGGCAGCCAGCAGGCGGACCACCAGAACATCTTCCAGGACGACGAGAACGGTTTTACCGACCTAAACTACCGGCACACGTTCAACAATAATCTGACCAGCCTGCTTTCGGTCGGCTTCAACAAGTCTCGCCTCGATATCCGCAACAATAACCCGTCGATTAACGGCAATAGCTTCAACTCGGACGGCACCCTGACCACGACCGATAATTCCATCGAGTACAACCCGACGGTTCTGCGCAAAAACACTCAGAGCGAGGTTAGCGGCAGCCTCACCTATGCCAAGGCCGCCCACACTTACAAATCCGGCTTTGTCGCTCAAGACCAGACCGGCGACGAGTCCTACGCCTTTGTCCCGGAAAGCCAGCTCGCCCTCGACGCGCTCGCCGCAGTCCAGGTCGGTGGCCCGCAGCTCACCCCAAACGGCACCTTCGAGCTCGATGCAAGCGGCAACCAAGTGATGGACGTGCTCGGCAACCCGGTTTATCTCGCCACGCTAGGGGCGGCGACGCCCACGGTTCAGGTCCATCGCCAGGGCTACTACGCGGCTGGCTATCTCCAGGACACCTGGAATGCGTCCCGCCGCCTGACGATCAATTACGGCGCGCGGCTCGATTTCTACGGTCAGCGTCAATCCATCGGCGACTCGCTCTCCAAAGTAAATGAGGCTTATCTCGGCCCGCGCCTCAACACCGCGTATCTGGTTACTCCGGATACGACCCTGCGGCTAATTTACGACAAAATGTACATCCAGCCGCCTCTGTCGGAAGGCTCGATTGTCGGAAGAACGCTCAAGCCGGAGACATTCGACCTGTACGAGACGAGTCTGGAAAAGAACCTCACGCCGGGGCAGTCGGTGAAAGTGGACTACTACTACAAGAACGTCCGCAACCAGGACGACACCGGGCTATTCATTCCCTGCACTCAGATCGGAGCCTATACCACTCTGCAATACCAGTACGCCAGTATCCACGGCCTGGAGTTTTCCTAACTCCTGACCCCGCGCGACGTGGACGGCAGCGGCCTGGGCGGTTATTTCTCCTACGCCCACTCCCACGCCGCGCCGGGCGGTCTCGACCAGAACGGCGATCCCGCGCCCACGGTGAACGACCACGACCAGACCGACACTCTCAGCCTGGGCATAGACTACACGCTGAAATCGCAGGCCTTCGCCGGCGCAGACTTCTACTACGGCAGCGGCGAAGCCTCCAGCGTCCTCGCCGCGATCAACCCGTCGAACAGCAACGTGCTTTCCAACGCGCAGCGTATCTCCCACAACTTCCTGTACCTGCGCTGCGGTAGCGGCCCGGTGCTGCCCAACGCCTCTAGCCTACAGCTCGACATCGACAACGTTTTCAACAGCGTCAGCGTCGACAACTTCAATTCCGGCTTCAGCGGCACCCGCTTCCAGGAGGGGCGACGCGTGATGCTGTCTTTGACAACTAAGCTGTAGGAGAAGAATTGCTCTCAGGCCGCATGGCCTTTTTTCTCACTGGCAAACTGCTGGCGCAATTTGCCAGAAGTGAAACAATAAAGCCTGGGCTAACTTTAGCCCAGGCTTTATTGTTTCACGCGCCGGATTGCTCACGCAATCCGGCGCGTGAAAAAAGGCCATGCGGCCTTGGAGCAACTCTTACGCCGCTTTTTTGATCTCGCCGGCATCCGAGTTCATCTCATGGATTAGCTCGGTGAGCACGGCGTGGGCGTCTTCGTGAGACACCTGGCACGTTCCGGCGGCTTTGTGGCCGCCGCCGCCGAAGCGGCGCATCAGCTCGCCGACATCCACCGTGGACATGCGGTTAATGATGCTGTGGCCGCAGGCGAAGACGCAGTTCTGGTTGCCCCGGCCGCTGACAATCCAGATGGAGATGTTCTGCTCCGGGTTCATGGCGTAGACCATAAACCTGTTGCCGCTCGGGATTGGGTTCATGCCGCGCATATCGGTGACGATCACGTCGCCGTGGAGAGTGGTGCGCTCTTTTAACGTCGCTTTGAAATCGGATTCCTGGGCGAAGTAGCGCTCCACGCGCTGCTGGACATCGGGCGAGGCCAAAATCCCGTGAATCGTGTGGTCATGGCACATGTCCACCAACTCGTACATCAACTGATAATTGCTGATGCGATAATCCTGGTAGCGGCCCAAGCCGGTGCGGGCGTCCATGATGAACGAGAGCAGATCCCATCCTCGGGGATCGAGAATGTCTTTAGCGGAGAACTGAGCCGAATCGGCTTTATCGACCGCATCCATCATTTCGTCGATATCGCCGAACTTGCTCCTGCCGCCGTAGTAATCGTAGACCACGCGGGCGGCGCTGGGGGCAATCCGGACCACGCCGCGAAAGTCGGCCTGACGCTCCTCGGCGCGGGTTACTTCGCTGGAATGGTGATCGAACCACATCCCGCAGCCGGGCACGTAGGGAACGTTGGTCAAGATATCATCGGGGCGGACTTCAAAGTTGCCGTCCTGCAGGTCTTTAGGATGGACGAACTGCATCGAGTCGATCTGCTCCACTTGCTTGAGCAGCACCGCGCACACAAGGCCGTCGAAATCGGAGCGGGTCACGAGACGCATGATAGGTACAAAATCTCCCTGGTTACTACCTCTCCTTATCGGCAGACTCGGCGGCGGAGTTTAGGGGGAGCAGTTGGTTTTTACGCGGCGGTTATTTGGGCACAAACGGTCATATGCCGCAAAATGAGCTCCTCATTATCGATCCCCAGGTTGATTTCTGCGATCCCGAGCGGGGCACGCTGTACGTGGACGGGGCGGAGAACGACATCGCAAAAATCGCGTCGCTGGTTTCGAGCCGGGGCGAACTGTTCGACAGCATCCATGTCACGCTCGACTCGCACAACACGCTCAACATCGCGCACCCGGTTTACTGGGAGCGTGCGGATAGCGGCGACGGCAATGCGCCCGTCCATCCGGAGCCGTTCACGATTATTAGCGCCGACGACATACAAAGCGGCCGATGGCGCGCCTCCGACCCGGCGCAGCGCGTCGCGGCCTCCAAGTATGTGCAAGCGCTCGAAGCGGACGGGCGCTACCAGCTTTGCATTTGGCCCTACCACTGCCTGATCGGCACGCCCGGACACAACGTCATGCCGGTTCTCGCCGACGCGCTGGCGCAGTGGGAAAAGAAATATTTGCGCGCGGTGGACTATATCTGGAAGGGCGTTAACCCGCGTACGGAGCACTATTCCGCAGTCCGCGCGGAGGTGCCGATGCCGGACGACCCTAACACGCAGACAAACCAGCGTCTGGTGGAGATGATCCGCCGTGTAGATTCCCTTTACCTGGCGGGCGAGGCGGGCAGCCATTGTGTCGCGAACACCGCCCGCGACCTGGCGGACGCCGGCGGACCAGGCGCGGCGGCTAAGATAACGCTGCTCACCGATGCCACCAGTCCCGTGGGCGGCTTTGAAGCGATGCAGCAGCAGTTTATCGCCGATCTAAGCGCGCGCGGGATGCGGACGTCCATCGTTGCAGACTTCTATTCCGACACTCGCTGACTTGGGCTTTCTGAACTCACTTTCGCTATGATTATCAACTCTCTGCTCGATACCGACCTGTACAAGTACACGATGCAGCAGGTCGTCTTCCACAAATTCCCCGAGGCCGCTGTCGAGTACGATTTCAGCAACCGAAGCCTGGGCGCGGACTTCTGCCCGCTGATGGACGAAATCCAGGCCGAGATCGACCACCTTTGCAGCTTGCGTCTCAGCGACGAAGAAATCGCTTATCTTACCGGCATCCACTATATGCACCCCAACTACGTCGATTCGCTGCGGCGGCTGAAGCTGGACGCGTCCAAGGTGCAGATGGATTGCGATTCCGGCGGCAAGTTCCGGCTGCGCGTGAGCGGGAGCTGGTACCAGACGATTTTATTCGAGGTGCCGCTGCTGGCGATTATCGACGAAGTCTATTTCCGAAACAGCGTTCCCGGCGGCCTTGAAGCGGTGCGCGGCGAAGGGCAGCGACGGCTGGCGGAAAAGTGCCGCAAAATTCGCGACGCAGTCGATAACGAAGGGTTGGAGATCGCGCTGTTCGAGTTTGGCACCCGCCGACGCTTCAGCCGCGCCTGGCAAAGCGATGTGGTGGAGACGCTGCGACGGGAGATTGGCGGTGCGCTGCGGGGAACGTCAAACGTGCAGCTGGCGATGGAGCTTGGCCTAAACCCGTTCGGGACCATGGCGCACGAGTTTTTGCAGGCCTGCCAGGTGTTCGCGCCGTTGCCGCAATTTCAGAGATACGCGCTGGACACCTGGATGCAGGAGTACCGGGGCGATCTGGGCATCGCGCTCTCCGATGTGGTCGGCAGCCGCGCCTTTTTCGACGACTTCGACAAGCTCTTCAGCAAAGCCTATGACGGCTGCCGCCACGATTCCGGCGACCCAACCGCTTGGGGCGAGCAGCTCATCGCGCACTACGAAATGATGGGGATCGATCCCCTGTCCAAGCTGGCCGTATTCAGCGACGCCTTGACCACCGACCGTATGATCGAGCTGGCGCGTCACTTCCGGGGACGAATCAAGTGCGCGTTCGGCATCGGCACTCACCTCACCAACGATCTTGGTCCAAACCCGCTCAGTATCGTGATTAAGATGGTGCGCTGCAACGGCGCTCCCGTCGCTAAGCTCTCCGACAGCCCCGGCAAGATTATCTGCGACGACCCCGCGTACCTAGCATATCTCCAGCACCTGTTTCCGCAACCCTCCGCCGGCTAAGTCCGTTCCGATTCAATTATTCCACGTGGAATATCGGCGGCTTCCGCTTCATGCCTGCGGGTGACTCGGTCGAACTCCTCCGGCGTGTTGACGCTGACGAGTTGCGGCGCGATATGCTCCGGCACGGGGGCAAGCATCAGGCGCTCCGATTCGATCATCCGCGCGAGCGAGCGCTGCCCGGAGGCGAGGCGCTTTTGGAGCGCGGGCAGCAGAGCGGTGGAATACATGGCGAAGAGCGGCTGAACTTGACCGTCGGGAGTCACGGCGACCGCGCCGAGGGAGCCTTCCTGGCGGCAGGTGCGCGCGCGTTCGATCAGCCAGAGCAGCGCGGCATTGTCGAGCAGAGGCATGTCGCAGGGAAGAGCCAGCGCAAGCTGACCCGGCTCAAGACTCAACGAGCGGATATACTCCAGTGCCGTCGCCACACCACCAAGCGGGCCTGTATGAGGGGAATCGTCGGGCAGGAACACGCCGCCCTGCCCTTGCCAGTGAGGCGGTTGCTCGCGCCCGACGATCAAAACGCGGCCTAGCCCCGCGGCGCGGCAGACGCGGTGAGTCCGCTCCAGCAGAGTCAGGCCGTGGTAGCGAAGCTCCGCCTTGTCCGTTCCCATCCGGCTCGACTTGCCGCCGGCGACGATAATCGCCGTTTGAACCAGCTCGTGGTCGCTCACGTCACCCGCTCCGGAGCGCTGTAAATATTGAACCGCTCGCCGCGCAGAAAGCCAATCAGCGTCATGCCGAACTCACGGGCGAGATCGACGGCCAAGCTCGACGGCGCGCCGACCGCCGCCAGCATCGGGATTCCGGCCATGACAGCTTTCTGCACCAGCTCAAAGCTCGCGCGGCCGCTGACTATTAGGATGCGATTATTCAGCGGCAAGCGCCCCGCCAGCAGCTCTGCACCGATCAGCTTGTCGAGCGCGTTGTGGCGGCCGACGTCTTCCCGCAGGCATTGAAGCTCGCCTATGCTCGTGAAGAGAGCCGATGCATGCAGCCCCCCGGTTCGGTCGAATACGGCTTGCTCCGCGCGCAGGCGGTCCGGAAGCGCGGTGATGATATCACGCTCGACGACCAATGTATCGTTTGACGATACCATTCCCCGCGCGACGGTTCTGACGGCGTCGATACTGGTTTTGCCGCAGATGCCGCAGCTCGACGACGTATAAAAGTTGCGCTGCAAGCGGCCCAAATCCACCGCATGCCCGGCGGCGAGCGTAACCTGAACGGCGTTGCCCGATTCATCCGGCAGCCAATCAATTCCGATTCTATCGATACGGTCGATCTGCAAGAGTTTGGAGATTATGCCCTCGGTCAGCAGGAACCCAGCGGCAAGCTCGCTGTCATGTCCCGGCGTGCGCATCGTGAGCGAAATCGTTTGAATCAGATTTTCGTCGGGAAAGCCGCCGGCACCGGGCACGCTAAGACGAATTTCGAGCGGCTCCTCGACAGACAAGAGATCGCTGGTGAATTCGGCCTTGGAGCCGCCGTTAATCCGTCGAATATCATATGATTCAGCCCCAGCGGCGTTACCATTCATAAAAAGTTATTTTTAGGTTGTATGAACTATGCGGATACTTAACTTTACGATTGACGCTCAATCACTAAGCTGGCTAAGCGCGGAGGCAGAAATTCGCAGCCAGGCTGCTGATGCCACCAGCGGACAAATGCCAGCTCGCCTTCTGGAGGCGCACCGGAACTCCCGGCGCAGTTCGCCAGGAACTTGAGATACGGCGTATCGTATGGGAAAAGATCGAACGTGCCGGTTTTTCCGTTCATCCATAAGCCGAGCTGCCAATCGGAAAGCATGTGGGCGGCGACGACCGAGTTGACACGGTGGAACGTGCGTCCCATGATCTCCACTAGAGCGGCTTCCAGGGTTACCTGGCCAAGCCCGCCTGTCGGGCGTGTCGTGACGACCATCCGGCGGAAATCACGCGGCGGAAATTCGGTTTCGCCCAGTGTGCTCGATTCGCGCTGAAGCCATTCGCGGAAGGAGTCGTTGGTATCGGTTAGCAGCGATGCGTTCTGTAGCAACGCGCGCACCGACCAATGATTCGTGGATTGCGGATGCGATTGGAACACCTCGCAAAGCATTTTGCCTGCGGGACCGCCGCTCGCCAGAAGCGTATCGCAACTCGCGGCGGCGGGCGCGTTGTCGGCTTC
Source organism: uncultured Armatimonadales bacterium (assembly GCA_964235675.1). Lineage (GTDB taxonomy): Bacteria > Armatimonadota > Armatimonadia > Armatimonadales > Capsulimonadaceae > CAXSEA01. The sequence goes on along the minus strand of CAXSEA010000106.1, from coordinate 1,100 downwards.
GTGCCCCTTCTTCATAAAATGCTCGCGGAGCGGCTCGATCTGCCAGAGCGCCGCCAAATCGCTCAATTTTAGGCCGAGTTCGTGCAGCGGGGCAAAGTCAGGGGAGGCGAGGATAGAAGACGGCGCGCCCGAATCGGCACGAGCGGGGACGCTATGGCCCAGGAACGCTTCCCAGTTCAGGGCGGCATCCGTGTCCGCGACGGTAAATTTCGCCGGATCGGAAAACAGCGCGGGGGCGGTGCGGGACCAGGCTTCGTTCAACGGCGAGCAGGAGGTCTGGATTTCTAAAGGAATTTCGGCAACGGTAGAGGTATTCACATCCGTTAATTTACCGCAGCCTGAGCGGCGGCAAACCTCCGGCCTTTAGCGCTTTGCCTGGTTCGTCAGCGCCCTGCCGGGTGATTTAGGCTAATCTTCGTCCGTCGATTGATCTATGCGAGCCGGTTTTTTGCGCGGCCAGCGGCTGGGCACGGACGCATCGCCGTCCAACGCGCCCAGGCGGCGCTCGTAAGGCTCGTCTTCCGCCGAACCGCCGACGCTCCTGAGTCCGCCAAACTTGCGCGATGTCGCGGGCGCGGTGTGGCCTTCATCCTCGTCTCCGCCTCCATCCCCGGCACCGTCGAGCGCACCTAATCTCGGCTCGTGCTCGTCGTCGCCCGCGCCCAGACGCTCATCCATCAATTCTTCGCCGTCCTCGCCGCTCTGGCCCTGCTCCTGGAACGCTTCGCCTAGAGCGACTTTGATCGAATCCCAGCCGAAGCCGCGTCGCTGCAGAAACGCCGCCAGACGCTGGTACTCCGCGCGTCGCTCCAGCTTGCCGGATGGCAGCGCGCGCCGCCCGACCTTCGGCGCGAGAGCCCGGCGCGCCATCTCCGCTTCATCGCCGGGCGTGACCTTGGAGACCGCTTCTTCAATCTCATTTTTGGCGACGCCCTTTTGCGCTAATTCGGAGCGGAGCAGGCGCGCGCCCTTGGGACGAGCGCGGCTTCGGCTTTCCACCCACTGCCGCGCGAAATCGGCGTCGTCGATCAAGCCAAGCCCCGCGAGCTTGGCCATCGTCGCCACGATCACCTCGGCCTCGTATCCTTTTTCGCGTAGCC
>CAXSEA010000105.1:0-11598 GCA_964235675.1 uncultured Armatimonadales bacterium | reverse complement strand
TCGCCAAGGCTTACTCGCAAAAAGGCTTCGACTTCATCTACGTCTACGGCGACAGCTACGAGACCAAAACTGGGATCGTTAAGCACGCGTCCCAGTACGGATTCAGCAGCTCCCCGGTCGTCATGGACGCAAATGACAAGATCGTCCAGGCCGCTGGCGCGACCAACACGCCCGAAGCCGTGGTTCTCGGCCCGTCCGGCAAAATGCTCTACCGGGGGCGCATCGACAACCGCTTCTCATCGGTCGGCGTGACCCGCACGGTCGTCTCCCAGCACGACCTCACCAATTCCCTCGACGCCATCGCCGCAGGCAAAGCCCCCGCACACAGCTTCCTGCAGCCCGTCGGATGCAGCATCCACTAAACGATAACCTTAAAAAAGCCGCTTGCTTCGGTCAACGCCGAAGCAAGCGGCTTTTTTATCACGCATTGCGCCGCGCCCGCCCGCCGTTGGGCGGATGCGGGTGGGTAACGATCGCTATGGCGTAATCGGCGGTATACCCTCCGCCGCTTGCCGGTTTCAGATCCAGCGTCATCAGCTTCCCGACACGGGTGCCGTCGCGCAGCTGGTCGCGGTAGACCGGGTCGCGGTCGTTGTGCATGTCGAAGTCGGAGCGCGGGCGGTATGGCTCGCTTTGGTAAACGCTGTCGGCGAGATCGTCCGGCACGAACAGCTGCGACGTAAACGTGGCGGGCACTTTGCCGTCGCGAAGATAGTGCACCTTGAAATGGATATGCGTCGTGCGCCCGTTGTACCAGCCTGGAAACACTGTCCGAAATCCGGCCTTGCCGCTTGCGTCGCTCGTCTGATATCCGCGTAGAAAATTTTGGCCTTCCGTGTCCTCCGGGTTCAATCCCTGCGGCTCGGCTGAGTACACTCCCAGCGAGTCCACATGCCAGACATCCACTTGCGCGCCCGGCAGCGGCACGAACTCGTCTTTGTTCGCGCCCGCGTAAAGCGTGAAGTTCAAAGCAAGAGGAATCGCGTTCGCAATCGAGGGACGCGTGCTTCCTCCGCGCAAATCGGAGCGGTTTAGATGCTCCGTGACATAGAACGGCCCTTGCGTCAGTGAGGGCGAGGCGATCACATTGACGTAAGGCCCGCGCGCCGGTTCGCGATGCGCCGCCGCCTCGCTTGCCGTCTCTAAAAACGCCCCGCCGATCAAGATCAGCCCCGCGCGCCCGGCCACCGCAAGCGCCTGCCTTCGAGTCAAAAGCGTGCCGACAAGCTCATCATCGTTTTCCATACCGGCAAGGTAAGCCGCTCAGGTTAAAACGCGATGAAACAGTTGCCGTTGCCTAAAAACCGCGAACTGGCTGCGCGACGACGACAACCGAAGTTGCGTCGAAAGATAATTTCGTTACGGCAACAATACGGACCGCAGTCGCTTGACAATCGCTCGCCTAAATGCATATGATAATCAGGCAGCTATATTATTTCGCTTTGCATCTGTCACGTTTACTGCACTATTCGGTTTTTCTCGAAACGAAAGCTTTAACTTATGCACACAAAGGCTAATTCTAAATCCGTTCTCAGAGCCGCCGCGGGTATCTCTTTCTCGCTGCTTTGCGTTTTCGCCGCCACGCTCCCGGCCCACGCGGACGCTCCCTACACGATTCTGCACGACTTCTCCACTTCCGTCAAAAACGCCACCATCCCGAACAGCGGACTGACACCCGGCCCGAACGGCGAGTTCTACGGCACTACTCTTGAGGGAGGCAGCCGCCCCAGTTCCAACACCCCAGGCTCTGGAACTCTTTACGAGATCACCGCGAGCGGCAGCTTCAAGATTTTGCATAGCTTTGAAGGAACTCCCGTTTCCAGCGGGGGCACCACGATCAATGACGGAGAGGATCCGTTTTCTCAACCAGTAGTGGGCAGCGACGGCAGCATCTACGGCACCACCAGCGAAGGCGGTGCCTACGATTACGGAATTGTTTACAAAATCTCGCCTTCCGGCGTAGAGACTATTCTCTACTCCTTCGCCGACTCCGACAGCGACGGCAGCGGCCCCGAGTACCTCATCATGGGCAATGATGGGCGGCTATACGGCATCAGCGGCAGCGGCAGCACCTACGGCAGGACGACCTACGGCAACGTATTCAGCATCGCCACCGACGGCTCCGACTTTCTCGTGCAGTACACGTTCCAGTCGTCCAACCTGGCAACTGTCGGCGGCGTTCCAGGGCCGATCATCAAGGGCCTCGGCTCCGACCCAGCGCTTTACGGCACCACCTATTTTGGCCCCAACAAGGTTCAAGGCGCGGTGTACTCCCTGACGCCCGGCACGACCACCGGTGGGGCCACGGTGAAAGTCCTGCACGATTTCGACACCAACCATCCCGAAGACGGCATTTTGCCGGATGGGTTGCTCGCGTTCGACCCCAGCGGCAATCTGTACGGCGTCACGTCGCAAGGCGGCCTCGACGGTGACGGCACCGTGTACAAGGTCGCGACCGACCTGACCGAAACCGTTCTCTACAACTTCGGCGACAGCGGGGACGAGCAAAACCCAGAGGATGGCCTGAAGCTCTACAGCGACGGCAACTTCTACGGTACCACTGTAAACGGCGATACTCTCTTCAGCATCTCGCCGTCTGGCGACTATCAGCTTGTCCATACGTTCGGCAACCCGGATGCCAACGGCACTTCTCCGGACGGGCTTCCGGCGGAAGACAGCGCCGGCGACCTGATCGGCAGCCTGAGCAGCGGCGGCTCCGTGAACCGAGGCGTGGTTTACAAGCTGGCGACTGCTTTGCCGACCGCCGCGAGCGTCGCCTCGCTGACTATTTCGCCCTCCAGCATCGCCGGAGGCGCGTCTGCGACCGGCACCGTCACCTTGAGCAGTCCCGCTCCCTCGGGCGGCGCGGTCATAGCTCTCGCCAGCAGCTCGGCTTCGGCCGCCGTCCCTTCCAGCGTCACCCTAGCGGCGGGGCAAACCAGCGCGTCCTTCACGATCAGCACGTCGAGCGTCGGAGCGAACGCAAGTGCGGTCATCACCGCGTCCTACAACGGCGGCAGCCAGACCGCCACGCTGACCGTCACGCCCGCTTATCTGAAATCAGTCGCACTCTCGCCCAACACCACGCAAGGCGGCTCGGCGGCGACCACGGCCAACCGCGTCTACTTGCACGGTAACGCCTACTCGAACATCGTCGTGTCGCTCGCCAGCAGCAATACGGCAGTCGCCACCGTGCCGTCCAGCGTCACGATCAAGGCCGGCTCATCGTCGAACACGTTCACCGTCACCACCAAAGCCGTGACCTCCACGCAGACGGTGACTATCACCGCCACCTACAACGGCGTCAGCGAAACCGCCCCCTTAACTGTCACCCCGCCGCCGCCGCCATCCGGCGCGCCGACGCTGAAATCCGTCGTGCTTTCCCCGACCAGCACGCAAGGCGGCAGCTCCAACACCACGGCCAACCGCGTGTATCTCACCGGCAACGCCTCCGCCGATACGACAATCATTCTGACCAGCAGCAACACCGCTGTAGCGCGGCCCCCGCATTCTCTCATCGTGGAGTAGGGCTCCTCATCGCGCAGCTTCATCATCGTCACCAGCAAGGTCACCACGACCCAGACAGTCACCATCAGCGCGTCTTCAGGCGGCGTGACCCAGACCGCGACGCTCACCGTAACGCCTTAGCCGACTGTCATCTGATCCAAACGCAGAAAGCCGCTCCGGTTTGCGCCGCATCCCAGCAGAGCAAACCGGAGCGGCCGTTTGTTAGCGGCAATACGCTATTTAGCCGAACGTCCCCGCGCCCATCTCTCAATAGCGCCATGACCATCCCAAAAACCGGCTGCTATCTTTTATTGACGCAATCCGCTAAAATGAAGAAAGCCGCTTGTATCTTGGGCTACTTCTCGCATACTCCCAGGAGACAATACAAGCTCATTCTTCGTCATACCTAACGCCTCGGCCATTTCGACCTGTTGTTCTAAAACGATCGGTAGTGGTTCAGTTACGACTGAGATCGATTCAGGAACTACTTAGATACTGCTATATCGATGTCGGGTTTTGTACTCAAATTAATGCTGTCCAGTAGGTGCTTGGATGGATATCGAGAGTCGCGTTCAGGCGTAACTGAACCACTACCAAACGATCAAACCGGGGAAGTCAGCTGGTGGGGATGCGACCTAGCCAACTCCAAAATCCTGGCCTACCACAGCGACTTCGCGCAGCCCGGCGACATCAGATGGCATCTCGTCGGCAGCGAGGATACCAACAGCGACGGCAATCCTGATCTGCTCCAGTGGAACGCGGGCATCGGTGAACTCAGCCGCTGGCTCCTCAACGGCACCACCGTACACCCAGTACGGCACCGATACCACCTAGGTCCTCGACACTACCTGGCAGCCCACTGCCATATGCTGATAATCTCTGCGGCGGCAATGGCTCTTACCAACTCAGCAGGCAATAAGGCTTTCCATGTTGCTGGTAACGAAAAGTTTCTAGGCGGCTAAAACAAAAACTATTCCGTTGAGTAAGATAAGCAATTTTTGATTTCGTATGAATGAAAGGCTATAATATAGCCGCGCCGCTTGTAGCTAGGGCAACTCCTAATATTCGCTTTTGGAAATTTAAGCTATGCATTCAAGTTTGATTCGGCTGACGCGCACAGCCCGGTTGGGCGTCGCTACCGCCTTGGTCTTCGTCGCATTGACGCTTGCCCCGCAAGTCGCGCAGGCGCAGTCTTCCACGTTGCCGTATGTGCAGTACGACAAAGTCACGGATCTCGGCCCATTGACCACGGGTAGGAACTCGCAAGGCGGATTTACCATGGGTCCGGATGGCGACCTCTACGGGCTCGCTGTCCAAGGCGGATCAAACAATTTCGGCACTGTCTACAAAATCACTCCGTCAGGTGCGCCAAGCTTGCTCTTCTCGTTCACCGGGGGCGAGAACGGCCGCTTCTCGGACTACGCCGCTGGTTCTCTAACTCTCGGATCTGACGGCGACTTCTACGGCATCACTTCCGATGGCGGCGCGGAGGGTTACGGCACTGTATTCAAAGTGACGCCTTCCGGTAATTTGACCACGCTGTATACCTTTACCGATCAGCGCGTGGCGTACCCTCAATACACGCCCGTTTTCGGACCGGACGGCGACTTGTACGACTCCGTCGACTCTGCGGTGTACAAGTATGGCTCGATTTTTAAGCTGTCTCCGTCGGGAAGCTATACGACGCTGTACACGTTCAGCAATATCAGCAGCGACGGCTCTGGGAGCGGCTCGCTGACCGTTGGGCCGGATGGCAGTTTATACGGCGCTTGCAGCAGCGGCGGGCCTAATAATACCGGGCTCATTTTCAGGATCACCCTAGGCGGCACTTTCAGCGTTCTACACGCATTCAGCGCGCTAACGATGCCTGAAGAAGGGTCCGGCACAAACGCCGATGGAGCGAGTCCCGACCAACCTGTCTTTGGAGCCGACGGCAACTTGTACGGCCTAACCACCGCAGGAGGGCCTAACAGCACGGGAGTCGAATATCGGCTGACCATGTCCGGCAATTTTACGACCATCACTTCTATTCCGATTGCCACGAGCGATCCTAACGGAGATACGCTCTACGGCCCTATCACCGAGCCGCTCATCTTAGGAACGGATGGCAATTTTTACGGGACGACCGGGGCGGCCGCGTTCCAGCTCACCCCAACAGGCGGCGCGTCGGTTCTGCACCAGTTTGACACATCTTATTCTTACGACACGGATGGTACATATCCTGAAGCTCCGCTGATGGAAGCGGATGGCGGCATACTCTATGGCACCACCGATAGCGGCGGGGCCTACGACTGCGGCACGGCGTTCAGCATTTCGGTTCCCAGCCTAACCGGCCTGCCGGCGCTGAATGTCAACCCGCAAAGCTTGGACGGCGGCGCATCCGCAACCTGCACCATAACCCTCCCGAGCCCGGCTCCCGCCGGAGGCGCGGTCGTCTCCCTGACCAGCAGCGCGGCTGCGGTCACCGTACCCTTAAGCGTCACTGTAGCCGCCGGTGCATCCAGCGCGTCGTTTACAGCCTCCACGTCGCAAGTGACGTCCGACACTCTATCGACAATCACGGCGACTTACGGCAGCGAGAGCCAATCCGCGACACTCACCGTACTGTCGGCGCAGTTGCAGAGTGTCTCTGTGTCCAGTGCTTCTGTCGTAGGCGGAGCGTCAGCGACCGGCAACGCCGTCACGTTGAACATGGACGCGTACAAGGATGCCGTCGTAACCCTGACGAGCAGCAACCCCAGCATTGCCACCGTGCCTTCCAGCGTCACGGTTACAGCAGGCACCTCTTCGCAGACGTTTACAATCAACACGAATAGTGTCACCACAACGCAGAACGTAACGATTACGGCATCCTACAATGGCGTTGCGCAATCTGATTCGATTGCGTTGACGCCAAGCCCGGACGTGCCAAAAGAAATTACCATAACGCCGACATACACGCAGGGAAACTCTTCCCTCACCGGCGATGTCTACTTGGCTGGGCAAGCAACTGCCGAGACTAAAGTGACGCTGACCTCCAGCAATCCGGCCGTCGTGCAGGTGCCGTCCAGCGTGACGGTGGAAAATGGCTACTCCTCGCGCGCCTTTGAGGGGTCAATCGGCCAGGTCACCAGTACGCAGACAGTAACAGTAACCGCCACCGCTAATGGGGTGAGTCAATCCACGCAAGTCACCGTAACCCCGCCCTCGACAAAGGTCATGTCCTTGACGCTCACCCATACCAGCTTGACTGGGGGCGCGGCGTCCACCGGCACCGTAACATTGTCCTCTGCCGCCCCGTCCGGCGGCACGACCGTCTCGTTGTCTGGCATGACAAGTTACGCCAGCTTTCCATCCAGCGTCGTTGTCCCCGCCGGCGCGACCAGCGCCTCGTTCACGATTACCACGTCTCAAGTCTCCTCCGCCGAGACGGTGGGCATCACGGCATCCCTGAACGCTACCTCGCAGGAGGTAACCTTGACGGTGAACCCGTTCGGCCTGAAATCCGTTGTTCTCACGTCCTCTTCGATTCAAAGCGGCACAGCTACGACAGGTAACCGAATCTACTTAAACGCCAATGCTCCATCCGACGTAACCGTCGATCTCACCACCAACGCAAAAGGGCTCGTGAACGTGCCGTCCAGCGTAATCATTAAAGCGGGATATTCATCACGGACGTTCACGATCAATGTGGGGACAGTTCAAAATACGACAGAAACATTCATCATAGCCAGCTACAACGGTGTAGAGCAACAAATTCCACTTTATGTGACACCGGCACCGGCGGCGGGCTCCTTGAAGTCCGTCGTTCTCTCTCCGACCAGCACTCAAGGCGGCACGACCACTACGGCCAATCGCGTCTATCTGGTCGGCGATGCCCCCGCGAATACCGCCGTCAGCCTCACTAGCAGCAATCCTTCAGTAGCCTCGGTTCCGTCCTCGGTGACCGTGCAAGCGGGATATAGCTCGCATCCGTTTTCCATCGTCACCAATACAGTCACTAGCTCTCAAACGGTAACGATTACGGCGGCCTCGGGTAGTGTCAGCCAGACTACAACTCTCACCGTGACGCCTTAGCCAAATAGATCGAGCACAAATGGCATAACACCGCTCTCAGCAAATGCTGAGAGCGGTTTTATGCGTTATGGTCTCTTGTTTAACAATATCCGTGGTATAAGGCGCAGTTGCGAAATATTTATATCAATTTTTGCTACAATGACGATAAGCCGCTAGTACCCAGGGCACTGCTTTCCGTTCTCTCCTTGGAAACTGAACTTATGAACCATCCAATCAAGCCTATCCTGCGCGGCATGGCTACTGCGGCGACTCTCGCTTTTACCACGCTGGCCTTCGCCCAGCGCCCGGCGATGGCGCAGCAAGCCGCTTCCAACGCTGCCTACTCAGTACTCAGCGATCTCTCAACTGTCGGCGCACCTTCCTACTACAGCCCTACTCCCCTCGGCGTCGTATTCGGCTCCGACGGTAATCTGTGGACGCCGATTAATGCGGAAGGCGGCGATGGCAGCGGCGATACGGTCTTTGACGGCGATATCGCCAGCTTTACTCCTTCAGGGACGGCCGCAGCGTATGGCTATCCGGATTCATTTACCCCCTACGCGAACGGGCCTCTTTGCCTAGCCTCTGATGGAAACCTGTACGGCTCATCTTTTGACGACATTTTCAAAATCGATCCGTCCGGTGTGGTGACGCAAGTCGCTACGACTCCCAGCCAGATCAGCTACTCTTTCGGCGCGTTTTCTTGTGGCTCTGACGGAAATCTTTATGCGACGGAGACTACAAATACCAACGGCGCGCCTACGATTACCGTCGGCAAACTCACGCTGTCCGGCGCGGTCACCACCTTTACCTCTCCCAGCACTCTGAGCAACTTGTACTACAATTCCGTCCCGCCGATACTCGGCGCCGACGGCAACTTGTACGGCACGGCGCCGAATGGCGGCGCAAACAACGATGGGGCCATTTACCAGCTGACGCCATCCGGCCAATTCACCATACTCCATTCGTTTTCCGGCAGCGCTGATGGAGCGTTGCCGCTAACCTCATTAACGGCGGGTAGCGACGGCAACTTCTACGGCGTAGCGGATGAAGGCGGAGCACATAACAGCGGCACGGCATTCAAAATTTCTCCGGCTGGCGATTTTACGCTGCTCTATTCGTTCGGCAAGGACAGCAGCGGATCGTTTCCACAGTCACCGCTTATCCTCGCCAGCGATGGCAATTTCTATGGAACGACCAACGGAGTAAACTACAATAGCGGTGACAACCCCAATGCCAGCGGCACCCTGTTCCAGCTCACTCCGGCAGGCGTATTGAGCACCCTCTACACATTCCCCTACTACGAAGAGGACGACTACGGATATATGCCAAACAGCGAGGGCTCCGGTCCGGATTCGCTGGTGGAAGGCGCGGACGGAGTTATTTACGGCACTGCAAAGGTCGGCGGCGACGCCAATGATGGAACGCTGTTTGCCCTCACCGTGGACGGCCTGACGGACTCGGACGCCTATCAGCTCACATCGGTCGCGCTCGCTCCCTCCAGCGTTCGTAGCACGGTCGCGACCGTATGCACCGTAACGCTTTCGCCCGGCGCTCCTGTCGGGGGAACCACCGTGGCGCTGTCCAGCAACTCATCGCTCGCGCCTGTTCCATCCAGTCTCAGCTTTCCCGCCGGTGCGCACACCGCGAGCTTCGACATCACTCCGGGTAATGTCACAAAGACCACGCAAGTAGTCATTACTGCCGCGTATAGCGGTATGACCCAGAGCGCGACTCTGACCATTACGCCGCCATACCTCAATTCCGTGCAGGTCTCTCCCAACAGCGTCGGCGGCGGAACGACGTCATATGCCGAAGTCGAGATTTCACCGGCGGCTCCCTCCGGCGGCTCAGTGGTTAGCTTTTCCAGCAATTCCAGCTTGGCGAGCGTGCCCGCCAGCGTGACCGTCGCGGCAGGGGATAAATATGCCTCCGTTCCAATCACAACCTCCACGGTGACATCCGACCAGCAGGTTACCATTACCGCAAACTTCAACGGCAGCATCAAATCCGCGACGCTCACGCTCACTCCCGCCGTCTTTCAATCGGTAGACACCGCGCCGTCCACCACTGTCGGCGGCGCGACCACAGGCGGCAATAGAGTCTACTTCAACGGTAACGTCGCGGCCGATTCCGTGGTGAGCCTGTCAAGCAGCGATACCACAATCGCGACCGTGCCGTCCAGCGTTACCGTCAAAGCCGGCACTCCCAACCACAGCTTCCCGATCACCGCCGCGAAGATCCTCACTACCAAGACCGTGACGATTACAGCGACGTACAAAGGAACCAAAAAAACGACCACGCTCACGGTGAAGCCGGACCCCAACGCCGCCAAGTCCGTCACCCTCTCTCCCGCAAGCATCGTCGGCGGGCAAACCAGCACCGCCAACCGCGCATATCTCTACGGCGACGCCACGGCGGACACGACCGTCACGCTCACCAGCAGCAACACGGCAGTCGCCGCGCCGCAGTCCACCACTGTATCCAGCGGCTCCTCGTCGCACGTGTTCACCATCCAGACCAGCGCCGTCACCACCACGCAGACGGTGACTATCACCGCCACCGCCGACGGCGTCAGCCAGTCGGCTACACTCACCGTCACGCCGCCTCCAGTAGCCGTGAAAACGCTCGCACTGTCCAAATCCAGCACCGTCGCCGAGCAGTCCGTCACCGGCACCGTGACCCTCTCGAACCCAGCCCCCAGCGGCGGCGCGGCCGTATCGCTCACCAGCAGCTCGTCCGCCGCCGGCGTCCCTTCCAGCGTCACCGTCGCCGCCGGCGCGACCTCCGCGACCTTCACGGTAACCACCTCAGACGTCTCGTCCAACACCACGGCGACCATCACCGCATCGTACAGCGGCACCAGCCAGTCCGCGCCCCTCACCGTCACGCCAAAAACGCTCAAATCAGTGACTCTCTCGCCGACTTCCACCCAGGGCGGCACGAGCACTACGGCTAATACGATCAACCTCTACTCCGATGCCTCGGCCAACACGGTTATTACGCTGACCAGCAGCAATCCGTCGGTAGCATCGGTGCCGTCCAGCGTTACCGTAAGTTCAGGCTCGTCCTCGCAAGTATTTACGATCACGACTAAGCCTGTGACTTCGAGCGAAACGGTAGCGATCACCGCCAGCTACGGCAGCGTCAGCCAAACGGCCACCCTGACTGTCACTCCGTAAGCAGTTTTGTACTCCCATCCCTGAGAATATTTAAAGTCCATGTCTATTAACTCTTTTCAGTTATTGCGCGGTTTGAGGACCGCCCGTCTGCTAGCGCTTGCGCTTATACTATTAGCCTATGCCGGCATGCGTCCGGTTCAGGCGCAGTCGATCCCTGTATTCGACCAGCCGGGCCAGAGCGAAAGCGACATTACAGCATCGTATTCGCCTGTCTACACCGCTTACGACACCTTCAATTTGAACGCGGTGTATACGATCACCAGCTTGAACTGGGTTGGGCAGGATTACGATAACGGCCATGCGGCCATGAAGTCGTTTTCCGTAAACTTCTACAGCGACAACAACGGGATTCCCGGCGCGGAAATCGCGTCCGACACTGTTACGCAATATTCGACCTACAACAGCGGGCTTCAAGCATCCGACGATGGCCCAGGCGACTTCCCCGGCTATTCGGCACAACTTGTGACGCCCTTGACTCTGAAGGCCCATACGAAGTATTGGCTCTCGATTGTGGCTAACCCGGTGGATTATCAGACTGTCTGGTATTGGGTTCAAGGGGATGGGCCGGGCGACGCGTACCTCGGCTATAACGGCAATCTCTACGGGCGCGGTTTGAGCTTGGCCTTTACTCTTTACGGAGCCTACGGAGGGGCGGCGAATACGTTGGCGCGGTTGACGATTTACGGTGCCAGCATTGCTGGCGGGGCGCATTCGACCGGCACTGTGACGCTCACCACCCCTGCCCCGAGCGCTGGGGCGACAGTTGCTTTGTCCAGCGATACGCCGGCGGCAACTGTTCCGGCGAGCGTCACAATTCCCGCGGGCGCAACCAGCGCGACGTTTCGAGTGAACACTAAAAGCGTCGCAGTCGATA
>CAXSEA010000104.1:2513-11734 GCA_964235675.1 uncultured Armatimonadales bacterium | reverse complement strand
TGGAATGAGGCGATCAATGACGATCTGGACGTCGTTCAACTTGGCACCAGCTTGCAGCATGGGGCGGTGCTCATCGGCGGTTTGGTCGGCGTCGCCTGCGATTACACCGGGCGCAAGGATGCCTGGGCGATGGTCGATCATCTCACCGGCCCGCAGGCTCGCGCGGCGGCGGTTCGGCTCAGCGCGATTACAAGTAATACCGTGCCCTGGTCGAGCGTGCTGCAGGAGGAAAAGTGGAGTCATCAGGCCGGATGGCTGGAGATTTACCAGAGGAAGAATTGGCGCAGGGAGGAGATGTACATGGACACTTACCCCAGCAATCCGGAGGACGATTCGGATTCCGCCGGCAGCCAGCCGACGATGTTAGCGCGGCTGAATATGAGCTTGGTCTCGCCGCGCGTGATTTTCAACAGCTATACGCGTTACATGAACGAGGCCGTGCAGCGGGTTGGGCTTTCGTGGCCGGCGCGCCGGGCGCTTCCGGCTTTAGCAGCGCCGTCCGACCCGTTCAACGATCAATTAGGAATGTGGTTCGATGATGACGGTTTCAAGCAAACGTCCACGGATGCGTACAACAATTTGCTGCTGACGGAGCTTGCTCTCAGGGCCTACCGGGAAGAGCGCGGCGCATACCCGGCGAGCTTGAACGCGGTGGTTCCGTCGTATCTGCCGCGCGTGCCACTCGACCCGTTTTCCGACGGGTTGCCGCTCCGCTATCGGCTCGCGAATGGGCGTCCTCTGCTTTACAGCGTCGGGCCGGACGCGATTGACGACGGTGGTAAGCCTCGACTTCCGCAGAAGAGGGGCGACGGCACGATTATTCGCTATTTACAAGAAAGCGATACCGGCGACTTGTTGCCGGGCGACGAGTAGGACAATTTCGGCAAGGGTGAGAGGGTTCGCTATGTTCTCCAGCAACAGTCTCGTTCGCTTGGTTCCGACGCGGTGGGGCGTCGTGGCATCGGTTGGAATTTTGGTTTTGGCGGGGATCGTGAAATGGCATGCGGGGCTGATGCCGGAGAATGTCTCCATTCCCAACCCGCCGCCACCGACGCCGAACGCGCGGGACTATTACAACCGGGCGGAAGCGGCGGTTCGGGATGGCGCGCTGGTGACTCGGGAGTCGCGGGGGTTCGACGACGATTCGCGCACGCTAGCAGCCACTGTCGCGGCTTTTACGTCGCCCTTGGACCGGCATCTGGTGGCGGAGAATTTGCCTGCGCTGACATTGGCGCGGCAAGGATTGCGCTATGATTATCAATCGCCGCGTCAGCGCTCGTTCGACTATTTATTGAAAGCTCTCGATAACGATCAAATGATCGCCCTGCTGCTGGGAATGCAGAGCCGCCGGCAAGCGGCAGGCGGCGATTGGGCTGGCGCGATGAGCGCGGATTTGGACGGCATCGAGTATGGCGAAAGCTTGCGTCTCCAGGCCCCTGTGCTGGAGGCTGAGGAGAGCTTCAGCCGGGGAGCGGTCGGGCGGAATCTAGCGTGGCACGCGGTGGATCACCTGACATCGCGGCAGGCAAAAGCCGCGTCGAAGCGGCTGCTGGGTATTTTGTCTCATCCGGTTCCTTCTAGCGACACTTTGACGGAAGAGAAGTGGTCTACCCAGGGCGGCATCCTGCAAATGTTCCGAGACACGGATTGGCGTAGCGCAACGTCCGGCGACGATGCCACCCCGACGCCGCTTCCGGTTTCTTTTTCTCTGCATCTGCAATCGCCCCGCGCGGTCTATGACGAGTACACCCGCGAGGCCGACGAAACCATCCGGCGCTCCCAGCTGAATTGGCCGGCGCGGGTCGCGCTGCCGCCACAAAAATCTGCCGCCGACGCGCTGATAGGGACTTCGGATTTCACGTTTGGCCAGTGCTACCAGAACGACAGCGAGGCGCTGAGCCGCATGCTGCTGATCGAGTTGGCACTGAGGGCTTACCGGTTGGATCGCGGCGCTTATCCGGCAACGCTCGGGCAGCTTGTTCCGGCGTATTTGCCGGACGTGCCGCTTGATCCGTTCTCCAATGGCCAGACGCTTCGTTACCGGTTATCTCGCGGACGATACCTGCTCTACAGCGTCGGGCCGGATGCGGTCGATAACGGCGGGCAGCCGGTTGTGCGTCCGAAGAAGGACGGTGGCGGCGTCAGCCGTTACCCTGCCCTTCTCAGCAGCAAGGGAGATTTGCTGGCCGGCGCGGGCTAGCAGGCGGTTTGTCGCATTGCAGCGTTCACAGATATCGAGGGTTTTAATGATTTCCTTCTCACCTCTTGTCCATTTTGCTCCGTCCCGGTGGAGCGTCGCCGCCGTAATCGTTATCCTGGCCGGGGCCGGGTACCTGAAGTGGAATGCCGGTTTAATGCCAGAGCATGTTTTCATTCCGAACCCTACTCTGCCCTCGCCGAACGCGCGGGATATCTACAACCGCGCCGAATCGATGCTGCGGGATACGGATTTGGTCGATGCGCTTCCTCGCCTGATGTTGCAATCGGACGCAAAGTTGACGAGTGCCGCGCAGATCGTGAAAGAACGGCGCTTAGTGGCTGAGAACCTGCCTGCCTTGACCATACTGCATCAGGGTTTGCAGGTAAATTGCTTGGAGCCTGCGGTGCGCTCCTGGGACACCCCCACGCCCTACTACGAGAAAGACTGGACGCTCTCGCGTCTGCTCACCTTGAAAGGACAACTCGCCGCGCGGGGAGGCGATTGGAACGCGGCGATCAGCGATGAAATCGAGGTCATCCAGTTCGGTGTCAGCACTCTGCACGGGGCGACGGATATCGGATGCTTCTCGGGACTAGGCGACGAGAAAGCTGGCCGGGAGCAGGCTTGGAGCTGTATCGATCACCTGAGCGCCTCGCAAGCCGAAGCCGCCGCGAAGCGCTTGGCCGACATTGACAGGACGGCGGTGCCGTACAGCAGCGCGCCGCAGCAGGAGCAGTGGTTCGGGCAAGCCTCGATGCTGGAAATGTATCGCAATCACGTACTCAGCCACATTAATTATCCTGAACTAGCGGGCGATTCCGATACACTCGCGAAAAACATCGGCATTCACCTGGAGTCGCCACGAGTCGCCTATGGTATTTACACGAAGCGCACTAATGAAGCTATCCGCCGCGCGAATCTGCCCTGGCCGGAGCAGCAAGCGCTCAAGCCACAGACAGAGCCGACTGATCCGGTGAACAGCGTCTTGTTTCCCTTACTTGGCGGCGCGGCAGCGGCGCAGCGCGACAATACCGCGCTCAATGAGATGCTGGAAACCGACCTTGCGCTTCGGGCCTACCAGCTGGAGCATCGTGGCGCATCGCCCTCGGCGCTGAAGCAGCTTGTGCCGGCGTATCTACTGGAGGTTCCCACCGATCCTTTCTCGGACGGCCAGCCGCTCCGTTACCGGCTAGTTGGCGGAAAGCCGCTGCTTTATAGCATTGGGCCGGACGCAGTCGATAACGGCGGGCTGCGTTATAAGAAGCGAAAGACCAACTATGATTACATGCTAAAAAGCTGGTTCGGGGATGTTGTCGCGGGAAAGGGATAGGACCGAATGGGGCTGGTTTAGATCAGCGCTGAACTTATGGCGGACCTACCCTAGACCCTCCTTGGAAAGGAGGGGAAGGAAGTAGGCCGTATTTTGGGCCGACTAGCTGCTTTAGCTCGTCTACGCTTTGGCGGACTTGCCGCCAGCCTTCGGCTCGCTGGTCGTCGGTGATGGGTCTATCGTTGCCGCCGCGCAGGCGAGTAAAGGTGGGGTAGATCGCCTGGTAGGCGGCGGGGATTTCGTCGGGAAGGGTTTCGATCCCGGCGAGCAGCTCGGCGGTGAGGCGGGTCCAGGCGCGGACTACGTGGGGGACGTTGTAGCCGCCGCCGCCGAGGCAGATCAGCGGGTGGTCTCCGGCGAGCGCGAGGACGCGGTGGGCCATTTCCAGGTAGCCGGTCTGGGTGTTGCGCAGGTGGGTGAGCGGGTCGCCGCCGATGGAGTCCGCGCCGACATTGAGGATGTAGAAGTCGGCGTCGTAGGCGCGGACGACGGGTTCGACGATCTCGTCGAAGGCGTAGGCGTAGTGCTCGTCGGTGGAGTAGGCGGCCATGGGGACGTTGATGCTATAGCCCTCCCCTGCCCCGACACCGATCTCATCAGTAAAGCCGGTGCCGGGGAAGAGCGTGCGGCCGCTTTCATGGAGGGAGACGGTGAGGACGTCGGGGTTGTCGTTGAAGCAGGCCTGGGTGCCGTCGCCGTGGTGGGCGTCGATGTCGATGTACGCCACACGCAGGCCCCGGTCGAGGGCGGCGTAGGCGGCGACGGCGTTGTCGTTGACCAGGCAGAATCCAGACGCCCTGTTTGGAAAGGCATGATGCAGGCCGCCGGACGAGTTGAAGGCGTATTTGTTGACGCCGTGCAGGACGCGGTAGGCGGCGTCGAGGCTCGCGCCGGCGTAGAGCAGCGAGGCTTCCCACATGGCTGGGAACGGGGGATTGTCGCCGGGGCCGAAGCCGAACTCGCGCTGGTTGGCGACGGGTTTACCGTCGCTGAGGCGATGCAGGGCGTCGAGGTAGGCATCGGTGTGGACGCGGCGCAGCCATTCGGGGTCAATGGGCACCGGCTCAATGCGCTCCAATGCGCCGGTGTCATAGACTCCGTAAGCGGTCAGAAGCTCGTCCACCATTTGGAGGCGCTCCTGTCGGAGGGGATGGCGGTCGGAGAACTTGTAGCGGGTGAAGGCTGGGGTGTAGTGGAAGGCGGCTTGTGGCATGTTGGCTGACTAATCCGGCCTTTCGGAACCCATCCGTCGCTTCGCGCCACCTTCCCGGTCGGGAAGGAAATATAAGATAGCGCTTAGTGTCAGCCAATGAGTTCATGGCCGTAGACTTTTCCTTCCCGACCGGGAAGGTGGCGCGAAGCGACGGATGGGTTCTTAAACCAGCCCCTTGCTCTTCAAATGCTCAAACGACGTCGCAATCGCCTCCATCGGCGTCTGCTTGGTGGCCATGTCCTGCTCGACGATGAGGTACTTCACGCTGCCGAGCGATCCGGCGGCTTGGACAATGGCGTCCAGGGGAAGCGTGCCGGTGCCAAGGGGGGCGAAGGACTGGTCGTCCTTATCCATATCCTTGATATGCAGCAGGGCGACGCGCTGGCCTAACTCCTGAATTGTTTTCACCGGGTCTTGACCGGCTTTCAGGATCCAGTAGGTATCCAGCTCTACTTTGAGAGAGTCAGGGTCGGTTTCGTCCATGAGGATCTGCCAGCCGGATTTATCCTCTTGCATCGGGTCGGTGAACTCGAAGGCGTGGTTGTGGTAGGCGGTGACAAAGCCTTCGGTGGTCAGGCGCGAGGCGATTTCGTTGAGCACTTCCGCCGTGTGCCTATAGCCCTGGGTACCCTGCCGCCACTCCTCGCCAAGGAACGGCACGACGATGGTTTCCACGCCGAGCAGCTTGTAGTCTTCGGCGATTTTGCCGATACCGTCGCCCTGGAGAACGTCGATGGAGACATGGGCGGTGGGGGCTTTGAGGCCGAGGTCGTCCAGGATTTGCTTGAATTCCGGGGCGACGAGGCCGTTCAAGCCGGCGAGCTCGACATTTTTGTAGCCGACTTCGGCGACGCGGCGGAGCGTCGCGCCGAGGTCTTGCGCCATGTCGTCGCGCACGGTATAGAGCTGAAGGGAAATCGGAATTTGTGGCATATAGCTGATGCTCCTAAAAGGTGATTCGGCGTCCGCCGGATCGGTTGCCTGAGATGGTACCCAAGCCGCCGGTCGCCGCGCTTCGCCAAACTGGATTTCGGGCCACCTGGGGAAAAGCCCTGCAAAATCTTTTTAGTTGAACCGAAGATTCCCGTATTCGGCTCTTCTTGCGCTTCCATTTTATCCATGCCAAAGTTACTCCCGCCCATCTCCGCCTCGACCGCCGCAAACGACTTGAACTTGAAGGGGTCCGCCTACGCGCCGGCCCTTCATAGCGACGACGGCGGCGGAGGCGGCGGCGTTGACGCTCATCTTAACGCGGTCATGTCCGCTTTAGGCGAGGGGATGGTGCTGCGGGACAAAGGCGGGCGCGTGCTGGTCTCCAACCCAAGCGCCGAGCGGATTCTAGGTTTTCCCGTGATCGATCTTTTCAGCGACGAGGCGGCGGCGGACTGCGAATCGCCGCGCGACTGGCTGCTGGTCAGCGAGGAGCGCGAGGAGTTCGATCTCGCGCTGATGCCGGACCTGCTGGCGATTGCAACCGGCGAGGCTCAAGTACGGCAAACGCTGGGCATCGAGCGGTTCGACGGCAATGTCACCTGGCTGTCGGTCGCCGCCGCCCCGCTGCTGAGGCAGGGGGAAAGCGAGCCTTACGCGGCGGTGATGACGTTCAGCGATATCAGCGAGGGCAAGAACTCGTTCGACGCCGCCGCGCGTCTCGCGGCGGTAGTGGAATCGTCGCATGACGGCATTATCTGCGCTACCCTGGACGGTATCGTGGTGAGCTGGAACGCCGGCGCGGAGCGGTTGTTCGGCGCAAGCGCGGAGGAGACAATCGGGACGATGTCGCCCGTGCTGACCCCGCCCAACGATCTGAGCGGGTTCAAGGCGATTGTCAAGGCGCTGCTGGAGGGCGACGGCACGGAGAAAGACACCTGTGTCCGATTCCGCCCGGACGGGACCGCGCTGCACCTGTCGATGACTTACTCGCTGATTCGCGGCAGCTCCGGCGAACCGGCGGCAGTTGCGGCCATCGCCCGCGACGTCACCGAGCGCATGGTCTACGAAAGCCAGATTCGTCGCCAGATGGAGCAGATTCACAAAATCAACAGCCAGCTGGAGCAGCAGAAAGAGCAGCTGGTTCTCGCCAACGAAAAGCTGGCCGATCTGGCTACGCTGGACGGCTTGACCGGCCTGAAGAATCATCGCGTGTTCCAGGAGCGTCTGCTGGAGGAGTTCACGCGCGCGCAGCGGTACAAGACGCCGCTCTCGATGTTTATTATGGACATCGACCATTTTAAAGCCTATAACGATACTCACGGGCATCCGGCGGGCGACGAGATTTTGCGGAGCATTTCGGTTCTGCTGACGGACAACTGCCGCGCCACCGATATCGTGGCCCGCTACGGCGGCGAGGAGTTTGTGGTCGTGCTGCCGCAGACCGGCTATGACGGCGCGCAAGTGATCGCCGAGCGCTGCCGCGCGAGAATCGAGCAGCACAACTGGCCGCTGCGCGCGATTACAGCCAGCTTCGGCATCAATACGCTGACCCCCGACTGCGTGGCCACCGACGAGTTTCTGGAAGGCGCCGACAAGGCGATGTACCAGTCTAAGACGACGGGCAAGAACAGCGTCACCCATGTCGTGGAAATGGGTAAAGCGCCGGAGCAGGGGCAGCGGAAGGCGGCGTAACGCGCCTGGCAATACTGACGAGAAGCAGCCCTGTCGGCAAAGATCGATCTTTGCCGACAGGGCTGCTATCTTTTCGACGGCTAGTTTTGCTTTAAGACTTGTGCGTTTCGTCTTTCACGACTTTTCCGTCTTTTACTTCGGTATCGCGGGTGATCGTCTGGCCGTTTTGCGGGTTCTGCTCGTCGCTAGACGTGGTGATACTGCTGGTGATGGATTCGCTGGTGGATGGGTCCTGCGGGTTCTGCGGCTCGTTGGTCATGGGTTCGTGTATCCTTCCCCGGATGGTTTGATACCGGCATATACCCGTTTCACCGGCAACGCCGACTCACGATTTAGCTGTTGCGCTTTGCCATAAGTCGCTTAGAGCTGAGTCCCAGCCGCTTTTTTGAGCACGCCTCGCGCGCGGATCAGCTGCGCGACAGCGGTTGCCCAGAGCACCGTTCCGCTGCCGACGCCGCAATAAAGCATCCACACGGAATGAAAAACCGCGCCGATTGGCAGCGCCTTGTGCAAGGGCGCCAGAAGCGGCACCAGTACAGCAACCAGGCAAAGCCCCGTAGCGGCAATATAAAGCAGCGGGCGCTGAAAGGCGTAGCCAAGCGGGATGAAGTGCAGACCGATGCATACCGCGATTGCCGGAATAAAGTATTCCGCGTGCCCGACAAGCTGCGTGACGATTGAAGCGGCGAAGATCGCCATTCCCTCCGCGACGGTGGCAATCAGCAAAACCTTGTCGCGTCCCGCCGATTCGGTGTCCGGCGGCGGCTCGACGCCGAGCCGTTTCGCGTCTTTTCGGAGCTGCCATGCCGCGAGGAGAAGCAGCGCGTAAAGCGGGTAAACGGCAAAGCTACTCTTCATTCCTAAAGTGGCGAACAGCAGCCAGACAAAGCCGCCGGTCGCCACGATCATGACTCCAGTAGATTGACCAAGCACGGCGGAGGGTTGCAAATCGGGGTTCATTGATCGAGCAGCCTTTCAACTATCAGTAGATGACACTGTCTTTGATATCAAAACGCGCGGAACTCCGAATGCATTGTACGCGCTGAATATAAGGAACAATGCACTTAACGAAGAGCTCGCGCGGCAACGGCTCGCCGCGTCGAGGAGGAGATCGCCCCCAGCATGCCCGAGACCCCGCAGCGCACAGTGGATGCGCTGACCCGCAAAAATATCGAGACTATCGCCGAGATCGACCGCTCCGCCAACGCCAACCGGTCGCGGGGCGAGCGGGTGGCGGACAGTGTCGCCAAGGCCATCGGCAGCTGGCCGTTTATTATCACGCAGTCGATTATCCTCGCCATCTGGGTGACGCTGAACGTGATCGCGTGGGTGAAGCACTGGGATCCGTATCCGTTTATTTTGCTGAACCTCGCCTTGTCGTTCCAGGCGGCCTACGCCAGCCCGATTATTATGATGAGCCAGAACCGGCAGGCGCGGCTCGACGAGCGTCGGAACCGGCTGGATTTGCAGATCAATTTGCTGTCCGAGCAGGAAAACACGGAGATGCTGCGCCTTCTGCGTCTTTTGTGCGAGCGGGCGGGCGTCCCGAAGGCGGACTACTCCGCCACTGCGGGGCTTGAGGAAGCGACCAATCCCGAAGCGTTGATCCGCCAGATCGACGAGATTACCCGCGAAGAGGCGCACAACGTGATTCTTGATTTCTGCCATAAGCATAGTATCGATTTGATTAAGCTGAACGAGCAGGTGCGGGCGCGGCGAAATTCTCCTGCTAACTGAAGCGGTGAGCGGACCTATCCGGGCTCTCGCCCACCTTCCCTAAAGGGAAGGAATTCTACAGTAAGCTTGATTCGCTTACCATCTGAATGCGCCAGATATAGTTAGTCCCAACTTGA
>CAXSEA010000104.1:0-2413 GCA_964235675.1 uncultured Armatimonadales bacterium | reverse complement strand
TAAGCTTGATTCGCTTACCATCTGAATGCGCCAGATATAGTTAGTCCCAACTTGACATACAGTTCCTTCCCTTTAGGGAAGGTGGGCGAGAGCCCGGATAGGTCACAGCGCCATGGGGTGCACCACTTTCAGGGTAACTTCGCCGCGTGTGCTCAGGCTGTTCGGGTCGCCGAAAATCAGGAAAACGTCGTTGCCGGTTCGTCCCTGCTGGCCGTAGGCGGCGTAGAGGTTGGTGTGGCCCTGCTGGGCGACGATCCTGCCGCCGAGCGTGCGGAAGGTGGAAAGACGGTAGTTGCCGGTGAGGACGAGCTGGGTGGTGGCTGTGGGGCCGAGGATCGATTCGTCGTAGGAGAGCTGCGCCGAGAAAGGGCGTGAAACGAGATAGCCCTGGTCGAGTTCGAAGTAGGTATAGGGTTGACCCGCCTCGCGGCCGAATTCCAGCGCGAATTTGCCCTGGTCGAAGAGAGAATGCTGGTTCCAGAATAGCGTGGTCTTTTCGTAGTTGTCGTGATACTGCGTGTACTGATCGACATCGAAGATTTGCTGAACATGCACGCCGTTTCTGAAGCGCAGCAGGCCGAGCACGTCGCCGCCGCCGTAGTAGAAGCCACCGGTATGGTGCTCGTAATCGTCGGCGTCGAACTGCAAATAGCGCAGTTCGACGGGGCCTTTGTCGAACTGGTCGAGGTAGCTGGCGCTGCCGGTGTAGCCGCGCTCGTCGGTGTAGGGAACATAGCCGAGCCGGCTGTCGAAGTCCGGGCCGATGTCGTCGTATTCCAGCGAGTAGGACGGTTTTCCCGGAGGCGCTTGGCGGCTGAAGGATAAGAGATCATTTCCGCCTTCTTGACGGCCGCCGAGCCAGGATTGGTCGTGAATCAAGCTGAGTTGATCCGGGACGCCGCCGGACTTGAAACCGTAGACGCCGTACAAGCTGCTGACCTGATTCGACGCGAGTCCCGCCTGAGTGTCCCCTACCCCGCTGAAGCCTACTTTGCTGAGCGAGCCGAGATCTTCGGCCAGGTTCGCCACCTGCACGTCCTGATGCTGATCCCCCCGGTAGGTGGTTCCGAGCACACCGACGGTGGTAGCATCGGTTTTGCCCGCGAGCTTGACGCCGCCATCGAAATCGCCTACATCGCGGGAGTAAAAAAGAGTCTGGCTCGGCAGGAAGCCGGAGCCTTCGGCGAAGAACGGGCGCAAGTCGGGAAGCAGCTTTTGCGTGTAGGAGAAGCTGACGTCGGTGACCGACTGCTCGATAGTCTGGAAGTCGGGGAACAGGGACGCCACTCCGGTCAGAGTGGTGGTGACTGGGTATTTGACGTCGAGGCCTTCGCGAGTTGAGGTGTTCGCGCCGCCGGAGACCAGGGTGTACGGCAGAAAAATCGGTTGGGGCGCAACGAAGGGGGGCGCGATGCCGTCGAATTCGCCGAGATAGGGAGCTTCCGCCGGGTTGCCGCCGCTTTCGGCCTCGGGCGGGACGTAGGGCCAGCCGGTGATGGTTGTTTCGCGGGCCATTTTCCGGTAGAGAATCATTCCGAACTGATGCGCGCCGCGCGGGTAGCGCATGAGCGCGAACGGGACGGAGAACTCGCAGGTCCAGCCGTCCTTGGTGCGGGCGACGGCTCCGCGCCAGTCGCCCGCCCAGGTGATGTTGCTCGCCGTGCCGCCTTCAAATTGATCGACCTGGGTGCCGTTCGCCGACATCATGAAGGTGGAGGCATC
Organism: uncultured Armatimonadales bacterium; assembly: GCA_964235675.1. Classification (GTDB taxonomy): domain Bacteria; phylum Armatimonadota; class Armatimonadia; order Armatimonadales; family Capsulimonadaceae; genus CAXSEA01. The sequence continues at coordinate 691 of CAXSEA010000104.1, read as the reverse complement.
GCGGCGTGTGTTCTGGCTGTCGATATCGATTCCGACCAGATCGTCGTGGCTGATGTCGCCGTTGCGCTGGGTTTCGCTGGCGCGGATCAGCTCGGGGTGGCTGTCGAGGCAGTGGAAGGCGATGTAGAGGTGGCGCGAATCGGCGCAGAGCCAGGCCTCGGTCTGCTCGGGAACGGGGGCGTTGGATTGAAGCCGGTAGAAGCCCTGGACATGCGTGGCGGTGGCCCAGCAGGCGTCGTTGAGTTTGCCGTCGATGGTAGGCGGGGCGGTGCAGCGCGCGACGGTGAAATTTTGGCGTCGCCAGCCGCTGGGAGCCGGCAACGGTGTTTGGATCAGGGGGGCGGTGACGGCTGTGGGCGTGACCGGCGCGGGCGGCGATGTGGCGAGCGTGCTGGCGGCGGGCGGCGTGTGGCTGTCGGTGGATGTCGCGGGAACGCCAGAGGAGACTGTGGCGGCTGGGGCGGAGACGCTACCCTGGGCCTGCGCGTTGGCGCGGACGTAGGGAAGCGCTGCGCTTAAGGCTAGGGCGCAGAGCAGCGCGATAGGCAGTTTTAGGTGAGAAGAATTTGACATCCGTGTTACTCTTCGCTTTTATTATAAAGCACATTGCACGGAACCCATCCGGCCTTTCAGGCTACCTTCCCTGTAGGGAAGGAAAAGTCTACAGCCATCTTCTAGGACATCTTAAATA
>CAXSEA010000103.1:0-11764 GCA_964235675.1 uncultured Armatimonadales bacterium | reverse complement strand
GCCGCTAGTAGACCTCGTTCAAGCCAGGAGTCTGAGCTTCGGGCGAAGCCGCAAACTATCGGCGCTGAAAATAATGGGCGACATTCACCAGCCCGATCAAAGCCGGCACCTCCACCAGCGGCCCGACCACAGCCGCGAACGCCGCGCCGGAGCTGATGCCGAACACCGCGACCGAGACCGCAATCGCCAGCTCGAAATTGTTGCCCGCCGCCGTAAAAGAGAGCGTCGCGGTCTTGGCGTAGTCCGCGCCGAGCTTGCGGCCCATGTAGAACGACACCAGGAACATGACCGCAAAATAGATCACCAGCGGGATCGCAATTCGCGCCACATCGAGCGGCAGCCGCACGATCATGCCGCCTTTAAGGGAGAACATGACGACGATTGTAAAGAGCAGCGCAACCAGGGTCAGCGGGCTTATGCGGGGGATGAACTGCCCTTCATACCAGGCGCGGCCCTTCGCCCGCACCAGAGCCAGACGCGTAAGCAGCCCGGCCAGGAAGGGTATGCCGAGGTAGACGGCTACGCTTGCAGCGATTGTGCCCATCGTCAGGCGCGACAGATCGACCCCGGCGAAATGCACCCCAAAGAGCGGCGGCAGCACCTTGACGAACACGAATGCATAAGCCGAGAAGAACAAGACCTGAAAGACTGAATTGAGCGCGACCAGGCCCGCGACGTATTGCGTATCGCCGCCCGCCAGCTCGTTCCAGACGATCACCATGGCGATACAGCGGGCGAGGCCGATCATAATCAGGCCGACCGCATATTCCGGCTTGTCCGGCAGCAGCAGCAGCGCGAGCGCGAACATCAGCAGCGGGCCGACGATCCAGTTTTGCACCAGAGACAGACCGAGTATCCGGGTATTGCGGAACACCTGCCCTAATTCCTCATAGCGCACCTTCGCCAGCGGCGCGTACATCATCAGGATCAGGCCAACCGCAATTGGAATCGAGGTTGTGCCGACCGCCAGGCCGGTAATGGCTTTCGGCACTTGCGGCACGAACACGCCAAGGCCGACGCCCAGGAGCATCGCCAAGAAAATCCACAGCGTCAGGTAGCGGTCAAGAAATGAGAGCCGACCTGTTGCCGAGGGGCGGCAGGTCGGGGCTACAGAAACAACATGGCTCATACGGGAAACACTTTCAGCAGCAGCCACCGCCAGGAGTGCAGCAACCGCCCGCTTTTTGCCCTTGCGCCATCGGCAGGAGCGTAGGAACTCCGCACAGCTCTTGCGCCAGGCAATCGGTATGCTTGGGGTTGAGATTCAACACGACGGCACTCTCCGATACGGCGAAGCTGCCGACCGTGTACTGAGAAATAACTTTATCCTCGTACTCGATTTCAACGTCCAAATCCTCGCCGTCCGGCAGCACACCGTTCGCCTGAGCCTGTTCAAGCACGCGTGCCATCTTGCCGGCATACAGCCGGTGATCGTTGTCCGAGCCTAGCCATGCCTGTAACTGGCAAGCTTGCACGGTATGCAGCTTGCCGCCGCAGTCGATGAACCTCTTGGTGACATAGCCTACTTCGGTAATGTGGAACGACACCGGCACTATGTTTTCACCCGGCAAGATCAGGTGGAACGGCTTGTCGGGATTAACAGCCAGCAGTTCGGTAAAATGACTCAGCTTCATTGTTGATACTCCTAGTTGTTGCAGCAGTCGCCACCAGGCGGCGCGGGCAGCGTGTCGGCCAGGTAGTTTGCCAGTGTCTGCGCCGCATCTGGGTTGACCCCGCAGATCATGTTTCGCCCCCGGCGTTCGATAGTAATCAGCCCCGCCTCGCGCAACTCCTTCAGGTGCTCGGAAATAGTCGAATTGATACGCTCCGCGCCGGTGATGCGGCAGCAGACCTCCCCGACAGTCGGCCCGCTGACCCGGCGCACGTCGCCGGAATCGTCCACGGCCACGGGGCAGCAGCACGAGCGCAGAAAATCATAGATACGCAAGCGCGTCGGCTCCCCAAGCGCCTTGAACGCCGCGGCAAAGCGGGCATGCTCCCGCTCGGGACTGGAGACAAGAGCAGTAGAATGATTCGTCATTTGGCGAAATGTTACCTTTCCCTTCAGCAGCATGTCAAGACATTTCGTCATTCAGCGAAATATAAACGCGCGATGATTCAGACCAGCCGTTGACCGGAGCTGCCGTACAATATGATGATGAAGCTTGTTCTATTCTGCTTGCTGCCGATTTTGACTGTCGCCTGGTCCGTGTGGGGGGCTTTTGAGTACCGCAAGCTGAAAGCGGCGCTCGCGCTCGGGCGTCGTGAGGCTCTCCTGCGCGAATACCGCCTGACTATCGTCGGTGAGATCGCGTTCGGCCTCATGGCCGCGCTCGCCGTCGGGAAAACCATACTGCGCGTCTCGCCCGCGTTTCACGTCGTTATGCCCGATGGGGCGATCGGAGCAGTGTACGGCGTCTGCGGCGGCGCGGCGATAGGACTAATCATCACCCCGCTGCTCGCGCGATTCGGCAAGCTGCCGCCGATGATGGGCGACTTCGCGGCGCTGCTGCCGCAGCTTCGCTCGGAGCGAATCTTGTTTGCCGGCGTGGCTTTAAGCGCCGGAGTCTGCGAGGAGCTGCTGTTTCGCGGCTTCGGCCTGCGCTTCTTCGCGCACTTCGGGCTAGCCGGCTTCACCCTCCTGCTGGTTGCCGCCGCTGCGTTCGGGCTGCTGCATCTCTACCAAGGCGTTGCCGGAGTGCTGGCGACCTTCGTCGTCGGCCTGCTTCTGAGCGCCGTGTATATCGCCACCGCCAATTTGATAGTTCCGATAGTTTTGCACGCGCTCATCGACTTGAGGCCGCTGACTTTGCCCAGCGCATTAAATCAAAAAGTGGAGCGCGCCGGTTAATCGCGCTGCAGTTGCGTTGCCGGTACAAAACGCGCAGCATCATGGGCCGGCTGCCGATCACTTCGCAGCCGATCATCCCGCTTCATCGAGTCATAAAGAACGCCTGAATGAAAACGCTTCTAAAATTATCGTTTCTCGCGGCGAGCTGTTTTTGCTGCTTGCCGGGGTCTGTAATGGCGCAAAATATGGCACCTGCTCCAGCGCCCATAGCATCGGCCTCTCCCGCGCCACCCACCACCGCCGCTGTTCCCGACTACACCGACCGCATTCTCACGCCGCCTGCTCCGCGCTCGCCCCGCATCAACGGGCCCAGTGTCTACGGCGAGCGTCCGGGACGGCCGTTTTTGTACGGTATTCCAGCCACCGGAGATCGACCGATGATATTCTACGCAGTCGGCCTGCCCAAAGGTTTGACGCTCGATAAGGCCACGGGCCATATCACCGGCAGCGTCGCGAAGTCCGGTACATACAGCATTGTCGTTCGCGCCAAAAACACGCTTGGTTTGCGCTCGAAGGCGTTTACTATTGTCATCGGAAACAAGATCGCGTTGACTCCGCCGATGGGTTGGAACAGCTGGAATTCGTGGGCCTGGAAAATCGACCAGGAGAAAGTGCTGCAATCGGCGCGCGCCTTCAAGGCCGCCGGACTCGACCAGCACGGATGGACCTATATCAACATCGACGATACCTGGCAGGGCTTGCCGAACCCGAAAACCCAGGCGTTGATGGCAAACGAGCGCTTCCCGGATATGAAAGCGATGGCAGCATCGATTCACGCGATGGGCCTAAAGGTGGGGCTGTACTCCACGCCATATATCGCCTCGTACTCGATGTTTCCCGGCGGCAGCGCCGACAACCCGCAGCGCGTTTACGTGCAGCTGCCGGACGCAATCCGTTTCAAAGAACCCAATCCGTACCACACCTTCGGCAAGTACTCGTTTGAAAAGCAGGACGCCGACGAGTGGGCCGGCTGGGGCTTCGATTATTTGAAGTACGATTGGTTCCCTAACGATGCGCCTCATGTCCGCAGCATGGCGCAGGCGCTCAAGGGCAGCGGTCGCGATTTTATATTCAGCCTTTGCAGTACAGCGCCGTTCGATCATGCCACCGACTGGGTGCACATGGCGCAGTCATGGCGCACCACCGGCGACATTACCGACACCTACGAAAGCGTCGCTTCCAACGGCTTCACCCAGTCGAAGTGGGCACCCTATGCCGGACCTGGACACTGGAACGATCCCGATATGCTCGAAGTCGGCTCAGTCGGATGGGGCGATCCGAAGCCGACCCGCTTGAACGCCGACGAGCAATACACCCATATTTCCCTCTGGTGCCTGCTCGCCGCCCCGCTTCTGATCGGCGCGGATATGAGCAAATTAGATCCGTTTACCCTCAGCCTACTCACCAACGACGAGGTTCTCGCGGTAGACCAGGACGCAGCTGGGCGAGCGGCGAGCCTAGTCAGCCATTCCGACGACAATGTCGTTTTAACTGGTGCCCGCGCCTACGCCACGCATGGTGAAACAGATTCCATCACAGTGCCGCGCTTGCAAGTTTGGGCTAAACAGATGTCCGACGGCTCTCAGGCGGTTGGCTTGTTTAACTTAAGTGACTCTCCAGCGCAAGTCACTATCGACTTCGCCGAATTAAGCCTCTCCAGCCGGCAGAGCGTGCGTGATCTATGGCGGCAAAAGACACTCGGCAGATTCACCGACTTCTACACCGCGACCGTAAATCCACATGGCGTAGTTCTGGTGAAAATAGCTCCTTTGAAATAATAGACTCTTCGAGAAGTTGCGGTTTATCCTTTAATATGCGCCCCAGTATTTATGCCAGTAAAATTAGTTATGCAATATTGGTATAGTAGCCATAAAAATAGCAAATTGTATCGAGATGTACGTTTCCTATAGGAATCCAGGGGTATAACCCCCGCGTCCCTGAAAAAGATACGACGGTGAAAGGATTCTTGCTGAATGAATTGCCGATCCCCTCGGCTGTGGAGCGTTGTACTACCCACGGTTCTGACTACACTACTTGCCACCTCGCCGCTGACACTTGGCTCATCCCCTCGGGCCAACGCAGCGACTCTGCCCGTCTCCAGCGCAACTGCCGAAGTTCATGGCGCTATTCCCCTGCTCGTAGCGAAATCCATCCCCGGACCGCTGCTCGATCCATCCACTCAGGTGACGTTTAGCTTTATTCTGCCGTTCCGCAACCAGGCCGGCCTCGACAAGGCCGTAGCCGGAATGTACGACCCGAAAAGCCCTAGCTTCGGCCAGTACCTCACCCACGCTCAGTTTCAAGCGCAGTACGGCGCGTCCGCAGCGGACTTCGCCGCGGTGAAGGCCTACGCGCTCTCGCAGGGCTTTACCATCGAAAGCGCGCTCCCAAGCAACAAGGTGCTGATCGTCTCAGCCCCCGCCGCCAGGGTCGAGTCAGCTTTCGGCATGTCGCTCTCCAACTTCACCGCTCCCGACGGACGCGCGTTCTTCGCGCCGCTTTCCGCGCCCAAGCTGCCCGCCGACATCGCCGCTAAAATCGATGGCATCGGCGGCCTCAGCAACGCGGCCGTCATGCATCCGCACATGGATAAGCGCGAAGCCAGCCAGATGGCTGCCGCTATTGCTGAGTCGAAAGCCGGCATCGACCTCACCTACGCCGCTGAAAAGCCGAAGAGCGCAAGCTTTGGACTGGCCAGCTATTTATCGACTCCGCAAGATAGCTCGAACTCAGTTGGCACCGGTGCCGTGAATGGTGGATTAACCCCGACCGACATCTACCAGGCCTACAACTTTAAGCCATATACGCTGGGATCCGTACCCGCCACGACGCCATCCGGCTTCGGCAAGGGGCAGACTCTTGGCCTCTATGAGCTGGATGTCGAGATTCCGACCGACATCACCACGTACGAGACGATGTTCAACTTGCCGCTCGCCTTCCCGGTGAACATCGAAACTACAACCACAACTGGTCTGCCTCCGGCTATTCCGCTTGGTGGCGACGACGAAGTGGATCTCGACATTGAGCTTCAAATCGCCTTAGCCCCGCTGGCCACCGGCATTGACGTCTACGAGACCAGCAACGCCAGCGTCAGCGGCGTGCCGTATTCCGTCACCTTGTACCAGGTGATTGCCGATAACGACGCCGAGTCTGAAATCAGCACCTCCTGGGGCACGTCCGAGATCAACCAGACGCAAAGCGATTTGAACGGCGAGGAAAAATCCTTCGAGCAGATGGCGGCGCAAGGCCAGTCTATCTTCGCGGCATCCGGCGACAGCGGAGCCTTCGACGATACCGCTAACAGCGAGAACTCGCTGCAGGTGGACGATCCCGCGTCCGACCCCTACATGACCGCCACCGGCGGTACCACGTTGAACGTGACCACTCCGGGCGTCGCGCCTCTCGTCTACGCCAGTGAGTCCTCCTGGGGCACGCCCGCGTCCGGCTCCGGCGCGACTGCCACCGCAGCCAGCGGCGGCGGCGGCGGCGTGAGCCGCATCTGGACTATCGCCAGCAGCAAAACACAGCCCGGTGTGCCGTACCAGGTAGGCGTCGTTCCCAACGCCGGGGCAATCCCCAGCGGCTACCCGACCGCCGATACCGATGCGGCCTACCCGACTAACCCAGACCCGTCCAAGTACCGCAACCTACCTGACCTGTCAATCAACGCCAACCCCGATACAGGCTACGATGTAGCCGTCAACGGAGTTGAAGGCGAAGCCGTATTGATCGGCGGCACCAGTTGCGCCGCGCCGCTGTGGGCTGGAATCACCGCCCGTATCAACGAGCAGCGCGCCTTGAACGGCCTCGGCACAATCGGCTTCTTCAACCCGATGCTCTACCGCATCGGCGTAGACGATTTTTCCGGCCTGTTTAAGGGTATTCAGTTCCAGTATCCGACCACGATGCACGATGTTCAGGACGGCACCACCAACCTGTATTTCCCGGCTGTGAAGGGCTTCGATAACTCCACCGGTTGGGGCAGCCCGAACGGCGTGAACGTCATCGCGGAATACGGCTCGCCGACTCCGACCCACCTTTACGTGAATCCGGGCAACAAAGACAACTACGTCTTCTTCGACATTATGCCGAAGGCAACCAGCTACATCATCAAGCAGAGCCTCAGTTCTTCGCTGAGCAGCCCGACCACGTTTACGACCACCACCAGCCCCTATATTAGTAAAGGACTTACCGATAAGACCAAATACTACTATTCGGTGCAGGCGGTCTACTCCGGCGGCACGTCCAACATTGATGGCCCGTACCTCAGCATTCCGCAGGTCGTCGCCTTCAAGACCACGCCCAACGCGTCCGTCACCACCAGCGGCACGAGCCTGACCTTCAAGTGGACCACCACGTCGGAGTCCGATTCCAAGGTACTGCTCGGCACCTCCAAGACTGCGCTGACCCAGTCGGCGTACGTTCCTACCTACGAGCTGAACCACACCGTCACGCTGAAAAACGAGACGGAAGGCACGCTCTACTACTACGAGGTGATCTCCAACGACGGTACTAACACTGCCACGTCGCCCATCTACCAGGTCACCCTGCCGAAGAGCTAAGTTGGCCTGAGCCTCTCGCACGCGCTCATCAGCCCCCGCTTCGATCAAAACGAAGCGGGGGCTGATGAGTTTTTATAAGGCATTCCGCTAATCCGGCAGGATAACCTCGCCGCCGCCGTAATCAATGCCGCCGTAGCCGTTTCTCTCGCTATCTTTCGAGAACCGAAAATTTTGCGAGGCCGGCAAAACCGGAAGCGGGGGAGTTTCAGGCTTGGCAGGCGGCGAGGTAGCCGTGAGCTGCTGTCCCTGACTTGCCGCCGCCCGGCAGAATGCATCCACGCAAGCCGGGTCCCACTGCGTGCCGGAGCCGCTTTTCAGAATTCCGAGAGCTTTCTCCGCGAGCATCGACTGGCGATAAGGACGGTCGGTGGTCATCGCGGAAAAAGCGTCGGCAACCGCCATGATGCGCGCATGCAGCGGGATTGTCTCGCTTGCCAGATTATCGGGGTAGCCAGCTCCGTCCCACCGCTCGTGGTGATGGCGGATCGCGCTCAAAGTCTCGCTCAGATCAGGCTCCGCGGCGACAATCGCCGCTCCCATCGCCGCGTGCTGCCGTACCGCATCGAACTCGGTTTCGGTGAGCTGTCCCGGTTTGCGCAAAATCTTATCCGGCACGCCGATCTTTCCGACATCGTGCAGCAAAGCCGCCGTGGCGATTGTCTTTAGCTCCGCCTCGTCCAGGCCAAGCTCCCGCGCGATTTCCACGCCGTAGCGCATCACGTCCTCTGAATGGCGGCGGGTATACCGGTCTTTGGCGTCCACAGCGACAACCAGCGCGTTCAGCATCGCAAACCCGTGCGACGAGCTGGTCAGCTCCGCCGAAAGACGCTCCGCCGGCGTCTGCTCCTCGTCGGCTTGGCCGAGCTTGAAACGGCGGAGGCGCGAATCCGCAAGTTCGAGAACATCCGCCCGAGTCGCGCACTCGTTCGGAAACAGCGCCACTCCCGTTGAAAGCACAATCGGCACGGTAAGCTCAGCATTCGGAGGCTGAAACCCAACCTCCGCCAGCGCCTCGCAGAGCCGCTTGGCGATTGCCTCCGTCGTTTCAGCCTCCGACAACGGCCCATTGATCTCTATACCCGGCAGCAGCATGGCGAATTCGTCGCCTCCGAATCGGGCGAGAACGTCATAGGTGCGGCACGAGCCGAGCAGCGCGGCCGCCACTTGGCGCAGCACCCGGTCGCCCGCCGCATGGCCGTAGGCGTCGTTAAAAAACTTGAAGTTATCCAAATCCATGATCGCCACTGCCATGCTGGTGCCGGAGCGCAGGCAGCGGTCTGCTTCTTCCTCCAGCCGCTTATGAAACGCGCGATGGTTGAGCAGACTGGTAAGCGGATCCGCGTCCGCTTGTTCCACAGCCTCTTGGAGCAGGCTTTTCGTTTGCAGGTGCAGAGCCTCGCGCTCCTGTTCCAGATTTTTTCGTTCGGTGAAGTCAATAATGGAGAAAAAATATCCTGCTATCTCCCCCGAGGCATTCAATTCCGGCGCGTACGTGACCAGCAGGTGCTGGGCAAGGATCCCGCGATCCAGCACCTGCGTTTCATAACTCAGCCGCTCGCCGTTCAAAACACGATCGATGAACGGCTTCATCCGCGCGTACGCGTTTTCGCCAACCACCTCGAGAACGGTTTTGCCGATAATGTTCTCTTCGACAAGACCTGAGCGCTCGTAGTAGAGCTTGTTGCAAAATAGAAACCGGCGCTCGGCGCTGACATGGCCGATCATCGCGGGCATGCAATCGATCAGCCCGCGCTGCCGCTCCTGACTGCTGCGAAGATCGAGTTCCGCCTGCTTGCGCGCGGTAATATCCTCCACTATGTAGGTAAATCGCATCGACATCCCTGGAGGCGTTTTGATAGCGTAGGCAGTAGCCTGATAACAATAGGTCTCTGCATCGCGCTCGCGGCGGCCCTCGAATCGCGAAGGCTTTCCCGACTGGGCTGTTTCCAAACAGTGCTGAATCAATAAGCGGCGCGTTTCTAAATTGATACCGGCTTCGCTCCAGCGCAAGCCCGTTACCTGCTCGGGAGCGCGGCTAAAGTTTCGCGCGCAAGCGGCGTTCACCGTGACGAACACGCCGTCGTCCTCATCGATGAGAAGCTCGGAGACGCTCATCATCATTGCGTCGCTCTCGAAGAAGCTGTTGAGAATCGCCGCGCTCTCAAGCGCTGGATGTGTTCTACTGGGCTTTGGATTGCACCTAAGACGAGCGACAGGGCGGGTGGAGCGCAAGCACTTTTTCAAAAGGGCGCGATCTGCTGCTTGAGCGCAAGCTTCTTCTGGTAGTGGTGCGAATAATTCTGTGTTTAGCAAAGTAGGAATGTTGCAGCGGAAACGCAACCGGCATCGAGCGGCGCTGACGTGCATGAACTATAATTGAGTTAGAATTCAATTGTTGGCAAATTCGGCTGATTGCTTAGCCTCTGTTTTGAAATCTCTGCTGTTTTGAACAGATTGGCCCTCCCTCGCGGCGAACAATTTCCAGAAGCCGCAAAAAAGCTCCGCTAAAAACGCGGAGCTTGCGAGCCGATTCCAGGCAGGGTGACTCAGCCGATCCGCCCGCCGGTCACCTCCACTAGGCTGCCTGTCATAAAGCTGCCGTCGTCCGATGCCAGCAGCACGTAGGCCGCCGCCAGCTCTTCCGGCTGGCCGGGACGTTTCAAGGCAACTTCGTGTCCGTAGTTCCGCGTCTCCTCGAACGGCATGGTGGCCGGAATATTCGGGGTCCAGACCGGCCCTGGCAGCACGGCGTTCACGCGGATGCCGCGCTCGCCCAGGCTGAGCGCGAGCGACAGCGTAAACGAGTGGATCGCGCCTTTCGACGCGGAGTAGTCCAGCAGCAGCGCGATGCCCACTTTGCCGACAATGCTGCCGGTATTGATAATGGCGTCGCCCGCCGTCAGGTGCGGCACCGCTGCCTGCGCCATATAGAAGTAGCCGAAGATGTTGGTCTCGAACGTCCTCCGGAACTGCTCCTCGGAGATATCCTCGAACCGCTTCTGCGACATCTGGAACGCGGCGTTGTTCACCAAAATATTCAGCCCGCCGTACTCGGCCACGGTCTGAGCCACAGCGTCCCGGCACTCCTGCGAGACTCGCACGTCGCCCTTGATGACCAGACACTTGCCGCCCCTCGATTCCACCATCCGCTTGGTTTCGGCGGCGTCGGAATCGTTCTCGTTGTAGAAGATCGCCACATCGGCTCCCTCCATCGCGAACGCAATTGCCACCGCCCGCCCAATGCCGGAATCCGCGCCGGTAATCAAGGCTACCTTGCCCTTCAGCTTGCCGGCGGGCTTGTAGTTGGACAAATCGCTGTCGGGCTGCGGCGCCATATCGGACTGCTTGGCCGGGTAGGGCAGAATCTGCCCCGGCATCTCCGAGGCTTTCGGACGGAATTCTTCAGGCTGGCTCATGGATTAGGGTTTGCTCCTGTGCAAAAATTGAGTACACCAAGATGTTTCCGCATTCGAGCGGCGTGAAACCGCCCCCAGCCAAGTCCGACACCCCCAACGAAACATCCAAATTCCAAAAAGCGTATTCCGGTCCCCCTCCTAGAAAAGAGGCAAGTCTATAGCAAGTGCCGTCTGGTTTGTTTCCCTTCCTTATCCTAGGAGGGGATTAAGGGGAAGTCCACCACGCACAAACGCAGCATCAAAACCAACTCCTACACCCATCCCTGTCTAAGCAGAGAAAGAAGAGACGACATTTTCTAAATCCTATGCAGAGAAGGATTAAAGTGATCGAAACGCTCTGCCGATAGCTATCCTTTCCTTCAGGAAAGGTGTCACGTAAGTGACGGATAGGTCTCAGAGAGGGATACTCCTCAAACCATCTAAAGAGATCAAAACAATAAAATCGAAGAATACTCGCTATAATTGTATCTGTAGCGAGCTACAACGCTCCTCAAAATAATATTAACACGGAAGAAGAGGCCCGCTATGAAGAGAACGGATCGAGGCTTTACGCTAATCGAGCTGCTGGTTGTGATCGCCATCATCGGCATACTCGCCGCCATCATCTTCCCGGTATTTTCCCAGGCGCGGGCCAAAGCCCGGCAGACCGCCTGCGTGTCCAACCAGCATCAACTCGGTGAGGCAATTGCCATGTACGTGCAGGACACCGACGAGGCCTATCCTTTTTCCTTCGCCACCAATACCGACGGCTCCGGCAACACCTTGTGGCCCAATGAGATCGCCGCGTACGTCAAAGGCTACTCGCCGGTGGCGATTTTCGGCCCCGATACCGAAACCGGGGGCGGCGGCATTCTAGTCTGCCCCGATTCCGGGGTGAGCACCGTCAGCTACTCCACCAACTCGCAGGTCATCGGCCTGTTCGGCCCGGCCGGCTC
>CAXSEA010000102.1:0-11912 GCA_964235675.1 uncultured Armatimonadales bacterium | reverse complement strand
TGTAGACTTTTCCTTCCCGACCGGGAAGGTGGCCTGAAAGGCCGGATGGGTTCTTAGTACCCGTGACCACAATCGAAAGACAACCAAACGGCGAAACCCAGGAGTGCGGCAACGCGCCACTCCCCAGGCTCGCGCCGCGCCTTTCGGTCACCGTCCTCAACTACAACTACGGACGGTACCTGCCCGCGTGCCTGGATTCCATCCTCGCGCAGACCATGGCCGATTTCGAGATCATCCTAATCGACGACTGCTCCACTGACGATTCCCTGACCGTAATCCAGCCTTATCTATCCGACCCACGCGTCTGCCTCGTCGATCACAAGGTAAACCAGGGCTATGTCGACTCGCTCTTGCAAGGCTGCGGGCTGTCGCGGGGCCAGTACATCACGGTCATCAGCGCCGACGACTACGCCCTCGATAAAACCGCCTTCGCCGAAGCCTGCCGCGTGATGGACTCCGACGCCGAAATCGCGCTCTCCTATTCGGCCTGGCACGAGATGGACGACGCGGCCCACGTCCGCCATACCCGCCGCGCGTCGGACGGCGACTATATTCACGCGGGAGTGGACGAGGTGCGGCGCATGCTGATGTCGTCGCCGGTGCTCCACTCCGGAGCGGTGATCCGCCGCTCGGCCTACGACTTAGTTGGCGGCTACGACGCCCGCTGCCGCTACTCGGTGGACACCAATATGTGGCTCGCACTCTGCCTCGCGGGCAAAATCGCCTATTTGGATAAGCCGCTCTACGCCTATCGCGCCCACAACTCGAATATGTCCAACTCCGGCGGCGCGCTCTGGCGGGCGACTGCGGAGATGCTGCTCGGCATCGAGTTCGCCATGGAGCGCTTCACCGACGACAATCTGCCGGAGCGCCGCGCCTTGAAGCGCCAGGCAATCCAGCGGGCGCTGGTCGCCGTGCCCACTCTGGATATCTTCGCCGGACGCTACCCGCGCGGCTGGCACGGCTACGCTCTCTCACTCCTGCACCATCCCTGGCTCACTTTGATGCAGCCCCGCTTGTTCTCCCTCGTCGCTCGAACTTTACTTGGGGCGCGGGGCTACGACCGTCTTATCGGCAACGCACGCCGCGAGATCACATCGCTCTCGGAAGGAATGGAACCCTATGCCGAAGCTGCGTAGCACCGCCCGCACCCTTCCGGGACGCCTCGCCGACGAAATCGGCAACTGGCTGCTTCAGCCTCCCATCGGAGGCCTTGGCCGCGCGTTTGTCCACGGCGACCGCGCCAAAAAGCAGGTTGCCCTCACATACGACGATGGCCCGAACGATCCATCCACGAACGACATCCTGGACGTTCTCGCCAAGCACCACGTCAAGGCGACGTTCTTCTGCGTCGGCGTAAACGCCCTGAACTACCCGGAAATAGTCCGGCGCGCCTACGCCGAGAGCCATATTGTCGCCAACCATTCGATGTATCACAGCCGCAAAGCCGGGCTGCTGCTCGGTGACGACGGCCATATCGACCTGTGCGCGGACGTGCTAAGCGAGATCATCGGCGTCCAGCCGAAGCTCTACCGCGCGCCCTGGGGCTGGCTGACACCCTGGGAGACGCGCCGCCTGCTCCAGCGCGGCTACGCGACGATCGGGTGGGACGTCTACACCTTCGACTGGCAGGTACCGCCGCCTCCAGGCAGCGAGATAGCCGCGCAAGCCGCCGGTGATGTCCGCCCCGGCTCGATAATCCTGCTGCACGACGGAATCGCGGGGATCGCCGAAGCCGAAAAACCGGAAACGGCGCGGGCGACGGATGAGCTGATTTATCGCTTGCGCGAGCAGGGCTACGAATTCTTAACTATCCCGGAAATGCTGGGCATTGCGCCGTACGCGCCGGTGGAGCATTCGCCTGCCACCAAAGCCGTCCTCACGGCGGCTTGATCTTGGACTCAATGTAATGAGCACGCTCCTTCCCAGACCATCTCATACCAGCCCCGTCCCAAGCCGCGCCGAGCTGATGCAGCTCTGGTGTCACACCATCACCGCCGGGGACGCGTCCGCCGCTCCGCTTGCCGTCGCTGTTCAGGAGCTAAGCGCGTACTTCGAGATGCCGGAAGAAGAGGTCGTGCGCCGCTGCCGCGATTGGGAAACCGATTCCCTGGGCGAGTGGAAGCAAAAAGACCGCAGCACTCCGGGCGGACTGCTGGAATTTTATCAAACACAAACCAGCTGGATTTTCGACACCATGCTCTACCACGCCGAGCAGTGCGCCGAGGAAGTGCCCGCCGAAAGCGTGGATATCGCCGAGGGCTTTTTTCAGCGAATCCCAAATTGGATGCCGGGCCGTCACCTGGATTTCGGCGCCGGCCCCGGCTCGTCCAGCTTGTTCTTTCACAATCTCGGCTGGCAAGTCTCGCTGGCCGATATCTCCACGTCGTTTCTGGATTTCGCCCGCTGGCGCTTCGACCGCCGCCAGGTGCCCGCCCGTTTCTACGAATCCAGCAAGGACGTCCTGCCCGAATCCGAGTTCGACCTGATTACCGCCCTGGATGTCATCGTCCACGTCCCTGACGTTCCCGAAACTCTCGCCAAGCTCCACCGCGCCCTCAAACCCGGCGGCTATCTGGTCTTCAACATCGACAGCCGCCCAATGACCGATATCACCGCGTGGCATTTATACGACGAGCAGTTCCCCGTTCTCCGTCAGGTACGCCGAATCGGATTCAACCGGCTACCGAAAATCAAATACTTCCACGTCTACCAAAAAACGGACCGCGTCGCCGGTTCGAACGCCCTGATCGGCCTCGCCGACGATCTCCGCTACAACCGTTTGGTAAACGGGATCGGTCATTTAGCCCGTGGCGCGCGGCAGACTATGAGAGCGGTTTTGAAACCATCCGGCTAAGAGGTTGGAAAAGGCTGTTTGAACTCCCCTCCCTTCCAGGGAGGGGCTGGGGGAGGTCTGGAATTCACGAGGTAACCAGCTTGTCAATCCCGCTCCCGACTTCCCCTCACCCTTGCTGGAAGCGAAGGGAGTTCAGACAGGCATCAAAGAGTTTCTAGGCCTTTTAGGATTTGCCGGCGTCATATATAGAGTTTGTGTGAACGGCATTGCCATCGAGCAGCGTTGAGCCTGAAATCGAGTACCATATCAAGTATTCGACGTCGAGTGTTCATTTGCTGTAAAGGTGACTTCCGTGGCTCATCGTTCTCATTCCTCTCTGCGGCGGGTTCTCCTCGCATTTCCGCTTGCTCTCGCTTGGTGCGCCTGTGCCAGCGGCTGGACGCCCGCTCCGGCTTCGCCGAGCCCGCCCGCTACTCTCCGGCTGACCATCCTGCACGACAACGACCTGCACGGCCATCTTCTGCCGTTCGATTACCAGGAGATTGCCGCCTACCCCCCTGGGACACCGATCGACGACGTTCCCGAAATGCCCTCCGTCGGCGGCGCGGCGCGGCGGGCCACTTTGATCCGGCATCTCAAAGCCCAAATCCACAATCCGGTGCTGCTGATCGACAGCGGCGACATCGCCACGCGCGGCCCGCTCGCCACCACCTATGAAGGTGTCGCCGACATCGCCGCGATGAACGCGGTCGGCTACGACATGGCGGCTATCGGCAACAACGAGTTCAAGCTGAAAGACGGCGTCGATCAATTCGACGCCGATGGCGCTCAATCCGACCTGCTTCAAATCATCAAGCTCTCGCGCTTTCCCTGGATCTGCGCCAACGCCTTGAACGCGAGTGGCGATACTCTGCAAGGCGTCCAGCCGTACATCGTGCGCGTTATCGGCGGAGTCCGGGTGGGCTTTCTCGGCCTGACCGCGCCGCGCTCGGCCGGCTACCCTCAGACCCAGGGCTGGCATATCGGCGACCCCGTCGCCGCCGCGAAACAGTGGATTCCCGAGGCGCGCCGGCACTGCGACATCTTAATCGCCGTAACTCATATCGGCTTCGATCTCGACAAGCAGCTCGCCGCGCAGACCAGCGGCATCGACGCCATCGTCGGCGGCGACAGCCATACGTATCTTTATCATCAGGTCGTCGTGAAGAATGCCGGCGGCGTAATGGTGCCGATTGTCCAGGACGGAGAATTCGGTGTTCGCCTGGGCCGCTTAGACCTCTTGTTCCGCTCGGTGGAAGACCCCACTGGAATGCGCGGCAAAATCTGGACGCTGGCTAAATCGCAGGACGCTCTTATCCCGGTCTCTGCCGCCATTCCCGAAGCGCCCGATGTCGCCGCCGTTATTCGCCCGTTCACCGCGCCGCTCGTCAATGACAAGCTGGGCCGCCTGCCGTTCGGCATCGCCACCACGCCGACCGCGCGCCTGACTCAGACCAACCAGCTTATCGCCAGTGCCATGCGCGCCGAGACCGGTGCCGATCTAGGCCTCAGCACCACGACGACCGGCCTGTACAACGTCTTCCGCCACCGCATCGCCACCCGATACGATGTGCTCGCCATTTTGCCGTTCCACGATGAGGTGTCAATCGCGACATTGACCGGAGCGCAAATCCGGCGGATACTGCAGTCCGACAAAGGCAGCCAGATAGCGGGCGACGCCGCCTCGCTTGTCGATGACCAGACCTACCGAGTCGCCCTGCTGGACTTTATCAGGCACGGCGTGTACAAACTCCCGGCCACCGTAGCCGTCTCCACCGGTCGAGACGTTCGCTTGGTTGTCGCCGCCTACATACGCCAACCCGTCAAAGTATCGGCGCTGCCGAGCGCCGCGACGCATTAGAAAATATTTCCAATCTATACTATTGTCATACGGCGTTGAATAGGGCAATCTGAAGACAGGCGCGGCGATTTTCAAAACGGGTTTAGAGAAGTCGTCTGAACTCCCGTCTATTTCCATAGAGGGATCGGGAGAGGTCTGGAATGCGCAAGGCAACTTCTCTTCTCGAAGCGCTAGCCATCTAGGACTAACCCTTTCAATCAACCCATATGTAACAAAATTCAAAATGCACCGCTTCGCGCTCAATCAGCGGTTTGAAAAGGAAACACTCGCTGAATCGATGAAAGAGTGTTCAGTATCAACATTCTTCGGCTGTTGTCGGAAACGGTTTTCAGGTCAGGTACGATCATGCAAAACACGATAACCCTGTTGATAAACGCCGACGATTGACAGCGCTGGCTGCGTGTGCCGGTGCTTGCACTTAGAAAAATATTATGACAAGCTATCCGATACGACTGCGGTCGCGTCATCCTAAGCTGCTGACGGCGGCGTTCATTTGCGGCGCGGCGCTGATCGTGGCGACCGCCCACGCCGCGCCGCTGGCGACGCCAAAGACAAAAGCCGCTCATCCGAAGCCGATTGCGCCCGCCTTGATCCACCACGCGCCGGGCGCGACGAACCTCGATCCGGGGCTTAACACCAACTCCAACAACGACCCCACACCCGGAGCGTTCCAGTACGGCACCGGCTCGGACCCCTTCAACGGCGAGACCGGCGAAGGCAGCGGCCCCGAAAGCACCCGCCGCACCGCCGCGATTCACGATACATTCACCAATATTGCGGCAACGAAAAAAGCCAGAGCAGCCGCGGTTCCTATTCCTCCGGGAAAACTCGCGGCGGTTCATGTAAAACCGGCGACGCCAAAGAAATAGTGGCTATGAACATTCTCCGAACCGTGAGTCGCCGGGCCGCAAGAACGGTCACGGGCCTGCTTGCCGTGGCATTGATAGGCATTCTGCTGCCCGCGCCAAGCGGCGCGGCGGCGAAGCATGCGGCAGCCTCGAAAAGCCACCGTCACCATCGCGTGACACAGAACAAAGGGGCAAAGGCGCGCCGTCCGCTCTCGAACCTTGGATACGGCAGCAATTCCACCGCCAATCCCACCGGAGCGGCGACGACGGGCGCAAAGTAGAGCGGGTGGATTGCTACAGGTGAGCGTCCGCGCCTGCGGGCGCGTCGAGATAGATATAGCGGACGTCGCCGGAAAGCACTATTTCGCCTTCCACGCGCGATTCGGCATGCGCGATAAATATCTTGCTGCGCACCGACGTCGCCGTGGCCGTGGTAATCATCTGGTCGCCGAACTGGGGCCGCCGCTCTCCGGGAGCGCAATATTGGACATTGTCGAAGCCCAGAAGAAAAACGTATCGTCCGGCACGCTTGGGAACTGTCAAGCCCGCCACCTGCACCATCGCTTCCAATACCAGCGCGGCAGGCGGCTCTGTTATATCCGAATTAGTTGTGCCGAAAGTCGGCTCGTTGGCCGTAAAGCACTTCATCGCCACGATCCGCTCGCCCGGCGTCCACTCCAGCACCCGGTCGACCAGCAGCACGGGAAAGCGCAGCGCGACCAGGCTTTTGATATACTCCACAGTCGGCTCGATCTCTTGAGACCCCGTCGAGTGGTTTCCGTCCGAACCGTCTCCATCGCGCCCCAACTCCTTCCAAAGCGCGAGTTTATTGTCAAGCGTTAAAATACTCATTTGCTTTGAAATTTTGCATCCCTAAGATGCACAGTGAAAATTGATTCCCTTTATTTTAACGCTTCCTCTTCATGAATCCGCTGATATGTCCCCCACTCGGTGCTGCCGATCAGCACGGTTGCACCCTGCGCCAGCTCTAAGTTCGTCGCCGTATCCACAATCGCCACGCTGAACTGCGCCACTGTCGGCAGCGCTCCAACCTCGTCCACTCGCGCGGCCATCAGGCCCGGATACTCGCGCTGCAGTAGTTTGGCATTGATTGTACCTTCGATTAAATCGCCGGAAACAATGGCTATTCGGACGCCCAAAGCCCCAAGCTCCGGGATACGCGCCCGCAGGGTGTCCTCGGCTTCTTTTTTCGTGCTCGCGACTCGGTCGTACCCGGCCAGACCGGGCAGTTGCCCGTAGAAATGCGATGGGTGGCTGGTGACGAACACCACGGACGAGCCTTCGCCCGGAGGCATGCTCGGGAGCAGCAAATCGAGCAAGCGATGGTTTGCCGTAACGTTCAAGGCGCGAGCGTAGGAATCGTCATCGCCTTTGCCTTTCTCCAGGCCGCCGGCCGCGTTCATCACCAGATAGTTGATTTTGCCGTAGGCTTGGAGAACCTCCATAGCCAGGCGGCGGACGTCGCCCTCTTCCGTCAAATCGGCTTGCACCGCGATGCATTTGCGGCCAAGCGACGCCACTTGAGCGGCGACCTCGTCCGCCCGCGCCGCCTTGCTGCGGTAGTTGATGCAAACGTCCACGCCGCGCCGCGCGAACTCCAGAGCCGTTTCCGCCCCGATGCCGCGCGATCCGCCGGTGATCAGCGCGACCTTCGGCAAGGCGTCCTGAGTATTTCCCATGCCGGCTTCGGTCATGATGCGCCGCCTTCGTCGTAGCGGGCGAGAGCGATGGTCGCGTTGTGGCCGCCGAAGCCGAAGGAGTTCGACAACGCCCGCCGGATGCTCTTATGCTGGGCGGTATGCGCGACATAGTTCAAGTCGCAGCCCTCGTCGGGATTGTCTAAATTGATCGTCGGCGGCAGCGTCCCGGTGCGCAGCGCCATCACCGTCGCAATCGCCTCGACAGCTCCCGCCGCGCCGATCATATGCCCGGTCATCGACTTCGTCGCCGAAATCGCCAAGTTATAGGCATGCTTTCCGAACGCCAGCTTGATCGCGCCGTTCTCCGCCATGTCTCCCGCGTGAGTGCTGGTGGCGTGGGGATTGATATACTCGAAATCCTCCGGCGTTAGCCCTGCGTCGGCGATGGCGCTGCTCATCGCCTGCCCCGCGCCCGTGCCGCCGGGTGAGGGATGCACCATATCGTAAGCGTCGTTGCTGCTGCCGTAGCCGATAATCTCCCCCAGCGGACGCGCGCCGCGCCCCAAGGCATGCTCCAAGGTCTCCAGCACCATGATGCCCGCGCCCTCGGACGGCACGAAGCCGTCGCGGTCCTTATCGAACGGGCGCGAGGCACGCTGGGGATCGTCGTTGCGGCGGGAGATGCCGCGCATGTTGGAAAAAGAAGCGATGGAAAGCTCGTTCAGCGCGGCCTCGGCGCCGCCCGCGAGCGCGATATCGACATCGCCCCGCTGGAACGCGCGGAACGCGTCTCCGACCGCGTTGGTGCCCGACGCGCACGCCGTCACCGGCGCTTCCGACGGCCCCTTGGCGTTTACCATCCGGGCGATCTGCCCTGCCGCCATATTCGGGAGCATCATCGGCATCGTGAACGGGCTCACCCGTCCCATGCCTTTGTCGCGCATCGTGCGGCACGCCTCGATCATGGTCCACATGCCGCCGACCCCGCTCCCGATAAAAGTGCCCGCGCGAGGCGCTTCGTCGTCGGAGATGGTCAAGCCCGCTTGCCGAATCGCTTCCTGAGTGGCGGCCACGGCGAAGTGAACGAACCGGTCGGTGCGCTTGGCTTCCTTGCGGTCTAAATAGGACTCCGGGTCGAAGCCCCGCACCCGCGCGATCACTTTCGACTCGACGCCTGACGTGTCGAATAGATCGTTTGCCGTCACACCCGAGACGCCGGCGCAGAGACAGCTCCAAAAAGCTTCGAGTCCAACTCCAATCGGGGTCACCACGCCCATTCCGGTGACGACGACGCGCCTCGCGCTGGACTGTGGAAGTGACGGTACGGTGCTCATGTTTTGTCGCCTATAGCGCGGCGCTTAATTCTCGTCGGTCCGAAATGCAGCATGCCTGCCGCGTCAAGCTGGCAGGCATGCAGAAACTTATGCTCGCGCGAAGCCTGAGCGCTCAAAAGCGGCTTGCGCCAGCCCCTTAAAGCCAGGCCTTATAAACTTGCAGCGTCCACAAGTAGCGGGAGCGCACTTGCGTGAAGTCGATGATGTTCTGCTCTTTCAAGCGCTGCATCTTTTCGATGTTTTGGATAAACTCTTTAGAAAACGGCACTTCTTTGCTCGTAACCAGCTCCACATTGTCGCCGAACGCCTGATGCGCGGCGTCGAGAGTGCGCGCGACGTTGGAGATGGTGCCGGTGGGGAAATAAAGCGTGCCGCCGGGCTTGAGGTGCGCCGGGGATGCCAGGAGCATCGGGACAATTACATCCGCGCCGTCGTTGCCGCCGGTGGGAATGGTATCGGGGTACCAAGCGGAGAGCCTCGCCACTTCATCGGCGACGCCGGAGACGTCGTTGACGATCACGTCGAACATCTCGTCGCCGACGGGCGAGAACAAGCTGCCGCAGCGAACCTGCATACGGTCGGAAACCCCGTTGCGCTTGGCATTGCGGGCGGCCAGCTCGCACGCCTGCTCCATTACGTCCACGGCAATCACCTGGGGCACCCCGCGCAGCGCCGCGAAGACGGCGAGCACGCCCACCCCGCAGCCTAGATCGAGAAGCCTTCCGCTGGTAGGAAGCTTGATCGTGTCGGCGAGCAGCCGCGTAATGGTGTTCGGCTCGAACGTCTCGTCGCTGGTTTCCAACTCAAGATCGATATCGCCGACGTGGAAGGTAGAAGTCCGAAAATTCGTCATAAACAGAAGTTGTTCGGCCTGAGCACAAAGCCGGGCCGCCAATTAAGTTCGGCGGCGGTCAATTTCGCCGGTTCCGCTCCAGTAAAACCCTGCGCGCGATCAGCTGCAATCATTTTACCTAGCGCCGTAGGAATTCCATCATACCCGCGATTCGAGCAATAATGCAGGTTGGGTGACTAGCACGCAGTCGTCAAAAGGATGGCAAACTGTACCCCAAGAGAGCGGTAAAACAAATGCCGCTTCAACCGAATGTCGGCTGAAGCGGCTGTTTAGCGCACGGGCGTTCCAAAAAAAGCATACCTAAGAGGACAATTTCCCGCGAACGGGGGCATGCCCGTCAAGATGGCTGTCGCGACGGGGCTGAAGAACCCGCCTGTTGGAAGCGCCGTCGCCATGGTGCCCATCGCCATTCCCGTTACGCTGACCTCGACCGTCGCGCATGGTGAACGTATGGTTCCGGCCATCCCCGTTCGCGCTGCCGCCGCTGTTTCCGTCCCCACCGCGCATCAGCTGGGATGGGGTTTGCTGATCGCCGGTTTCGCTGGCTTTCAGCTCGTCGACCAGCAATAAAATCTGGTTCATGCGCGGCGCTCGAATCGAGTAGGAGCGCAGGGCTCCGCGTGGGGTAACTTTTACTACTCCCGCGCGCTGCAAAATAGCGAGATGCTGCGACGTATTCGGCTGCAGAATATCGAGCTCGTGAGCGATTTCGTTCACGGTCCGCTCGCATGCCGTCAGCAGCTCCACGATTCGCAGGCGGGTGGGGTGGGCGAGTGCCGAGAACAGGTCAGTGGCGAACGAGATGACATCCTCGTCGAGGCGCCCCGGCGCAACATTGGGAGACGTCGATGCCATTGCCGGAGCTTGCTGGTATATGTTGTGAGTCAATGTCAAATCCTTGTGGTAAGCCGGATTAAGCGTAAGCCGGCCCGTCGCCTCGGATAGACGCTGCTTTCGATGCTGTGTGCCGAACGAAATGACTATGTTGGAGGTTCCGGCAGCTACCTTCGTGAGCGTTTATATCCTAATATTGAGGCAAACACGAGTACGGTAGGGGAGGTTCCCCAAACATGCGAAATAATTATAAGATAATGCCGCTGTGCGTTTTGGGCTTAATTAGCGCACCATATTATTCGTTGGAAAGCCAGGCAAACGAGCAGGCTGCAATCGAAGCAGCAGCGCAAACTTCCCTCTTATTTTGCGATTAACGCGCACAACTGTGACACCATAGCGAGAGCGTTTACCGTAGACTTGGCGGCGTGTTTTATTTGACCTGTCCTGGAGATTCTCGGATATGCTCGCTCCCTTACCTGATACCTTTCGCAAGCTCTCCCGCATCATCGTTTGCGGTATGTCCGCGCTGCTGGGCCTGTTGCTTGCGCCTCCCGCCGCCGTCGCGGCTCCCACTCCGGCTCCTAAGCCGCTGTTGATGACCCACTATATGCCCTGGTTTCAGGCCAAGCCGTATAGTCAGGCATGGGGGTGGCATTGGACGATGAATCATTACAATCCCGACCATGTCGCGCCGGACGGGCGGCGGGACGCGCCGTCGCATTATTATCCGCTGATCGGGCTGTACGACTCCGGTGACCCCGACGCTCTGCAAACTCAAGTTCTGCTCATGAAAATGGCCGGTATCAACGGCGTCATTTTCGACTGGTACGGCAACGACAATTTCATGGACTACGGCGCGGTGAACCGCCACGTGGAGGCGATGATCCCAATTCTGCGACGCGCCGGGCTCAAGTTCGCGGTCTGCTACGAGACGCACACGATCGTCACCGAAACTCAAGGGAATCTCTCTCCGGCGTCTCAGGAAGTGCCGCACGTGCATGACGTTCTGGAGTGGATGCAGGCGCGTTTCTTCGCGCAGCCGAACTACCTAAAGCTGAACAACAGGCCGGTGCTGCTGACGTTCGGCGATCCGGTCCTGAAAACCAGCGCGGCTTGGGACCAGGTGTTTGCCGGAATAGCGCCAAAGCCGCTTTATTTCACCGAAGGCACGCCGCAGGTCGCGCCCGCGTCGGAAGGCGCGTTTGAGTGGCCGCAGCCGCATGACGGCACGCAGGCCGGTCTCGCCGAGCAAAGCGGCTTTATCGCAAGCGCGAAGCAGTACCCGGCGTCGATCTCCGGCGCGTTCCCAAGGTTCGACGATATCTATGCGCAAGCCGGCGTTCAGCCGTCCTACGGGCACATCGACGATCAAAACGGGCAGACCTATGTCTCGACGCTCACCAATTCGCTAAAAAGTGGCGCGCCCATCATCCAGCTCATCACCTGGAACGATTGGGGTGAGGGCACCCAGATCGAGCCGTCGCGGGAGTTCGGCTACCGCGACCTGGAAGCGACGCGTCGCCTGGAAAAGCAGTATCTCGGCACAAGCCCCCCATACACCGACGCCGACCTGCGCCTGCCGGTGCGCTGGTACCAACTGCGCAAACAGTATGCCGCGAGTTCCGCCGCCGAGCAAAAGCTGGCCGATTTCGTGCCGCTTGTGCTCAGTGGACAGACAAATCAAG
>CAXSEA010000101.1:0-11940 GCA_964235675.1 uncultured Armatimonadales bacterium | reverse complement strand
GGTGAGGGTGTCAGAGTTAAAACGGTGTCCGGGTAGTCGATCAACACCTCGAACTGCTTGAGAAATCCTACACCGACGTTGCCGGCGATATTTTTGCCTTGCGCGCTCGGGGGAGTGGAGCCGGAGACGAAAATCGGCGCGACGATGCCGTTGAGGTTTCCGGCCGCGAGGGCCGCGTGATCGAGAACGCTCATTTGCACGCTGCCTCCGATTTGCGGATTGCCGCTTGTCGGGGCGACCGCGCTGTGGGGGAATGCATCCGGATGCGCTGTAGCGAACTCAGAATAGACGATGACGGTCGCGTTAGAGCCGGTGTCGAGCTGGAAGTTGCCGGCGACGCCGTTGATCGTCATTGGGATCAGCGCTATGCCGGTCTCGTCTATGGTGAAGTGGACGGACTGCTGCGCGGCGAACGACGGCCATTTCGAGCGCGGCACAAGCGGGGAAAAGGCGGCGATACCCTGGTTGGCGAAATCGAGAAAAATTACTTGATGCTGTAGCAGCGGCAGTCCGAGGATACCATGGAGCGGCTGCGCGGTTTTAGCGATCTGCAAGGCCGAATCGAGAATCAAAAAGCTTTGGTTGGATTGGGGCGCGCCGTTGATCGCAATCGTCACAGGCTGGGTCTGCTGCGCGTCGGTGTTTGCCGCTCCGAATCCATTCACCGTGGTCGGGACGCCAAGCGGCACTCCAAGCTGCTTCGCCACACTGCCCAGCAAAATATTCGCGTTCGCGCCGGTATCCACCAGGAAAGAGTATGGCCCCTGCCCATTGAGGATTGCGGAAATGACGATATGGTCGTTGGTGAGGGTAAATCCGGTGGCAAAACCGCCGGAAGGCTGAAGCGGCGTCTGGGCCTTCGCTTGCGCGGGAGACAAGCCAAGCGTCAATAGCAGCAGCGATACCCTGACAGCTGCCGCTAATGGCTTCAATTGTAATAGTTTGCTAAGTTCCATAGCGGCCGATTCAACGAAGATAAGAAGCTCCGTTCACGTCGATGACGTTCCCGGTTAGATAACTGGCGGCCTCGGTGCATAAGTACGCGACAAGGGCGGAGATTTCTTCCGGCATGGCCGCCCGCCCGTAGGGAATGCCGGCTTCTATTTCGTCGCGCTTGGCGGCGAAGGTGTCTGCCGACATATCGGTTTCAGTCCAGCCTGGGGCGATCCCGAACGAGTAGACTCCGTAAGGGGCAAGTTCCAGGGCCATGGACTTTACGAAATTGGTTTGCGCGGCCTTGGATGCGGCATATGCGGAGTAGCCGGCTTCGCCGCGATGCCCGGCTCGGGAGCTGATCTGGATCATGCGGCCGGATTCGGCGGATTGCAGGAGCGGCAGCAGATCGTAGGCGAGCTGCACTCCAGCCAAGAGATTTACTTGGATCTGCCTGCGCCAGCGGTCTTGCCAAACGGTCGCGTCGATGCGGTTGTCGCCGACGATGGGAGTCGGCTCGTAGATTCCGGCGTTGTGCACCAGAACGTCTAGATGAGAATCGAGGTGCGCTTTGGCCGCCGCAACCAACTCATCGACGCCGCTCAATTCCGACAAATCGGCGCGAACCTTAATATGGTGTCCGGGCATGCCGTTAGCGGTCTCTCTGGCTGCCTCGTCATTGGTATTGTAATGCAGGATGACCTGGTAGCCGTCGATGGCGAGCCGTTGCGCAATTGCTCGTCCGATGCCTCGGGATGCGCCGGTGACGAGCGCGAACTTTTTGATTTCAGGCATGGATAGGGCTAGCTTGAGGAAGTCGTGACGCTGGGCGACAGTTGAGCCGGCAAAGCGTCCGCCGTTTCGCTTTCGCGGTCATCGAAGCACGAATAGAAGTAGGGTGTGGCGGCCTCGAACTCGGCGGCGCAGGTATCGACCATTTTGTAGACAGGCCGCACGCCGGTTTGCCGGACGATTTCGGCGACTTTCGTTTCCGGTATTCCCAAAGTTTCGGAAAGATGCCGATTGCCGAAGCCTGTGCGCTTGGCTTCCGCTATCAGCGCCAGCAACTCCGGCGTTGGGGCTGCGGCGGTTTTCAACGATTGAGCGGCGGCTCGGATTTTTTCGTCCAGGGCGACAAGGCCGGCCATGGAGGTCAGGAACCACTCGTCGACATTGGTGAGCTGATGCAGCTCGTCTACGGTCATGCCTCGGTAGAGCGCCTCGAAGATCAGGAATAGACGCTCGTCGGTGGCGTGCTCCAGGCCTTGCTCCAATTCCATTTCGGTGCGCTGCTCGCCGTTTTTGGGGCGGAGCGCATGCTGGCCCATTTCGAGGCTGCGCATCGCTTTGAGCAGCGCTTCCTCGAACGAGCGTCCCAGCGCCATGACTTCTCCCGTGGCTTTCATTTGCGTGTTGACGCGGCGGTCGGCGAGAGAGAACTTGTCGAAGGGCCAGCGCGGGATTTTGACGATGCAATAATCCAAAGCAGGCTCGAAGCAGGCGAGGGTTTTCTGCGTGACCGCGTTGGCTATTTCGTCAAGTCGTAGACCGATGGCGATTTTCGCCGCGACGCGCGCAATCGGGTATCCGGTCGCCTTGGACGCCAGCGCCGAGGAGCGCGATACGCGCGGATTGACTTCGATGATGTAATATTGGAATGAATCGGGGTCGAGGGAGAGCTGGACGTTGCAGCCGCCCTCGATGCCGAGCGAGCGGATAATCTTCAGCGAGGCGGTCCGGAGCATCTGGTACTCGCGGTCGGACAATGTCTGCGACGGCGCGATGACGATGGAGTCGCCCGTGTGGATGCCCATCGGGTCGAAGTTTTCCATGTTGCAGATGGTGATGCAAGTATCGGAGGCGTCGCGCATCACCTCGTATTCGATCTCTTTCCAGCCGCCCAAAAAACGCTCCACCATGACTTGGTGGCGCGGCGAAAGCTTTAATCCTCGGTTGCCGATCTCGATGAGCTGCTCCGGCGTGTGCGCGATTCCGCCGCCGGTTCCTCCGAGGGTGTAGGCCGGGCGGACGATCAGCGGCCAGGGCGCATCGCCGTTGCGCGAAAGTTCGTTTAACGCTTCTTCGTCCTCGATAATCCAGCTTTCCGGAACCGGCTCGCCGATTTGGCGCATCAGGCGGCGGAACTGCTCGCGGTCTTCGGCTTCTTGGATCGCTTTGAGCGGGGTGCCGAGCAGCTTCACGTTGTATTTTTCTAGAATGCCGCGCGTGGCCAGCTCCGTGGCTAGATTGAGGCCGGTCTGGCCGCCGAGAGTCGCCAGAAGGCCGTCCGGGCGCTCCTGCGCGATAATTCGCTCCGCGAACTCGGCGTTGAGCGGCTCGATATACACGCGGTCCGCCGTTTCCGGGTCGGTCATGATGGTGGCCGGGTTGGAATTGACGAGGACGACCGAGATGCCTTCCTCGCGCAAAGAGCGGCAAGCCTGCGTCCCGGCGTAGTCGAACTCGGCGGCCTGGCCGATGACGATAGGGCCGGAGCCTATCATCATCACTTTTTTAATGGTTGGGTCTACTGGCATATCTAAAACTCTTTGGAAAACTTGCAGGCCGCGCTAATGCTGCCGTAGGTTTGCCGGATTCTACAAATCGTACCCTACATACGGCTCGGGATGCGGGGGCGGCGCCGCGTTCGCGTTGATGGGCTACGGAGGAGTCAAGCTCTGGAGCAGCAGCACGTTCGCGTAGGAGGCGACTTCGTTTTCGACTACGCTCCAAAGCACCCAAGACAGCGGCATATTGCTTTCGGGAATGTTCAGGCGCGGATCGGCGGGAACGGCTCGCACGGTTCGCAGCATTTCCGGGCGGAGTGTGGCGACATAGCGCTCGGTGACGGAGCGGGCGGCGGTCATCTCGGAGAGCAGATCGGAATTGCTGAGAGACGCCGATTCCAGCGCGGACGAGCCTGGCTTTCTGCCTTGCGCTATTTCGAGAATCAAAAGACGTTCCCGCCCAATGCAGCGCGCGACTACCTGGCGAATCGAAATGGGGCTGGGCGGGCAGTGGCGATGCGTCCAGTCGTCGTCGTTTAGCAGTGACAAACGCTCTACAAACTCGTCGTGAGTGTCGGAAAGATAGGGGTAAAGTTCGGCGAGGATCATGGGCGTGCATTACAACCGGAGCAGGCAGCATTTCAAGGGAGCGCATTGAGATTTGCGTCAAGCCGCGCTTTGAATTTGGGGCCTATCGGCAGCAGGCGGAGTCCGCTTGGGGCGGCGATCAGTTGATTGCGCCGCGCGCGCCAGGGATCGTCCGCCGGCGACAGGGTTTGCGTGGCGAGCACGTGGGTGATCGGCAGCAGCGCGAGCGCAGCGCTGGAATCGTTGGCGAGGCCCGGCTGGACGTACATGCTGCGCAGGCTGCACTCCATACAGACCGTGGGCGCGAACTGGCCGGCGATCCAGGCGTCGCGCGGCAGGACGCGCTCAAGAAGATGGGCGTCGTTTTGCACGGTGTACGTGCGCCGCTCGTAGGCTCGCGCCAGTAGGGTGCCGTCAACGCAAAGAGCCAGGGCGAGCGCAATGACTGCCGCGTTTCGCCTGGGGAGCCGGACCAGGCCGCAAGCCGCCAGTCCGGCCAAGGCCGGCCAGAATTGCACGAAGTAGCGGGATGGCGAGTAGTTGACGAGCATCATCGCGCCCAGGGGAATGCCGAGCCAGAGCCAGAGCCAGGCGTCTTCCCGGCGTCGCAGGCGCGGGACAGCCAGCGCGGCGACGGCTAAGATCAATAGCACGGGCGCGAAGTGGAGCAGGTACACGAGAGCGCCGTCATTGCTTCCGGTCAATAGCGAGCGAACGATGTTGCGCACGATTCCTGATGTGCTGTGGGGCAGATATTGGTGCAGTAGATAGTAGTGATCGACGCGCGAGACTTCGGCGCGAAAGGGGCGCACGAAGACTAAGAAGTTGAGAAATAGGACCGCTACCAATCCCAATATCGCGGCAAGCGCATAACGCTTGTGCCGCAGACTCGCCGCGACCAGCAGCGACAATGCACCAAGCGCGAACGTTCCTTTCCACGCGACTGCTAGACCGGCTAAAACGCCGGCGGCGAGAAGCCAGCTGATTTCCGCCCGGTTTATTTTGGAGTCATCCGGCTTGTCGTGGCCGGCATGAGCGCAGGCGAGGGCCAGGAACGCGGCGCTGAGCCAGAACAGCGCGGGCATCTCCAGCAGGCCCATGCGGTTGTAAAGCAGGAACGGGGCGCTGAAGGCGAGCAGAACCAGCGCGAGCGCGGCGGTGGGCGCGCCGTAGACAAGGCGCAATGAACCCCAGAAGCAGATTAAAGTCCCAACCGAAAAAGCGACGGCCACTTCGCGCACAGTCGCGAGCGAAATCGTGGTGACGTGACGGAACACCCAGATCAACAAATGGTAATGCAGCGGCGCGACGGCGGCGATCTGGAAGTTGCCCTGCATGTGCTGGCCGTACAACACCCAAAGGCGTGAGTCCTCGCTGTAAATGCCTTCGTCGGAGTAGAGCCCGGCGCTCCAGGAGAGCCATGACGGAGGGTCGGCGTGCAGCGCGATGAGGCGCAGCGCGGTCGCTAAGATCAGGATGAAGGCAATGAGCAGCGGTTCAGCGCGTTTCATCGATCATCTTTACGAATTGGTCGAAATAGTGCCCGCTGTCGGTTGGACCGGGCGACGCTTCGGGATGGTACTGGATGGAGAAGACCGGGAGGCTGCGGTGCCTCAGCCCTTCCACGGTGCCGTCGTTGAGGTTGATCTGCGAGACTTCGATGTCGGGATCTTTGAATGTGTCCTCAAGCGCGTAGCCGTGGTTTTGCGAAGTAATGACCACTCGCCCGGCTTGCAGGTCTTTCACGGGATGATTGCTGCCCCGGTGGCCGAACGGCAGCTTGTAGGTTTTGCCGCCGAAGGCATGCCCGAGCAGCTGGTTGCCGAGGCAGATGCCCATGGTCGGCTTGGCGTGGGCGAGATCGCGGACGGTATCGACGATGCCGCCGAGCAGGTCGGGATCGCCAGGGCCGGGCGAGAGAAAGACGCCGTCGGGATTGCTTGCCAGGATGGTTTTGGAATCGGTGTTGGCCGGCCAGACGGTGACGTCCGCGCCGCGCCGTGCCAGTGAGCGAAGGATGTTGAACTTCACGCCGCAGTCCAGCAGAGCCACTTTGTATCGGCCTTCCGCGCCTTCCGATTCGGCGCTCCACTGATAGGGGGATTCGGTGGTGACGACATCGACGTAGTTCACGCTTTCATAGGCGCGGCTGGCGCGGAGATGCCCGAGCAGAGCGTCCGGCTCCATTTCCGAGGAGATCGCGGCCATCATCACGCCGACCGACCGGATGCGGCGCGTGATGGAGCGAGTATCGATGCCCTGGATGCCGACGACTCCATTATCGTGGAGGTACTCGGCAAGCGTCTCGCCGCTGCGCCAATTGGAAGGGCGCTCGCAAAGATTCTTGACGATAAATCCGGCGGGCTGGACGCGGCGCGATTCAAAGTCCTGCTTGTTGATGCCGTAGTTGCCGATGAGCGGGTAAGTCATCGTGACGAGCTGGCCGGCGTAGGAGGGATCGGTTAAAATCTCCTGATAGCCGGTCATGCCGGTGTTGAAGACCACCTCGCCGACCGTTGTCCCGGCGGCACCGAAATGCTCACCCGTATAGAGGCTGCCGTCCGCGAGGACGAGATAAGCTTTGGGCATATAGTTGCTGTTTTCGATAAAATTCGGCGACTAAAGTTGTACTCGGCGTCCGGCGAGAATAGTCAGCTCCGGCTTACCATGAAGAATCGCGCCTTGCAGAACGGTGTTCCGGGATTTCGATTTAAAGTTCGCCGTATCCACTTTCCACTGCGCTTCCGGATCGAAGATTGTAACATCGGCGATGCTGCCGGGCGCGAGCGTGCCGGATGGCGCGTTGATTACTTTTGCCGGGGCGCACGAGAGCTTTTCGATGAGCTGAGGCAGTGTGAGATGCCCCGGCTTCACCAGAGAGGTGACGCACAGTCCCAGGGCCGTTTCCAAGCCGTTCATGCCGAACGGCGCGACGGCGAACTCGCGCTCTTTCTCATAGCCGGCGTGGGGCGCGTGGTCGGTGCCGATAGTGTCGATGGTGCCGTCGATGAGGCCTTGAATGATCGCTTTCTGATCGACGGCGGTGCGCAACGGCGGTGACATCTTCGCGTTGGTGTCGTAGCCTCGGCAGGCTTCATCGGTGAGCGAGAAGTATTGCGGGCATGTCTCGGCGGTAATTTTTGCCCCCTGGCTTTTGAAAAAGCGGACAAGCTCCACGCTTTCCTTGGTGGAAACGTGTAGGATGTGCAAATGGCAGCCGGTCGCGTGCGCAATCTGGATGTTGCGCGCGGTGCCGATGTTTTCCGCCTCGCGGGGGATGCCTTTCAGGCCCAGCACGCTGCTGACGGCGCCGTCGTTCATGACGCCGTCGCCGGTGAGGCTTTTGTCCTCGCAGTGCGCCATGAACGGCAGCCCGACCAGCTTGCACCATTGCATCGCACGCCACATAAAGCCGGAATCCGCGACCGGGTAGGCATCGTCGCCGATGGCCACTGCGCCGGCGGCTTTCAAGTCGGCCATTTCGGCCAATTCCGTGTTTTTTAGGTCGGCGCTGACGGCGGCGCACACGTGAACGTGCGCGGGCGCACCGGCGGCAAGCTCCAGCACCTGCCGGACAATCCCCGCGTGGCCGAGCGGGGGCGAGGTGTTCGGTTGGCAGCAGATCGCGGTGAAGCCGCCCGCGGCGGCGGCGGCGGTGCCGGTCGCGACATCTTCCTTGTATTCCTGGCCGGGTACCCGCAGATGGACGTGGAGGTCGATGAGCCCTGGGCAAACGACTTTGCCGGTGCAGTCGATGATTTCGACCCCTGGGGCGGCGGCTATGTCGGGCGCGATTTCCCGCACTTTGCCGTCTTCGACCAGCAGGTCGGCTGCCGAGTCCAGATTTTGCGACGGGTCGATGACGCGTCCGTTTTTGAGCAATATATTAGCGATAGCGGTGTCTCCGAACAAAGATTACACGCGGAAATCGTTGGTGCGCGTGACCATTCTCATAATTTCTTGAAGGATAAAGGTGGCGGCCAGAATGCCGACGTACCACCAGAGATACGGATTCAGGTATCCCGCCGCAGTGTTCCAGACGCCGACGGTACCCGGCACTCCGTTGATTTTTGGATCGATGGGATCGTAGGCGACGACGACATATTTGCCGACGTCGTAATTACCGTTGGTGAAGGTATCCACTCGCACCCTGCCGAGGTAAGGCTCCGGGTAGTCCATGTGCATTTTGGTGCCGTCGGGGAGGGTTACTCGCTGCGACGGCGGTTGGAAGCGGTACGTGATATAGTCGAAGATGCTGGGGCCGGACAGGAGATGGCCGCTGAAGCCTTCCTCGGCGGTGCCGATGATTTTGCCGTACGCTTGCGACGTGGCGTTCTGATACAGTGCCGGAGGGGCGTAGTAGCTTTCTCGGGGCAGGTTGCGCACTTTGATAACGACGACGAATGCAATAACAGCTATGATGAACGCAATGATAGTCCGCAGTGGTCGGCTCATCTTTTTATCCTCGTCGGTACCACGTCAAGACACGTATATTTGTAGCGGCTGGCTTGCGGCATACGCTACTTGTGGCCGCCCATCAGCCAGAAAAGGCTAGCCATGCGCACGGCCACTCCGTTAGTGACCTGGTTGGTGATGACCGAGTACCGGGCGTCGTCGGCCAGTTCCGAGCTAATCTCGATGCCCCGGTTCATCGGGCCGGGGTGCAGAACGGTGACGTCGTTCTTAGCGACGGCGAGTCGATTTTGGTTCACGCCGAATAGGCGCGCGTATTCTCGGGGGCTGGGGAAGTACGCCGAGTCCTGGCGCTCCAGCTGGATTCGGAGCGCGATAACGGCATCGACTCCGCGCAAGCCTTCGGACATATTGGAGGTGACCAGATCGACGGGCCACGCCGACGTGTCGTCGGGCAGGAGGGTGGGTGGGCCGATCAGCCGGACGCTCGCGCCCATTTTGGTGAGACCCCACACGTTCGAGCGGGCCACGCGGGAGTGGAGAACATCGCCGACGATGGCGACAGTTAGGCCTTCGAGTTTCCCTTTTACCTGCCGCAGAGTGAGCATGTCGAGCAGGCCTTGAGTGGGATGCTCGTGCGTTCCGTCGCCGGCGTTAATTACCGGCTTGCCCGGCACGTACTTCGACGCCAGCTCGGCCGCGCCGCTGTAGGAGTGGCGAATGACGAACGCGTCGATTCCCATGGCGTCGAGCGTCAGCATGGTGTCTTTGAGGGTCTCGCCTTTGACCAGGCTCGATGTCGATCCGGCCAGGGAGTATGTATCGGCGGACATAATTTTTGCCGCATGCTCGAACGACGTCCGGGTGCGCGTGCTTGGCTCGAAGAACAGCATCGCCACCGAGCGGCCGCGCAGGGTCGGCACTTTCTTGACTTCCCGTTCCAGAAGAGCCTTGAAGGAATCCGCCGTATCGAGGAGATAGGACATATCGCCAGGCGCAAGCGATTGCAGATCGAGAAGATCTTTCGGATGCCCTGCGGCTGCTTTGGATTGCTGGCCCGGATTCATTGAGCGGCACCCTCCCGTTCGCGCAATACTTCGACGCTGTCGCGCTGGTCTAGCTCGGCGAGCTGTACGCGGACGAACTCGTCGAGCGAGGTCGGCAAATTTTTACCGACATAGTCCGGGCGAATCGGCAGCTCGCGGTGCCCTCGGTCGACGAGTACGGCGAGCTGGATGACGGAAGGCCGGCCCAGATCCACCAAAGCGGCGAGAGCGGCGCGGACGGTGCGTCCCGTGGAGAGAACGTCGTCGACCAGGACGATGCGCCGGCCTTCGATATCGAAGGGTATGTTGGTGGTGCCGACTTTCGGCTGGTAGGTGCGGAAGTCGTCGCGGAAGAGGGAAATATCGAGCATTCCGCAGGGTACGGGAGTGCCCTCGATGCGTGACATGGCTTGCGACAAGCGCTCGGCAAGCGGCCCGCCCTTGCGCAGGATGCCGATGACCGCGACGTTTTCCGCGCCACGGTTTCGCTCTAATATCTCGTGGGCGATGCGAGTCCACGCGCGGCGCATCTCGTCGCTGTCCATAACCTGGGAGGCGGCGAGGCTCGATTGCGCGTTGATTCCGGCGGCGTTGTCGGACGGTTCAGGCAAACAAAAACTCCCTGCTAATTCGGCGTACGAAAGTGGCCGACTGCAAGGAGGCGCAAACGCGAAGGCACAATAATCACGCCTGATGCGCGTTTTAAAGTTTCCGCCGAATGATCACCTTGTCCGTCTCGCAGTACGGCCTTAAAGGTTTCTCTTGGATGTCATTATGCACGGAATCAGCCCGCGAGTCAACCCGGCATCGGCTGCCATCTATCAGGGTTCAGGCGCGCACTTGGCCGTTTCCTCGCCCGATATACTTGTACGAGGTCATTTCCACCAAGCCCATCGGGCCTCTGGCGTGCAGCTTTTGGTTGGAGATGCCGATCTCCGCCCCGAAGCCGAACTCGAAGCCGTCGGTGAAGCGGGTGGAGGCGTTGACGAAGGCCGCCGCCGAATCCACGCCGCGCGTAAACTCCTGCGATGCGGCATAGTCGCCGGTGACGATTGCTTCGGTGTGGTGGCTGCCGTAAGTGTTGATATGCTCCACGGCTTCTTCCACGCTGCCGACTACGCGAACGGCGAGAATCATCGCGTTGTACTCCTCGTACCAGTCCTGCTCCGTCGCGGGGACGCTGCCCGGCACAAACTCCAGCACACGCTGGTCGCCGCGAATTTCGACGCCTCGCGCGTGCAGCGCCTGGCCCATTCCCGGCAGAAACGAATCGGCGATTTCAGCGTGCACGAGCAGGGTTTCCGCCGAATTGCAAACTGAGACGCGCTGGCATTTGGCGTTGAGCACGATCTCCTCGGCCATCTTAAAGTCGGCGGCGCGGTCGATGTAGACGTGGCAGTTGCCAGTCCCGGTTTCGATGACCGGCACCGTGGCATTTTCGACGACCGTGCGGATGAGGGACGCACCGCCGCGCGGTATCAGGCAGTCAAGATAAGCTTTGAGCGTCATTAGATGGCGGGCGGCGGCGCGGTCGGTGGATTCGATCAATTCCACGCAGGAGCGGGGCAGGCCGGCGGCGACGATAGCGTCCTGCATCAGCGCCGCGAGCGCTTTGTTGCTTTCGATGGTCTCGGAGCCGCCGCGCAGCACGCATGCATTACCGCTTTTAAGGCACAGCGCGGCGGCGTCCACGGTGACATTGGGACGGGACTCGTAGATAATGCCGATCACTCCCAAAGGGACACGCACTTTGGTGAGTTCGAGGCCGTTGGGGCGTACCCATCCGCCGAGAACCTCGCCGATGGGGTCGGGGAGGGCGGCTACCTCGCGGACGCCCTGCTGCATCGCGGCGATGCGCACGGGGTTGAGCGTGAGGCGATCGATATAGTAATCAGCAGCCCCGCTTTCCCTGGCGCGGGCCACGTCGATGCTGTTGGCGTTGAGCAGCAGCTCGGATTGCGTGCCGAGCGCTTCGGCGATGGCAGTGAGCGCCGCGTTTTTGATGCCGGCGCCGGCTCGCGCCAAGGCGCGGCTGGCTTGCTTCGCTTTTTTTGCCTTTTGCTCGACTTCCTGCAAAGCAAGCGCCAGGGGCTGACTGCGCTCGTCGGTTAATTCTGGGTCAGGCTTATGCTTCAAAGGGGAAACGCTTGTGCTCATTGGTAAGCTCGCTCAGGACGAAACGGAGTTGCCGTAGGTTTGCAGGCGAGTGGATAATACCCGTGACCGCGCTCAAGCTCATGGCCGTCACACTTTTTAGAATATGGCAAACGTATACGCGTTTCGGCGCAAAATTGGAGTTCCCATGCCGTGGGGCGGCATGGCGGGGCATGTGGCATGGGGATTCGAGCTTCCGGAGGGGCAGGGCTATTACTGTGGATCGACCGAAAATTTGAACGCCCAGCCCTGGCATCCCGTCGGCGGAAACAACGACTGGTGGGCGGAGCAGGTGCAAT
>CAXSEA010000100.1:0-11992 GCA_964235675.1 uncultured Armatimonadales bacterium | reverse complement strand
TGATGGGCCTGGAGTTCACCGGCGAAATCCCCTTCAAGCAGGTCTACATCTACGCCACCGTGCTGGACAAGCAGGGCCGCCGCATGTCCAAATCCCTCGGCAACGGCATCGACCCTATCGAGATGATCGACAAGTACGGCACCGACGCCCTCCGCTTCTCCCTGGTGCGCCTCGCGTCCAAAGGCCAGGACATCCGCTTCAGCGAGGACAGAATCCCCGAATCGCGCAACTTCTGCACCAAGATTTGGAACGCCTCCCGCTTCGTCCTGATAAACCTCACCGCCGAGCCGGTGAACTTCGGCGCGGAAGGCGAAGCCCAGACGACTCTCACCCTCGCCGAAATCGAAAGCGCCAAACCGGAACTCAGCGATCTTTCCATTCCCGAGCGCTGGATTCTGACCCGTCTGCAACAAACAGCCGACACAGTCAGCCGCGCCCTAATCTCCTACGACATGGACGATGCCTGCACCGCGCTCTACGAGTTCTTCTGGAACGACTACTGCGACTGGTTCGTCGAGCTCGCCAAACCCGCGCTCCGCTCCGACGATACCCAAACCCGCTCCAGCATGCAGTGGACTTTGTGGCACGTCCTCGAATCCGCCCTGCGCCTGATGCACCCGCTGATGCCGTTCGAGACCGAGGAAATCTGGCAATCCCTCCCGCACCAGGGCGCGACGATCATGTACGCCCCGTTCCCAGAAATGGACGAGTCGCTGATCGACCTGGACGCCGCGCAGCAGATGGAGACAATCATCGCCGCCATCCGCGCTGTCCGCAACGCCCGCGGCGAGCTGAAAATCGCGCCGTCGCTGACCATCGACGCCAGCATCGTCGCCGACACTTCCACCCGCGTCCTGCTGGAATCCAACGCCGCCACCCTGCAATCGCTAGCTCGCATCAACCCGCCCGCCTACGCCGACACGCCCCTCGCCGGCGAAGGTATCGTAGCTCTGGCAGTCCAGCCTGGCCTCGACATCTTCCTGCCACTCGCCGGATTGGTGGACATGGACAAAGAGCGCGCGCGCCTTGACGCCGAATTGGTTTCCGTAGAAAAAGACCTCGCCAAAGTCGGCGGCAAGCTCGACAACCCCCGCTTCATCGCCAACGCCGCCCCGGACATCGTCGCCAAAGACCGCGCGCTGTTCGCGGAACTGACGGACCGCCGCGAAAAGCTGACTGCGAGGCGAAAGGATCTGACATAAAACCCGTCCTGCTCCCCTCCTATTCAGCTTTCCTAAAATGTCTGACTCCGGTTCCCCACATTATTCTAGGTGGGGAACCGGAGTCAGACGATTTTTTCTAAACCCGCTTTTAGGGAAAGTTCAGACCAGTCCCCCAAACTTTAACTGAGTCCAATCCGCAAGAACTGGATAATCCCCGGTAGGCGGTGGCCCAGATACTTTTGGGCGGAGGATTCAGTCATTGAGCCGGGAGTAAAAGGCAACTGGCGCATCTTAGTGAGACGCTCGATCAAGCTGGGGTGGTCGTCGTTAGGACTGCTGCGATAAGAGAAGATGAAGCTCGTCATCTGGTCGATCTGCGCCTGGGTGGGCGGGCGGCCGGGAGCGGCGGCGGTTTGCAGGATCGCCAGGAACTCCAGCCGGATGAGGGCGTCGGCGAGGAGTTTGGCGCCGACCGCTTGCGCGGCCATTTCGTCGGCGTCGTACTCGTGCGATTTGCGCAGGGCCATCGAGTAGGCGTTGAAGCGCGGGACGTACCAGCCGAGGAACGAGCCGACAAGCAGCGCGGCGCGCGGGTTGTGCTGGATGTTCATCAAAAGCTGATACCAGGTCAGGTTGATACGGACTACCCAGGCCGCGAACTTGCCGTGCGCGCCGGAGACATGGCCCATCTCGTGCGCAAGCACCGCGCGGAAGCTGTCCGGAGGCAGCGACATCACTAGCGGTAGGCCAATAATCAGGATGTTCTTCTGCCAGCCGAGTATGCCGAGCCGGGGCACTTGCACGACGCCGGCATTCATATCGCGGGTCATGATAACTTTGTCGAAGCGTGGCAGGGCCATGCGCGAGCGGATACGGTCGATCTCGATGAACATCGGCGTGGCGTCGCCGCGCGTCAGCTCCATACCCGTGGGCTCCGGGATGGTCACCATCAGCGACTGGAGTATACCCAGGGCGAGCAGCAGCAGCGGCAGACCCAGCGGAAGCAGCCGCACCACCGTATACGTATGGTCCTGAATGCCCAGCAATACCGCGAAGCCGAGGCCGATCAGCAGCGCGACCGAAATCAGCAGAAGCAGCAGGATATAGGCGTACCCCAGCAGGCCGAAGAGAAGCACACCGAACTTGTAGAGGCCGGGATTGCTTTGCGCCGCCCGCTCCTGCCGTCCGACCATGCTGACGAATGCATGCTCATCCATAAAAATGTCGTTTGCTCGAACAGTAGGCTTATCTAAGAGCAAATAGACGCGCAGCCAAGTGCAGGGCGTAGGTCACTGCTGTTAAATTCTCGCAAGCAGGCAATCAATCTTAGAACGGCTCAACGGTAGCAAAGCGTTTTCAAGAGCTTGCCAAGTTGCGTTAAAATTGGCCTTCCGTCTCGACATCGCCCAGCGCGACATCGCGCAAGTCCAGCGCCAGCTTTGGGTCCGATGCCTGCATCCGCTCCGCCGTTTCGATCACCACCCGGAGCTGCTTAACGACGCCGTCGATCTGCTCCGATGAAAGCTGCTCGGTCATATGGCGCAAATGCTCTACGCGCTTGCCGTCGATCTGCTCGATCATGGCCCGCGCCTGCTCGCTGATATAAAGGCGGACGGCGCGCCGGTCGGCGGGATCCGTCTCGCGCATGACAAATCCCCGCTGCACCAAACGATCCACCAGGCGCGACGCGTTCGGCAGGCTCAGATTGGTCTCGCGCGCGAGATCGATCAGCTTGCACCCTTCATTTTCCATAATCCGCCGCAGGCAGCGCAGCTG
The DNA here is from genome assembly GCA_964235675.1 of uncultured Armatimonadales bacterium. GTDB lineage: Bacteria > Armatimonadota > Armatimonadia > Armatimonadales > Capsulimonadaceae > CAXSEA01. The sequence goes on along the minus strand of CAXSEA010000100.1, from coordinate 9,053 downwards.
ACCCACCGGCAGCTCCAGTAGATTGCTGCCATCGTCGGCATTGACGATCAGCAGACGCCAGGCCTGGCGCACGGAATCTTGCAGCGCTTGGAGCCGCTGCATCTTCGACACTTCAAAACTGCCGCCGGTTTCTGCTTGGGGAGCCGCGCGGTCGATTGTGGAATTCAAGATACTCACTCAGTTTCTCATCACTTTTACGTTACCAGGCTGCGACTAAGGAAACTCCCGCGCGCGCCTGTAATTGTTATTAATATAACACAATTCACATGACATGTCGAAGGATACGGACCCATCCCGGATCGGCTATATAAAGAGACACCAGCGCGAGCGCGCCGCGAACTCTCCGGGAACTGATTCAGCCGCGTCCCGCATTACGCTTGTTGTCACCCCTCACCCGGCGCTGCTTTCCATGCTCAAGATAAACGCCTCCATTACCACGCGCGCCCGGATCCTGCTGGGGAGCCTCGCCGCGATTAACGGCCTCGCGTGGCTGCTGATCTGGTCGGTGCCGGGACACCGCGAGCATGCGCTTCTGATCGCCGCCGGTCTGGCCGCCTACCTGTTCGGCCTGCGCCACGCGGTCGATGCCGACCATATCGCCGCGATTGACAACACCACGCGCCGATTGATGCGCCAGAACAAGCGTCCCATCGGAGTCGGCCTGTTTTTCTCGCTCGGCCACTCCACCGTAGTCGTCCTGCTCTGCGTCGCGCTCGCTTTGTCCACCGCCTATGTCCAGCGCCATCTGCCCCAATGGCGTGACGCCGGCTCCATGATCGGCACGCTGATCTCGGCGCTGTTTCTGTATCTCATTGGCGCGATCAATCTTTACGCGCTCTGGGAGCTTGTTCAGTCATACCGAAAAAGCCGCGGCGGCGGTTCCGACGCATCCGGCGCTGACAATTCTTCCGACCCGCTGCTGGGCGGCGGCCTCATCGCCCGCCTGTTGCGTCCGCTGCTGCGCATGATCGATCACAGCTGGCAGATGTACTTCGTCGGCTTCCTGTTCGGCCTCGGCTTCGATACCGCCAGCGAAGTCGGCATCCTCGCTTTATCCGCCAAGTCCGGACAATCCGGCCTGCCTTTTTGGACCATCATGCTCCTGCCGCTGCTTTTCACGGCGGGCATGTGCCTGATCGACACCCTCGACGGCATCCTCATGCTCGGCGCTTACGGCTGGGCTTTTGTCCAGCCCCGGCGCAAGCTGCTCTACAACGCCGGCGTCACTCTGCTTTCCATCGCCACCGCGCTGATCGTCGGCACCGTCGAGCTGATGCAGGTATCCGCCGACAAAACCTGGCTGCGCGGCGCAGTGGCCCATCTCGCCGAATCCGTGAACCTCGACAACGCCGGCTTCTGGATCATCGGCCTCTTCGCCGCCTGCTGGGGGATCTCGGCGCTGTTAAGCCGGAAAGTTGCGCAAGGCTAATATCTCCGCCCTTTGGGCGTCTCCCCTAAAGAGGGTTTCGAAAAAGTCTATAGTAAGCGCCGTCTGTCTGGTTTCCCCGCCTTGTCTGAGGAGTGGATTAAGGGGAGGTTCGCCCAGCACAAGCGCTGCATCAAAACTAAATTTCTACACCCCTTCTTGTCCAAAGCGGAGAGAAGATATGACTTTCCCCTAAACTCTCTTTAGAGGAGGAAGAGTCTACAGCCGGATAATGATTCGACTCATAATAAAGCGCCATCTTATACTTCCTCCCCTTCAGGCGAAGTGCCCAAAGGGCGGAGAGGTGTCTTCATCCGCGCTATATTCCGCTCTGCCGTGCTCTTAGCCCACTCCCCCGTAGTCGCTATCCCTAGGATCAGAATGCCCAGGCCACACACGGCGATAATCGCCCAGCCGATCCGGAACGCTTCGGTGAAGCCGCGCCCGGCCGTGATATGCGTCACATGGGCGGCAATCACCGACCCGATAATCGCCACCCCGAGCGCCGCGCCCGATTGCCGCATGGTCGACGTAATCCCCGCCGCTACTCCGGCCTGCTCGCGCGGCATTCCCGATACGGCGGTGTTCGTGATCGCCGCGTTCATCCAACCGACGCCGAACCCCATCAGCGCGTAGCTGGCATACAAATAGACATCCACCTCGCCGCCACGGAGCAGCGCGGCGAGAACGCCGGCGGCGGTAATAGCCACTCCCCCGATGACTAGCGAAAGACGCGGCCCTTGCTTTCCGACCACTTGTCCTGAAATAGGCGAAAACAAGGCCATCAGCGCGGGCATCGGCAAAATGGCAAGCCCCGCGTGGAACGGCGAGAAGTGGCGGACGTCCTGCAAGAAGAACGTATTCAAAATTAAATATCCGCCCATGGCCGTGTAGCCGAGCAGGGCGATTGCCTGCGCCCCGCTGAACGGAGCGGAGCGGAAGAAGCGCACGTCGATCAGCGGCTCGTCCTGCCTCAGCTCATAAGCGATCAACGCGGCGAAGCAGACTGCGGCCCCGGCCAGGCAGCCCAGGATTTCTCCAGACCGCAATCCCCGCGACGGCGCTTCGATAATGGCGTAAATGAGCAGCCCGATCGAGCCGATTACCAGCAGTTGGCCGCCCGGATCGAAGCGGCGCGAGTGCGGCGCTTTGGATTCGGGCACGAACCGCTGCGCCAAAATCAGGGTGGCGACGCCGATGGGCACGTTGATCCAGAAAATCGAGCGCCACCCGACGCTCTGCACCAGTGCCCCGCCCAAAAGCGGCCCGGCGGCGATGCTCACCCCCACCACGCCGCCCCAGATTCCAATAGCCTGCGCCCGCTCCTTGGCATCCAGAAACGTGTTTGTAATAATCGACATCGCCACGGGATTCAGCATGCTCCCCCCGATAGCCTGTACGGCGCGGAACGCGATCAGCCACCCGATTCCCGGCGCGACACTGCACAGCAGCGAGCCCAGCGAAAAGGTAATCAGCCCAATCTGAAACACCCGGCGTCGCCCGACCCGGTCGCCGGTGGACGCCGACAGCATCAGCAGGCAGGCAATCACCAGAGTGTAGGCGTCGAGCGTCCACTGCGCCTGCGAAATCGACGCATGCAGTTCCCGCTGTACCGACGGCAGCCCGACATTCAAGATGCTGGAATCCATTCCGACAATAAACACGCTCGCGCAGCAAATCCCCAGAACAAGATGCCGGTGCACCGTCTTTTCGCCATCCGGCGCGCCTTCGCTCGCCGGCTTGTGGCCCAGAGCGTCTCCAGCTACCGGCTTGCCCGCGTCTGACTTCGGCTCAATCATAGCCCTACTATGCATCAAAAAACTTGCCGCCCAGCCTTCCTGGAACATTGCTCCCTGAAAAGTGTCCTGAATCATGAAAATCGCGCGGCTCTGAAGCGCTTCGTGCAAAATACGCTATGGCCATTATCACCTTGCGGGAAGTCGCGCCCGACGATCTTCCCACTTTCTACGCGCAGCAGCTCGACCCCGACGCGAACTACCGCGCCGCGTTCATCCGGCGCGATCCCGGCGACCGAGCCGCTTTCGATGCCCACTGGGCCAAGCTCCTAGCAGACGAAACAACTGTGCTTTGGACTATTGTCCTGCCCGATGGTCAAATCGCCGGATACTTAGTCAGCTTCATGATGGACGACGAACGCGAAGTCGGCTACTGGCTGGGGCGCGACTTTTGGGGGCGCGGCATCGCCACCGAAGCGCTCCGCCAATTCATCGCCCTGCTGCCCGAGCGCCCCCTGCACGCCCGCGCCGCCAAAGACAACATCGCATCAATCCGAGTGCTGGGAAAGTGCGGCTTCGAGATTATCGGCGAGGACGTGGACTACGCCGCCGGACGCGGGCTAGAGACCGAAGAGCTATTGCTGTTGCTCAAATAAATAAGCAGGACGCATGCACAAATGCGCAGCGTCCTGCTGACTGGATCAGAGCGTCCGGCTTGCGGATGTTACTGCGTCACGTGCAGCAGCACGCTTTTCTTCACCCCGCCCGCTTTCACCGTGATCGTGACTGTCGCCGCGCTACTAACTGCATGGGTGGTTGCGGTGAACGCATACTTCGTTACGCCCGCGGGAAGATACAGCGAGCCGGGAACGGCGGCGGCATTATTGTCGCTGGTGCGCACGGCCACGACCTCGCCGTCCTCGGGAGTCGGCGCTGCTAAAGTGAAGCTGATCACCGCGTTCTGCTTGCCGCCGACGACGCTCATCTGGCTTCGGGTCACCGAGGCGATGGGCGATGCGGGAACAACATTCACATTTGCTAAGTTGGCGTTGGAACCATCGTCTACTTCGAGCACCCCGATTTGCGTCGAATTAACCAGCTCACTCGTCACGCTGAACAAACCGACCGTCTTCCCTTCCGGGACAATCACCGATTGAGGCACGGTAAACAATGCGGGGCTATCCGACTGCAGCCCGAACGCCACTCCGCCCGGACCGGCGGGCGCGCTCAGCGTCACGATTCCCAGCGCGTTCTCGCTGCCCCCGGTCACTGTTTGCTTGTTCAGGAAAAACTCGGCCAGCGTGCCGGACGCGGCGGGCAAGCCCGTGTTGATCCGGTAAACAGCGCCGCCGCCGTCGTCGTCGTCAGTGCCTTGATAGGCGGCGATACCGTACAGGTTGCCGTCATGCCCCTGGATCAGCGCGTTCGTCGGGCTGTACGCTTCACTGGAGCTGAAATCGTGGACGGTGCTTACCCCGGTCACCGGGTTCGCCGCAAAAACGGTTCCCTCGCCGTCGCTGTTGTCCATGTCGGCTTTGCCGCCGTTCTCGGTGACGCCGTACAAGTTGCCGTCGCCGCCGAGCGCGAGCGAGCCTGCCGGGTACTCGCCGTCACCCAACTGAGCGCCGAGAAAATTGTGCAGCGTCAGAAAGCCCGCGCCGCTCGTCGTCATGGCGAACACCGTTCCGTAATCATCAGCGCCGCCGTCACCGGTGGTGCCGTAAATAATGCCGTTCGGAGCCTGAATCACCCCGCCGTAGGGCGCATCCCCGTCGCTGCCGTTGAAGCTGTGCAAGAAAGTCTCGCCGGTTCCGTCGGTGGCGATTTTGTAAACCGTGCCCCCATTGTTGGCTCCACCCGAGGAAGTGGTTCCATAAATCATGCCGTCCTTGGCGAAGTAGGGAGTGCCGCGCGGTATGGAGCCGTCGCTTAAATCGTTCAATTCGGCGAAGTGGTGCACGACTCGGTACCCGCCTGTCTTGGTGACGCGGAACAAGACGCCGGTGCCGCTTGTATCCTGGCCGTCGCCTTTGTTCCTGAATTTCGGGCCGCCCAGCAGAGTGATGCCGTAAAAGGCGTTGTCCGGTCCCTGCACCATGTCGCCGTACGGAAAGTAGCCGTCCGTGCCGGTGAAGTTGTGCAGCACGGTAAAGTTGCCGCTGGGCGTCAGCTTGAAAACAACCCCATAGCCCCTCTGGTACGGGTCGGACGCCTCGGTCGTGCCGCCGTAAAGAGTCGTACCGTAGAGGTTGCCGTCATTTCCCATCGTCACCGAGGTCGGGCAGTAGATATCGCCGGGGATCGTCGATTTGTCGAAGCGGTACAAAACGGTGATCGCGCCCGCCGGCGTGACTTTGTAGATCGAGCCGCCTCTGCCTTCCTCGCCCAAAATGGGGATGGTATTGATGAGTACCCCATAAAAGTTGCCGTCGCTGCCTTGAGCCAGGCGTCCGTCCGGGCCGACGCCGACTGTGCTCTCACTGGATTGGGCGAACTTGTAGACCAGCGTATCGGTCGACGCGGCCCGCGCGGGGGATGATGGAAGCGCGGCGTAGGCCACGGCCATTGTCAGCGCCGCGGCTGCGGGAGCTGCGAAGAAACGGGCGGCTTGACGCGCGAAGGCGAAGCAAGTGGCCGGATTACCGCGCCGCTGTAAAAATCGGGGTTGCATTGCTTTATTTTCCTTGTCTCAGGCGACTAGCCTGAGTCTGCGTGTACGACGGTCGGAATAAAACGGACAAGCCGACAGATAGTTCGTGAGTCCATTCGCTCAGGCAGAAAGGCAGACAGCAGTTTTAGCAACGTGGCCAGGCTTACGCGGCGGCACGCAACTCTGGCTGGCGTCTGGAAAGCGCGCCTCTGGTTCGCGGACAGACAATCGATTTTAGATTCCGCTAATTAGCTGAGCTAATTTTTGGAACACCATATTATCGCAGAAAAGAAGCGGCCTGAATAGTAGGCGAAGGCAATATTTGACGGCCCATAGCATTGGGCGCTGATGACGAAAATTTGCTGCGTGCCTGGCGCGCCATTTGGCGGCGGCGAAAAAGCCGGCGGCTCGAACGTGCTCTCGCTGCCAGGCTTGACTCGCCTGCGGATGGAATGCCGCGCGCCTATCCGACGGCATGCTCACCATCTCTTTACCCGTGTCATAATATAGCCACTATGAGATTGAGCGACCGCTTCAACAGCGCCCTGATCTACGCCTCGCTGGTGCACCGCAAGCAGACCCGCAAGGGCAGCGGCACGCCGTATCTCGCCCACCTGATGGGCGTGGCGAGCATCGTCCTGGAGCACGACGGCAGCGAGGACGAGGCCATCGGCGCGCTCCTGCACGACGCGGTGGAAGACCAGGGCGGCGAAGCGCGCCTCGCGGAGATCCGCAGTTACTTCGGCGAGTATATCGCCAGCATCGTGGAGGGCTGCACAGACTCCTACTCCGAGCCCAAGCCTCCTTGGCAGGGCCGCAAGCAAAAGTATATCGACCGCATGCCCCTGGAGCCGTACTCCGTCCTGATCGTCTCCGCCGCCGACAAGCTCTACAACGCCGGCGCAGTCGTCCGCGACATCGCCATGCTCGGCGACGTCGTCTGGACCCGCTTCGCCGCCACTCCCGAGCAAACCCTGTGGTACTACCGCAGCCTCATCACCGCCTACCGGGAATCACGAGAAGGCCGCGACAACCTCCAATTCGCCACCCTGGTAGATGAACTAGAAGCCGTAGTAGACAAAATGGCCGACCAGGTAGAGCGGCGCGGGAATGGATAGGAAAAGAAGTATAAGAATCAAAATCTAAGACTTCTTTTCTAAGACAGGTATACTATGAGTGCAGGCATGCGAGAATTAACGAAGGTCACCTTCCGGCTAGTCCGGGTTGCGGGTGGCAACCGTCTGATCAACGGTGGGATCCTTCGTCTCGGTGGCTGCTTTTTCTTTGAGTTCTTGTAACAGGCTGTGTTCAATTTCTACATTGGGAGGCACCGCTATACCGTTTTCAAAAGTAGGAATGACCAAAAGGCTATCTTCGATCTCACTTTCTGGCAGTAGCATGGCACCTAAATTGGTGATGTATGTACGCTCAGTTTGACCATAGGCATCTTTTTCAACAAAGGCGAAATGGCTGCTAGCTATAGCATCAGCAATTTGCAACCCTGCGTGCCTGCCATGAGACAACGCCAGCACTCGTTCTTTGCGGAAAAATTTTGCCTTTAGATTTGATATGTCCGGATTAGTCGCAAACAGCTGTTCTAAATATGCGATAAGAAAATCGTATTTTAGAGTAGTGCGTTTCGAGAATACTAGCTGTACAGTTCCATCGCCTAGAATTTCTTGGTTCACCTGTTTGTCGCACCAAAATAAAATCTTTTTGACGAGCTCACCCACGGCATAGCTATATAAGTTGTGATGAGTAATTAAAGATTGATGCTGCAAAAAATTGCTCTTCTCAAGAAAAATACTTTTGGCCTTGAATGGCCGCTTGGCAATTTCTGAGGTGTAAAACTTCTTTTGTTCGTGTCTCAAATCACGAAAATGCAGCGGCTTATTAGGATCACGGGGGTACTTGGTATTCTGCACTTGATTGATAGTTTGTTTAACCAATTCAACAACTTCAACGAGGGAACTCTCGTCTTTCTTAAATCCCAATGCAGCGGAAACAATAAACCACTGGCTTGATCCTAAGCCAAACTTAATTCCATCGTCACCCGCCTCATCAATGTAAGCAACAAAACTCGGCCCAGTTTCCATGCCTTTAACGATACCATAAAACGAACACCCTTTCGTTTTATGGTATCGTTTAGCAGCTATTCCACCTCCAGCACCACCTTCCCCTTAACCCCGCCGCGCTCCACCAACTCGTGCGCCTTGGCCGCCTCCGCCAGCGGCAGCACCATCCCCACGCGCGTTTTTACCTTCCCCGTGTCGATCAATTCGGCGATCTTCGCCAGCTTCGCGCCGACCGGCTTTACTTCCTCGCGCTTGAGAATCAAGTCGCGCCCGTTCGTCTCACCGTCGGTCGGCGGCACCAGCGTGGAGACAAGCACGCCGCCCTTCTTCAGCGACGCGAACGAGCGAATCCGCGTTTCGCCGCCAATCGTGTCATACACGGCGTCCATCTCCTGCGCGATCTCCTCGAACCGCTCGGTTTTGTAGTCGATCACCCGGTCCGCGCCCAAGCTCTGCACATAAGCGATATCCTCGCCCGATGCAGTCGCGTAAACCGTCGCTCCGGCGATTTTGGCGAACTGCACCGCGAACGAGCCCACCGCCCCGCCCGCGCCGTGGATTAAAATCGACTGGCCCGCTTGAATTCCGGCCTCGTCCATCACGCCCTGCCAGGCCGTCCCGCCTGCCAGCGGCACCGACGCCGCCTGGATAAAGTCCAGCGACTCCGGCTTCAGCGCCACTTCCGGCTCCCGCACCAGCGTGTACTCGGCATATCCGCCGGGACGAGTCGAATCCGGGTTCACATAAATCGCATCGCCCACTTTAATTGTCTTCACGTCTGGCCCAACCTGCTCCACCACACCAGCCAAGTCGAAACCAAGGATCATCGGCAACGGATGGAACTCGGCAAACGCTCCCTGCCGAATCTTGGTCTCGCCCGGATTCACCCCCGCCGCATGCACCCGCAGCAGCAAAAAATCGCCCTCCGGCGCGTTTGGACGCGGTACATCCTCGTAATGCAGCACCTCCGGCCCGCCGAACTCGTGCGCCACCACCGCCTTCATCGTCGCTTCGTTGCCATTGCCTGGGTTTGCCATTTTGATAGTTCTCCTAATCAAGCCTATTTCCAAGATCGATTTGAGCGTAAACGCCCGCGCCTCCGCAGTGACCTATTCACTCCTGATGATGAATGAATGAATGAATCTCGCCGCGCTATCCATAAAACG
>CAXSEA010000099.1:0-12156 GCA_964235675.1 uncultured Armatimonadales bacterium | reverse complement strand
CGTGAATGGAGTATACAGCCCCCTTACACCATTGTCAAAGAAATTAGTCCGAATATCAACGCACAAAAAAAGCGCCATAAGGCGGAATTTGCGCAGCCATTATTCCAACTGTTGCACCGATTCTCTTACATTTTGCGCCCGAGCGCATAATCCGCTAAAGCCGCCAGCGAATCGTGGTATTCCGAAGGCGCCAGCGCCTCCTCGATGCCTGCCTGCGCCTCGGCCACAAACCGCTCCGCGCTCCGGCGCGCGTAACTGAAGCCGTCTTTTTCCTCGATCAGCTCCAGCACGGAATCCACCTCCGCTTGCGACAATTCGCGCGGCTCGCTCACCAAATCCATAATCTGCGCCCGTCGCGGATCGGTCGCGGCCAACTCGCGGTAAGCGGCGATCAAAGGCAGCGTCATTTTGCCCTCGCGCAAGTCCGAGCAGCGAGGTTTGCCCGTCACGGCGGGGTCGGCCAGAAAGTCCAGCAAATCATCGGCGATTTGGAACGCGATGCCAAGGCTCATGCCGAAGTTGGTCAGCGCCTCGACGACACGCGGCGACGCTTCCGCTAAAGTCGCGCCCACCTCGCAGCATCCGGCGATAAATCCCGCCGTCTTGCGCCGAATAATCTCGTAATAAACGTCTTCGGAAGTATCGGCGTCGCCCCGCGACGTAATCTGCAGCACTTCGCCTTCGCTGAGGCCCACAGTGGCGCGGCTGAAGATTCGGATCACGTCCATGTTGCCTTCGCGGGCGGCCAGATAAATGCTCTTCGCCAGCAGGTAATCCCCGACCAGCACCGAAATTTGGTTGCCGAATGCCGCATTCGCCGTGGGACGCCCCCGCCGCTGATCGGCGCTGTCCACGACGTCGTCATGAATCAACGACGCCATATGGATCAGCTCCACCGCCGCCGACGAGGCATAGATGCTCTTGGAGGGGAATTTCGCCATGGCCGCCCGCGCGGACAGCAGCACCGCCGCCGGCCTGAGACGCTTCCCGCCCGCCGAAAGCGTGTGCCCGGAGATCTCGTACGCGGCGCGGACGTCGGAGCGGATCTCCGAATTCAGAAGCTGCTCGACCGCTTGCAAATCGGCCAAAATCGGCTGGAGAAACGACTGGGAGGATTGAACGCTACTCTGTTTGTCGCCGGAATCTAATTGAGGCGGCTCAGCCCCGAGTGTCACCGCTTGTGCCATTAGCTGCTCTCCACGGCGAGGCTCGCTTGCTCGCTAAACGACGACTCACTCTTATAACACGCTTTACCGGGTGCCGGTATGAACGCAGATCATTCCGAACGTCAGATCGCGCAAACGCGGCTCGCGTAGACCGGCGTCGCGCATAATCTCGATCAGCTCCGACCGGCTCTTCCATCGCGCGACCGATTCCGGCAAATACGAGTACGCTTCCCTCCGCCCGGAGATCAAGCCCCCGATCAGCGGCATGCCGTACTTGGAATACGCCTCGTAAACCGAGTTGAACCATCCAAAGTGAGGCTGCGCGAATTCCAGCACCACCACGCGCCCGCCGGGTTTCACCACGCGCCGCATCTCGGCGACAGCCAGCGCGGGCTGCGCCACGTTGCGCAATCCGAACGCCACCAGCGCCGCGTCGAAGCTTTCATCCGCGAACGGCAGACGCACGGCGTCCACCTGTGCCCGCGCGCTGCCCGATTCGGCATACCGCACGTCTCCGGCCCGAAGCATCGGCATCGAGAAATCCACGGAAACCACGCGCCCACCCGGCCCCACGGCGCGCCGAAGCAGCGCGCCGACATCGCCCGTCCCCGCGCAAACGTCCAGGGCCGCATCGCCCTGCGCCAGCGCCGCGCAACGCACCGCGAAGCTCCGCCACAGGTGATGGATTCCCACCGATAAAACATTATTGAGCAGATCGTACCGGGGCGCGATGGCGTCGAACATCACCTGCACGTAACGCGCCTTTTCGGCGGGATCGACAGCTTGATCGAGCACGCGGATTCCGCTTGGGGCATGTCCTTTGCCGCCTGCCGGGTACTGCTCGGTCAACTTTGTGAAATCCTTCTCAAACCAAACGTGATTATACCGGCGTGCGGGACGCCAAGGCAACCCGCGCCTGAACCAGGCACGCTTCACAAGTAGGATGAATCGGACATAATACGGCCTATGCGACCAGAAATCAGATCGACTACCATCCTTGGAGTCCTGCGCAACGGCGAAGTCGCCGTCGCGGGCGACGGCCAGGTGACACTCGACAAAACTATCATCAAAAATACGGCGACCAAAGTCCGCCGCTTGCATCAAGGCAAAATCATCGCCGGCTTCGCGGGCAGCGTCGCCGACGCTCTCGCATTGTCCGACAAATTCGAGGCCAAACTCGATTCAGTCGGCGGCAATCTGCAGCGCGGCGTCGTGGAGTTCGCCAAGGAGTGGCGCTCCGACCGCGTGCTCCGACGATTCGAGGCGCTGATGATCGTCGCCAACAAAGAGGATATCTTTGTCCTCTCCGGCGACGGCAACGTGATCGAGCCGGAGGACGGCATCGCGGCTATCGGCTCCGGCGGCTCGTTCGCCCAGGCCGCCGCGAAAGCGCTGCTGGAAAACACGGACCTTCCCGCCCGCGAGATCGCCAGAAAGGCGCTGCACATCGCCGCCGAAATCTGCATCTACACCAACGACAACATCACAGTCGAGGAAATGTAGCGACAGGCCCAAACCACTCCGCAGGCCAACTCAACACGGACGGCTATCGTTTAGGAGTACAATCACAGCCGTTCCACCCGCCGCGCCCCTGCGCCCCGCTATTTGCGTGGCACCAGGAGTGCGAGATTAACGATTTTAGGGGATTTGTAATACTATGACCGACGCTCCCGCACCGCAGTCGTCCGAGCTGCCCGTCTGCCTGGCGATCAACATCTGCAACGAAGTCATTGTGGACGCCCGCACCAACAACAAGAGTTTAATCAGCTGCTTCAACGGTATCGTGTCCCAGTCGCTGCCCGCCATGCACCCGCGCATGTTCATCATGGCCTCGCTGACCAACGTCTTCGCCAATTCGGAGATTATTATCAGCGCCCGCGACCCGAACTACACCGAGATCATGCAGTTCCGTGCCCAGATCGCCGCCAGCGACCCGCTCGCCGTCCACGACCTCATCGTGGAAGTGCACAACCTCCAGCTCCCGTTCGCCGGGACTTACTTCGTGGACGTCATCCATGACGAAACCCTGCTCGCCGAGCGCCGCTTTATCGTCCAGATTGTCCCGCCTCAACAGCAGCAGCAGCCCGGCCAGCCTCCCATGCCCCCGCAGGGCAATCCCGGCCAGCTGCCTGCTTAATGCATCGGGGTGAAACGATTCGGCGGCGCGATTGTCACATATTCAGTACAATCGCGCCGCCGAACGCATGTCAACTTATGCCGAATTCCTTTTCCACTGGCCGCCTTGTGGCAATTCTCGCCTGCAGCCTGGCGCTATGCACGCCGGCGCACGCGCGGCCGAAGCCTCAGCCCAAGCCGATTGTCCCGCAGCCCGCCATCGGCTCTCCGGCGGCGCGTCTGGTTCAATCTTATCTACTCGGCCTCGAAGATTACACGGCTCCGGCTTCCATCGAAAAGCTTGACGCCGACATCAAAGCGAACCGCTTCACCGTGCCGCAACTAAACGGGCAAGCCGACCAGGCAAGATCGACCGAGCTAGCCGGTTATCGGTCCGCGCTCACGCAGCTCCACTCCATGGGCGCGCCTAAGCCAGTGCTGGCCCTTTATACTCCCGCGCTCGCCGCGCTTGTAGTTCCGGTGATGGTCACCGAAAGCGCGCGGTTCCAGTTCCCGCAAGACAACGCGGCGCAGCAAATATCGTCCACTCTCGACGAAGCCGAGCGCGTCGCGCCCGCCGACAACGGCACTCTCACCAGCTGGATCAAGCTCTCGCGCGGGCGCGACGCCTTATGGGCCTACCACATTGGCAACCTCGACGCAGTCCTCCGCGCTTCCATCCCCGGCAACCTCAGCCAACTTCCCCTTATCCACGGCTCCGGAGCGCTCGCCGAGTCCGCCCCCGCCGGCTGCCCGAAGCCCCTGATCGACGCGCTCACTCACTTGGCCGATCAAGCCAACGAAAACAAAGTAAACGCGGATACTCTCTCCGCCTTGGATGCCGCTATTCAAAACGTCTTCGGCCCCGGCCCGGCAGCCCTGGCGACGCAGACTGCTTCCACTGCGCCTCTGAAGCATTAGCCTGCTTCGGCATGTCTCCTAAAGCCGTTCTAAAAACAGCGCCCAACGCTGCTTGCCCTGCCGGGTAAGCGCAAGAATCGCCGGATTCGCGTCGCGCGGATTTCCACCGTCATGCAGCTTGAACAACCGGCGCACGGCCTCCGGCTCATCCGGAACGCCGCGCTTTTTCACGATTAGCTGCGTGGCGTTATGCTCGTCCAGCCACGCCTGCACGGCGCGCTTATGATAAGGAGCCGCCGCCAAAATCCGATACCCCCGCGCGAAGGGCGTCTCACCGCGCGAATCCGAGACCAGATAGGCCACTTCGGTATCGAACTGCGTCCAGCCCTGCTCGGCGGCAAGCCGGCCAACCAGTCCGGCGCGAATCACCGCGGCATCCGGCTCGTAGAGATAGCGCGCTTCATCCAAGCGGGTCGGCACCGATAATCCGCGTTCGGGGAACACTGCACCCGCCGATAGACGCGCTTCCAAAGGCAAAATCACCGCGCTTGGCAATGGCGGCGCGGCCAAGTCACTCAGGCGCGCCTCACCCCATCGCAGCAGCGCCTCGCGGCATTCCCCTTCAACCGAAATCAGCTCCATTTCCGCCCCGAACTTTTTTCCAAGTTCAAGATCGACCGCCGGGGATAATTTCATCAGCACGCTTGCTGGAGCGCTCTGAACGGCATTATGAAGCATCGACTCAGCAAGATCGGCGCGTCCCCATCGGCTGGAGTCGTCGCGCCTCGGCGGGTCCAAATAGAGGCAGGCGCTTTGCGGATCGAACTCGCTCAACATCCCGTCAGCCAGCGAATCCCCCTGCCGCACCTCGATTTTGCCGTGCAGTCCAAGACGCTCCACGTTCGCGGCCAGCAGGGCGGCGCGAGCGGCGTCCATCTCGAGCGCGATCACGTCCAAGCCCGCCTGCGCGAACACAAGCGCGTCGACTCCCACTCCGGCGGTCATATCCACGACCGTCCGCGCCCCCGAGCGCAAAGCGATCCCGGCATGGTAGCGCGCCGTGATAATCCCCGACGACATCTGCAAGCCGTCGTTGTCAAATAAAATCGCCTGGCCGATCTCGTCCCCGAGTTTTTCGACGGCCCGCTTCCGCAGCGAAGCCTGCGTCCACGCCAGCCCCGCCGCAATCCGCGCCGCATCCATTGGCAAGCTGCTCCGGGCATGCTCCGCCAGACGCGCAAGCGCATTGTGCGGGGAAGTATCCGGCATCATTCGCTCAGCCTCCGCCGCTAAAATCGAACCGGCGGGCGCGGCGAGATAAAGCGCGGCTTGCACCCGCGCAGTGTCGTAAGAGTTGTCTGTCAAGGCAGTTAGGAGAGGAAACCCGGTATCGGAGTGGCAGGAATATAGCAGAGGTACTGTGTTGCGAGGTCGGAGCGCAGCCAAAAATTAAGCAGTCAACCCGTTTCTTAATTTCCCGCCGGACACCGCTGGAGCGGAGACGCCGTACTTGTCCGACGAGTGAAAGGCACCAGTTTTATTATGACCGATTGTTCCATTGTCGACCGTCTGCTGGAAAACGCCGTCGATGTTCCCACGCTGCCCACGACCATGCTGCGTGTGATGGAGCTCGCCGACGATCCCAACTGCAGCTCGGCCGATTTAGCCCAGGTCGTCCTCACCGACGCTTCCCTCGCGGCCCGTGTTCTGCAGCTCGCGAACTCGTCGTACTACGGCTTCGCCGGCAACATCTCCAGCGTGCACCAGGCCGTCGTGCTGCTCGGTCTGACCACGCTCAAAAACGCGCTGCTCTCTACCTCAGTTCTCGACATTTACCGGATGAAGGCCGTGATGATCGACATCGAGGGATTGTGGCTTCATTCCGTGGCGACCGCTACCGCCGCCAAGCTGATCGCCAAGCGGGTTCGCTACCGCAACGCCGAAAAGGCCTATACCGTCGGCCTGCTGCACGATATCGGCAAGATCGTGATTGCCCGCTACCATCCGGCCTCGCTGAGCGCGGTCGCGGGCATGGTTCGCAAAGAGCATTGCAGCGTGTATGACGCGGAAGAGCGCATCCTTGGCGCGAGCCATGCCGCCGTCGGCGGCGGGCTGATGAAGCGCTGGAATATGCCGCCCGCCATCACCGAGGCCGTGGCGCACCACCACCATCCGACCCGCTCCGAGGGCAGCTTCCACATCGCCGCCATCTGCTACCTGGCTAACATTTTGGCCCATCGCTGCCAAATCGGCAACAGCGGCGACCCTCTGATGCGCGAGCTCGATCCCATGATCAACGAGTATTTCGGCATCGACGGTCGCGGCATGCGGGAGCTGGAGCAGTCCCTCGCCGCCAAGCGCGCCGAAATCGAGCTATTCTGCGCCGTCGCTTCATCCCGAAGCTAATCGCGCCACGCCACCGCTTCGTATCCGCGCTTTCCCCGCATCCGGCAGGAGAATCATATTGATAGCTCGCCTTGTCATGGATGACATCGCTGCCGTAGCAGGCAACGCAGAACTGTTCGATCGTAACGAAGCCGCCCTTGAGAGTTTAAACCATAATTCATCGAATGACCGAAGCGGTCTCCAACTTAGAAAGCGCGCCGAAGAAGCCATCCAGCGCTTCAATGCTCCAAGTTTCTGCGACCAAGCCGGTGTTGGAAAAGCCTACCTGCGAACGCAAGCGACCGGGCAAGCATTCACAGCCGCCAGCAGCCACGCCATCGCCGCCACGCCCGCTGACGCAGTTCGCGCAGCCGCCGCAATGCTGCGGTGGAGCGAGTTCATTGCGTGCAGCTCGGACGCCGTCAAGCTGACATCTCTCGCAACTTCGCTGGCGCATGGCGTCGCCTGCGATTACACCGTCCGAGCGACGGATTTTAACCAATCGCGCAGTGTCGGAGCCGTGTGGGAATGCCTGGTTCGCTCCGGCTGCCCTCAAGAAAGCGCATGCTCCGACGCTTGCGGCGGCGGCACTCTCTCGCTCACAGTCGCCGCCGACGCTGCCGATCAGCTTTTTCTGTTGCACGAGCGGGCCGAAGATCGCATCAGCTTGAACGCGGCTCACCGCGCCAGCCAATGGCTGCTGCTGCATCAGCGCGCCGACGGCACCTACCCCGGCGACAGGGTTCAAGCCGAAAGCGGCGTCATCCTGCCCGATGAGCGCGCCGGAAGACAAGCCGCTATCCATGCAGCCGTCGCGTTTATTCGCGCCTTCCGCGCCGGCGGCGCGGAAGTGTACATAAGAGCCGCCGCCCGCGCGCTGCACTCAGCGCTCGCGCAAATCGCCCCGCGATCCGCGGCAGCCGAGCCGATCAGCCGTTTAGCGCAAGCCGCCACGATGATGTACGCGGAATCCGCCAGCACGCGCAACCGAAACGAATTGGAGCAAGCCGCCCATCTGCTCTCGCAGTCCAACTGCGGCAGTAGCAGCTACGGAGCAGACGTATCCGCGACAGAACCAAATGCGACTACCGCGCTCGCGGCTCTGGACATGTTTGTCGCCATAGGCGAGACCAGTTGGCTCGACATGGCCCTGCAAAACCTCAGCGCCGCCGCAGCTGATTGCTGCGTGCCCGATGCGCACTCCGTCGAAGCTTATTTTGCCACTCTGCTCGCGCTGCCCGCGCTCATCGTCGGGTGCCAGCCGGACCTGCGCGACGGGCACGTTCGCGTCGGCTGGACCAGCTATACCGCCGACCCCGCCGCAAGCGAAGCGGTTTCAGTCCGCGCGAACGACGCAGAGTTCGCCGCCATCGACGCCCTCCCGCTCGTTTCCAAAATAGGACGCAGCGTGCTCGTTCCCGTTCTCGCCAAAAAAAGCGTCGCGTCCGTACTCATCAACTCCGGGCAACGCCGTCCCAACCTGACCGATCTCGTAACCGGAGAAACCGTCTGCCAGCCCGCGCCGCTTCACCAGCTGCCGTTCCGCTCCGATTATCGCTGGGGCTGCTATCTCATCGAGCACTAAGTTCGCCCGCTCAACGCTCGCTCGACACCGAAACCGTCTTGCCGTCGCTCACCAGGGTCACCGTCCCATTCTGATCTGTCCGGTAGGTGCGGATATTGTGCTGCGCCAGCCGCTCCAAAGTCTCCACATGAGGATGGTGGAACAGGTTGCCCTTGCCGCACGAGATCACGGCGACATCCGGCGAGACCGCGCTCAGCCATTCATCGCTCGACGCGTTTCGCGAGCCGTGGTGCCCCGCCTTCAGCGCCTCCGCTTTCAGATATCCGGCGGGGTAATGCGCCAGCATATCGTCTTCCGCCTCCTGCTCGGCGTCGCCGTCCAGCAGCAGCACCGTGCGCCCGTAGGACAAGCGCACGACGGCGGAGTAGTCGTTGATCGTCTTATCGTCGAACGCGGTTCCATAAGTGAGAGCGCCGGCGGGCGGATTCAGCACCGCCCCGCGCACGCCGTCACCGAAATCAAGCGTATCGCCCCGGCGCGCCGGGCTGTAGGGCAGCGCCCGCGCGCGGATATTCGCCACTAACCGGCGGTACCCAGCGCTTGGGTACGGCAGCGTAGTTCCGTCAAGAACGGCGTCCACCTTCTCGTCCCGCAGCACGGCGGGCAACCCGCCGATATGATCGCCGTGCGGATGCGTAATCAGCAGCACGTTGATCTCGCTCACCCCCAGCCGACGCAGCTCCGGCATCAAGACCCGCTCGCCAATCGGATCTTCGTCGGCGTACTGTCCGGCGGTCGCTCCTCGACCGGCGTCGGGGCGACGGCTCCCGCCGCCGTCGATCAGCAGCGTGCGCCCGGACGGCGTCTGCACCAGAATAGAATCGCCTTCCCCGACGTCCAGCACGCTCACCCGCAGGTCAGAGCTGCTTTGCGCCTGACGCCATGACCGTCCCGCCAGCAGGATCGCCGGAAACAGGAGCAAGGCCGCCAGCAGAAAAAGTGTCCGGTGAGCGAGCTTCATGCGTTTGACGAGGCCTCAGCAGAGCGCAGACGGCGAACAGCAGCGCATAATACAGCGCAATATTAAAAACGGAAGGCGTCGCGACGGCTACCGAGCAGCCAGGCTGGAGCGCGAACCAGTGAATGACCGCGAACAACGCCTGCACCAGAGGCCCTAAAATCCATCGCAGGCATACGGTACCCGCCACTCCGCTGACAGCCCCAACGGCAAGCCCAATGATCGCCGCGGGCAAAATCAAAAACATCAGCGGGCAGACCAGCAGGTTGGCGAACACGCCCAGGCAGCTCACTTGATTGAACTGCGCCGCCACTAAAGGCGCGGCAACAGCCTGGGCCGCGACCGCGAGGCATTCCAGTTCGACCAGCCGGTGTGCGGTATGTCGCAGCTTTGGAGACCTGATTCTATCCGTCCAGCCTGCCGCGCACTGCATCAGCGCGGGCATGACGATAATTAAACCAATCACCGTGCAAAACGACATCTCGAATCCGATATCCTGCACGATCAGCGGATTTTGCCAGAGCATCGCCAGCGCGCACAGCGACAGCGCCGAAAGCAGGTCAGGCATTCGCTCCAGCAGAAGCGCGCCGTAGTAGAGCGTCGCGATGCAAGCCGCCCGCTCCACCGCCGCGCGGTCGCCCGCCGCGAGAGCGTAAAGCCAGACCGCGCCGACAATAATCACCGCCGACAATTTACGCGGCGCGGTCAGCCACCGGAACGCCGTCTCCAGCACGAGCGCCAGAATTCCGACATGCAGCCCGGCGGTCGCCAGCAGATGCGCGCATCCCGTAGCCGCGAACGCGCTTGTCTGAGCCGGACTCAGGCCCGAGCGTTCCCCCAGCAAAATCCCGCCGGCCAACGCCACCACAGATGCCGGAAGAGCGGCGCGCATCCGAGCATCACACCAAACGTGGAACCGATCCGCGAGGCGCGGCACAAAAGTCGATAAAGTCGGCCTCGCAAGCGGAATCACCCGCACGAGCCCTGCCGACGGTTTGACCATCAGCGTGGCGGATATCGTCTGCGTCCGCAGCCAATCGCTCCACCCCTGCGCGGCGTCCGACTCCGCCTTGCCGTCCAATGATGACAGCAATCCCTCCACCTGCATTCCGTCGCCGAATTGCGGGCGCACGGAAAGCTGCTGAAGGGCATTGCTTGGTAGCGAAACAAACACGCGCGGCGCATCTTCGCCTGCTGCCATGCGCCTTTGAAAGCCTCCAACCGTAAACTCCGACACGCGCAAAACCAGCCATGCGCCGCGCGGGGTGAAGTGCAGCGGTGAGCTGACCGTGCCCGTAAGGCTCGCCGGACGCTCGGGACTAGAAAACTCGCTTTGCGACAGCTGCTCCGTCAGCGGATTTGTCGCAACCTGCTCTCCGGCCATCCGGCTCCGCCCAATCCCAAATCCAAGCCCGATCAAAACCAGCCCGCATAACGCCGTGAGCACGCCATAACGGCTGCTCGGCCGCGTCGTCGCCAAAGCGATGCCGACCAGCAAGGCGATCCCGGCAAGCAAGTACGGGGAAAAGCTCCAATGCGCCAGGCAGCCAATCACAAAGCCCGCGCAGAGGGGAATCAGCGGACGGTGGCAGCCATGACGAGCCGCTTGAACGACGCGCTGGGCAAGCGTCGCGTGGAACCGGGAGGAAAGCAATCGCGCAAAACCGTCACTGGCCTGCGTCGTTGACATAAACGATTAGGCAATTAAGCGCTGCGGCGCGATAGCGCGTAGCGAGGAAGGAGAAGAACCAAATTGGTGCCCAGGGGGGGACTCGAACCCCCATGAGTTGCCTCACCAGCTCCTGAAACTGGCGTGTCTACCATTTCACCACCTGGGCACGAATGCGTCTGTGAAAACGCTTGTGTATTATGCTAAGTTGTGCTAGGATAAGTCAAGCGCTCCGTAGAATTGCGGTCATGGCCCCTCCCGCCATCCTCTAGCCATGCCGAGACGAGCGCGTCGTCACCTGCTGTATCCCGCTTCGCCTTCCGATAATTTCACTAGACTAGATTCGCGGTTGATTTGATTTTCAACCGTTAATCCCTGGATGCGAAGCTAAGATCGATGTTTGCCGACGAGTTTCGCGCCGCCCGCCGCGTCCGAAACTTGATGCGGCTCTGAACCAAGCACGGAGGATCGGTCGTTTGTTAATTGGCAGCCTGAACTTGCGTTTCCAGCGCCGCGTTTGCGGCGCGCTCGCTACAGCCCTTATTTTTCCTGTCGGCGTTTCCGCTCTTTTGCTCTCTTCCCACTCCGCCCTGGCCAGCCGGGCGAATGCTCACCGCGCTCTGCCCACCCGCGCCTCGCTCACCCGCGACGAGCGTGCTCTCATGTCGCGTGGCGGCGGCTTCGATACCCCCGCTACCGCTGAAATCACCGGCCAAGTCGGCGTTGTCACCACCGACCAAGCCCCTATTTACGCCGGACGCGAGCAATACGGCGCGCTTTTGTTCAAAGTGCAAAAAGATCAGCAGATTCTGATCACCGGACAAACCGACCAGTTCTACGCCGTCGTCATGGCGAACCACACGCAGGCGTTTATCTCAAAAAACGACGTCCAGCTGCTCGACCTGAAACTGACTACCACCGGCGCTACCGATGCGTCCGGCGCGACCACCGACGACAGCTCCATCGCCCCGGCGCAAAATATTCCCGGCCTTGTTCAACACATTTTGCAGTCGGCCTTCCTCTACAAGGGCGTCACTCCCTATGTCTGGGGCGGCAACACCATCGACGGAATCGACTGCTCGGGCTTCGTGAAAGCTGTCTACTCGCAGAACGGCATCCTTTTGCCCCGCACGGCGGCGCAGCAGTCGAGAATCGGCTACAACGTTCCCCTCGACACGCTGTCCCAATGGGTTCCCGGCGACCGAATGTATTTCCAGTGCCATCATAGCTACATCGACCATACTGGAATGTACATCGGCAACGGCTACTTCATTCACTCCTCCATCAATCACCACGGCGTCGATATCGACCGCGTCGACACTCCCTACTACTGGGCGCACCTCGTCGCGGTACGCCGCTCCACCGAAGTCGTCGCCGCCCTCCAGCAAAGCTCCACTCAATCAGGCACTATAGAAAG
>CAXSEA010000098.1:0-12228 GCA_964235675.1 uncultured Armatimonadales bacterium | reverse complement strand
TCGCCAAATCGCGTTAATACTACCCGCGCTCGCGGTGGGTAAACTTGGCGGCATGCCTAAAGCGCTGACCGGCTCCGACGTGCTAGCTCAAAATTCGTTCTCGACGATTGCAGGCCTGAAAATAGGCTTTATCGGCAACCACACGTCGCGCCTCGCGGGCGGCGCGCTGACCCATGCTGCAATCCATAAATCAGGGCAAGCAGCTCTGGTCAAGCTCTTCAGCCCGGAGCACGGCGCGTTCGGCGCGGAAGACCACGAGAACGTCACCGACGCCATCGACCCGGCCACCGGCCTGCCGATCTACTCCCTCTACGGCGCTCAACGCAAGCCCACGCCCGAAATGCTGAATGGCCTCGACGCGCTGGTCTTCGAGCTGCAGGATGTCGGCGCGCGCTTCTACACCTACGCCTCCACCATGCTCCTGTGCTTGGAAGCCGCCGCGGAAGCGGGCATCCCGCTGATTGTCCTGGACAGGCCCAATCCCCTCGGCGGCCCGCGCCCCATGGAAGGTCCGCTCCCGGATACCGATAAGCTCTCCTTCGTCGTCTCCAGCCGAATCCCGGTGCGGCATGGACTCACTTTGGGCGAAATCGCCCGCATCGCCCAGCGCGAGAAAGCGCTGCCAAACGACTGCCTCCAGATTATCCGATGCGAGAGCTACTCACGGGGCGAATGGTGGGACGAAACAGGTCTCCGCTGGATTTCGCCATCTCCCGCGATGCAAACCCTTGACACGGCCACTGTCTATCCCGGCGTTTGCCTGCTGGAGCAGACCAACGTTTCTGTCGGACGCGGCACCGCCGATCCGTTTTTGCTCGCCGGAGCGCCGTGGATAGATGCCATCTCGTGGGCCGAATGGATCAACCGAAACGCCGGCCCCGGCGTGCTCGCGTCTGCTGTTGATTTCGTGCCAAGCGCCAGCAAATACGACGGCGAGCGCTGCCGGGGAGTACACCTGAGCCTCACCGACCGCGACACCCTTGCCAGCGTGCGACTCGGCATCGCGATGGTCGCCGGACTCCACCGACTCCACGCCGAGCATTTCGAGATCGACGGCGTCAACGTTCTGCTCGCCAACGATCAAGTTCTCGCCCTGATAACAGCCAGAGCCGACGTAGACGCAATCTGCGGCTCATGGCAACCGGAACTGCATCAGTGGAGCCAAAGCGTCTCCGATCTGCTGCTTTACTAATAAGGGTCTGGAAGTCAATTTCGAGCCGATGGATTGTGTTTCGCTGATAAGACGGGCACACTAAATACAAGACTTCTCACTCAGCATAGCTGCCGGCATGCACGTCGATCCGAATAAAAGCGACAATACTGTAGTTCTAACAGGCTAACAAACAATACGCGTTATGTAACTCATTTCAATTTGCACCGCTTGGCTGTCAAGAATGCTTAGAAGCGTCCGTCATCAGTGTTTTCTGATTCCCCTCCTTACCCTAGGAGGGGTCAGGGGGCGGTCCGTATTAAGGGTGGCGCCGCAATAAACCAAAAAATACCGTAAGCCATTAAACTCACGGCAAAAAATTCGACGGCGTAGAAAACATCCAGCGCCGAGCTTACGGTGCCGACGGGCTCCACCCCGAAGGCGGAATAATTTGAGCCGCCAGCGTCTCGCCAAGCTCGTCAGGCGTCGATCCGTTCTCATGAGCTTCAGGCGCGCCAAGATCGTGCATGATGACTCCATCGTCGGCGGAATCCTCGCTGCCCGGCGTCATGGCCGGAACATGGCGGTTGTCGGTGTAATCGGTCTCGGCGGTTGTATTGTCAAATGGTTCCATGCCTGCGTTTTACCCATTCCTCAGCCAGCGTTGACACTCTCACCCGGCTCAGGTAACATCACTAGCGCCGGAGACGCGTGCGGCATTAGCTCAGTGGATAGAGCGTCTGCCTCCGGAGCAGAAGGCCGCTGGTTCGAATCCAGCATGCCGCACCAAACTACTCGCAATCCTCTTCCCCGAAACCCTATGCCCAATTCCCCAGTAGTAATCGTCGGATCCATGGCGTTCGACGACGTCAAGACGCCTGTCGGCGAAGTGAAAAACGCGCTGGGCGGCGCAGCCGACTACGCCTCCATCGCCGCCTCGTTCTTCTCACCCGTCCAGCTGGTCGGAGTGGTCGGCGACGATTTCCCCACCGAGTTCATCGAGTATCTCGGCTCGCGCGGCATTAATACCGAAGGCGTCGAGGTGGTGCCGGGCGGCAAGACGTTCCACTGGAGCGGCTACTACGATTTCGATCTTAACATCGCGCACACTCTCGATACCCAGCTCGGCGTGTTCGCCGATTTCAAGCCGGTGCTCCCCGAATCCTACCGGAACGCGGAATACGTCTTTCTCGCCAACATCGACCCCGATTTACAGCTCCAGGTTCTGCAGCAGGTAAACAGCCCCAAGCTCGCTGTCTGCGATTCGATGAACCTCTGGATTGGACTGAAGCCGGACAAAGTGTGGGAAGTGCTCCGGGGCGTCGATATCGGCTTTCTCAACGACGCCGAAGCTCGCCAGCTCACCGGCAAAACGTCCACGATTCAAGCGGCGAAAGCCCTTCTCGCCGATGGCCCCCGCCTGGGCGTTATCGTGAAAAAAGGCGAGCACGGCGCGCTGATGTTCACCAAGGATGGCGGCGTTTTCTCAGCGCCGTCCTATCCCCTGGATGTGATCGCCGACCCAACCGGCGCGGGCGACTCATTTGCCGGCGGCTTTATCGGCTATGTGGCAAGCGTCGGCGAAATCACCTCGGATACCTTCCGCAAGGCGATTATCTATGGCAGCGTCATGGCGTCGTTCAACGTCGAAGACTTCTCGATGAACCGCATGCGGCGGCTGACGCAAGCCGACATTCAGCAGCGCTACGCCGAATTCCAAAGCCTCGCGCGCTTCGATTCCGCCATATAATTGAGCGCGCCGCCGAGACTCGACCGGCAAAAGAAGTTCGTCCGATGACTACTTCGCTTGTCAACACTACGGTTCGATTGCTTTCCTCCACGGCCGGAGCACTGCTGGACATCGTCTACCCGCCCCGATGCGTTCTCTGCGGCGCGTCCGGCCACGCGGCTTTATGTGCCGAATGCCTCGCTCAAGCGGCTCTGCCGCTGCCTCCGCCCACCTGCTCGCGGTGCGGACGCCCCTGCGCCACCCTGCCCTGCTCCGACTGCCTGGCCGACCCGCCCGCATACCTGGCCAATGTCGCCGCTGGAGCCTACTCCGGTGCGCTCCGCGAGGCGATTCACCGGCTCAAGTACCGCGATTCCCCCTACTTAGCCGAACCTTTAGGCGCGATCATGGCGGAATGCGCGCGCGCCAACGCGCCGATGCTGGGCAATCTCTCGTTCGATGCCGTCGTTCCCGTCCCGCTGCACCCGGCGCGGCGGCGCGTGCGCGGCTACAACCAGGCTGAGCGCCTCGCCCGGATCGTCGCCCGAGAGCTTGACGTGCCGCTCGACTGCCGCGCCCTGCGCAAAGTCAAAAATACGAAATCCCAAGTCGGCCAAACCGCGGGCAAGCGGCAAGCCAATATAGACAGCGCGTTTCGCGGCGTCGCGGCGCGCGCGGACGGCAAGACGCTGCTCCTCATCGACGACGTCACCACCACCGGAGCCACGCTCAAGCGGTGCGCCCAGGAGCTAAAGCAAGCCGGCGCGCGCGCGGTCTATGCCCTCACCCTCGCGGCGGATTAGCAACTGAGTTCTCAACTCGATATTGCTGGCGCATAGGCGCGGGGGTAAACTCTCACTCGTGCCTCTTCTCGAAGTCCAAGATTTAGTCAAGGTGTTTCCGGGCCGACCCGGCGCTCTTCCGGCGGTCGACCATGTCAGCTTCTCCATCGAGCGCGGCGAAACGCTTGGCCTGGTAGGTGAATCCGGCTGCGGCAAAACCACGCTGTCGCGGAGCATCCTGCGCCTGGAGCAGCCCTCCGGCGGCAATGTCGTGTTTGACGGCGAGGATTTATCCCGCCTCTCGTCGGAGCAGCTTCGCAAAATACGGCGCGGCATGCAGATCGTGTTCCAAGACCCCTACGCATCGCTTGACCCCCGCTGGACCGTGGAAAAGACAGTTGGCGAGCCGCTGCGCGTCCACAACATCGTGCCGCCCCGCGAGCGCCGCCCCGAGTTGGTGAAGCTGCTGGCGAACGTCGGCCTGCCCGCCTCGGCGCTGGAGCGCTTTCCGCACGAGTTCTCCGGCGGCCAGCGCCAACGCATCGGCATCGCCCGCGCCCTGGCGCTCCGCCCACAGTTCTTAATCGCCGACGAGCCGGTCTCCGCCCTCGACGTTTCCGTTCGCGCCCAGATTCTCAATCTGCTCCGCGCCGCTCAGGCCGAATACAATTTGGGGATGCTCTTCATCGCCCACGATCTCGGCGCTGTGCGTCAGGTCAGCCGACGCATCATGGTGATGTACCTGGGCAAGATCATGGAAGAAGGCCCCGCCGACGAAATCTTCGACAATCCCCGCAACCCATACACCCGCACGCTGCTCGCTGCAATCCCTTCCGTAAAGCGTGGCCGCGCGAAACGGGACGCCATAGCGAACCCGCTCACCGACACATCGGCAGCCCCGACCACCGATGCGAGCGACAAAGCCGTAGACCTGTCCGTCGGCTGCCGCTTCCGGCAAAGATGTCCCTACGCGCAAGCCGTTTGCGCCGAGCAGGAGCCGCCCTATGTCGAGGTATCGCCGGGCCACCGCTCCTACTGCCACTTCGCCCTTCAGCTTCCCGTCTACGACTTCTCCGCGCCCCTATCGCTCAGGCCCGGAGCAGCAACGGCAAATAGGCTCTCGGTGTGACGCCACACGCCAAACCCGACGAGCCAGTCGTCATGCGGCAGCGCTGGCGCGACCTCCTGTTTCTGCACTGGCCCATCTCCGCCGCCGATATACAGCGCACTCTGCCGCCGGGATTAACCGTCGATCAATACGAAGGCGTCGCCTATGTTGGGCTGGTGCCGTTCCTAATGCGCGACGTCGCTCCTGCCCTGCTCGTTCCCATTCCTCTCATTTCGAACCTGCTGGAATGCAACGTGCGCACCTATGTGCGGCGCGAGGACGGCAGCTCGCCCGGCGTCTGGTTCTACAGCCTGGATGCCAGCGGCCTGGTCGCCGTCGCCGCCGCGAGAACGCTTTTCGCGCTCCCGTACTTCTTCGCAACCATGCGCCAGACGGAGCAGCGCATATGGACACAAGACAGCGATGCGGGCGGTTGGGCGCGACAGGTAACGTACACTTCCGAGCGACGCCACCCTGGCGCGTCTTCCGGAAACTGCCGCATCCTTTATGAAACGTCCGGTGGCGCGGCACAACCGGCGACAGCCGGGAGCCTGGAAGAGTTCTTAGTCGAGCGATATACGCTTTATTCCTCGCGCGCCGACCGGTTGTACGCCGGACATGTCCATCACCACCCGTATATTATCGAGCGCGCCCATCTATTGTCGCTGGATGAATCCCTGCTCGCCGCCGCCGGAATCCACCGCCCCGCAAACGCGCCTTTGGTACACTACTCCCGTGAAGTCGTCGTCGAAGTCTCTCCGTTAACGCTGCTTGCGCCAACCCCCTGAAAATGCCGTGTACTTGATCTGGATATTAGCCTCATACCTTTTGGGCAGCCTGCCGTTCGGCCTATGGATCGGCCAGCTGTTTTTCCATGTCGATCTCCGGACGTGCGGCAGCGGCAATATCGGCGCGTCGAACGTCATGCGCGTCCTCGGCTGGAAAGTCGCCCTTCCGGCATTCGCGCTCGATCTCGCCAAGGGATTGCTGCCGGTCACCTTCGCCAAGGCGGCAACCCGGCACGTATTCCACAACTGGCACTTCGCCGACGCGCGCCTGCCCCCCGAAACTGCGGCATGGGTCGTAGTCGCCTGCGGAATCGCGGCGATCATGGGGCACAACTTCTCGCCCTTCCTCAAATTCAAAGGCGGCAAAGGCGTGGCGACTTCGCTCGGCGTCGCCATCGGCTTGTCCTGGAAAGCGGCGGTGGCGGGCGTCGCCGTGTGGGCCATCGTCCTCGCCGCCGCGCACTATATCTCGCTCGCCTCACTGATCGGCCTGCCGGTCGGCGCGGTCGGCATCTGGCTCGACAACGGACGCTCCCTGCCCTACGGCGTGTTCGCGCTGATCGCCATCATATTCGTCGTCGTCAAGCACAAGTCCAACCTTCAGCGGCTGCGGCAGGGAACCGAGCTGAGATTCAGCTTCCGGAAGAAATCATGAACGGCCCCAAACTTATTCTCGCCTCCGGCTCCCCAAGGCGTCGCGAGCTGCTTCAAGCATGGGGACTGGAGTACACCGTCGCCACCAGCGACGTCGATGAGGAAGCCGTCGCCGCGGGAGCGCGTCAGGACCACCCGGAAGAGATCGTCACTCGCCTCGCCGAAGCCAAGGCCCGCGAAATCGCCCGGCGCGAGCCCTCCGGCGGGGTGGTAATCGGCGCGGACACCATCGTCTGGCTCAACGGCCGTGCGCTCAACAAGCCCAAAGACATCGCCGAAGCCGTCCGCATGCTGACCGCGCTTCAAGGCAGAGCGCACCAGGTTTATACCGGCGTCGCGCTGGTCGCGTCGGGCGAATGCTCGCTGCGTCCCGCGCTGCTGGACTGGGCGTCCACCGAAGTCGAGTTCCGGCCCCTCACGCAGGGTGAAATCGAGGCATACGTCGCCACCGGCGAGCCGATGGACAAAGCCGGCGCTTACGGCATTCAAAGCACCGACGGCGGAGCGCGGCTGGTCTCGAAAGTAACCGGCGACTATTACAACGTCGTCGGCCTTCCACTTGCCACGCTGCGCGCTTTGCTGCTGTCGGAGTACCCCGACCTGCCGCCGGTTCCCGAAAGCCCGCTCACCGGGTTTCCCGTTCTGTCCTCGCCGCGTTGACGGCTGATTCGCTCGCGGTCGGAATGCGGATTTGCCATTCTTCCGCTAACATGGCACAATAAGCAGCTTTTCCCGCGGTCTGCGCCTTTTTGCTTTGACGTGACTCCGCGCTATAATTTTCGAGGTGAACACCAGCATTGAGATTCCGCAACGAAACCGTTATTCTTGCCATTCTAATCGTTCTCGGCACTCTCGCCGGCTTGATCGGCGCGAAGGGGCGCTTCAGCGCCGAGCAGCATAACAAGCGTACCGAGATCGTCGTCGACTACAACGACGCCATGAACCTCGCGCTCGGCGCGCGCCAGCCGCTCTCCACCGTCCTGGACGACCTCCACGCC
This sequence comes from uncultured Armatimonadales bacterium, assembly GCA_964235675.1. Taxonomy (GTDB): domain Bacteria; phylum Armatimonadota; class Armatimonadia; order Armatimonadales; family Capsulimonadaceae; genus CAXSEA01. The sequence goes on along the minus strand of CAXSEA010000098.1, from coordinate 5,019 downwards.
AGCGGCGTCACCACCCTCGCCGTTTGGGAAAACCCCATCGACGACCTCCGCACCAGCGGCGCGATTCTGGTAAACGCCATCGATCCCTCGCACACGCGCCTGACCTTCTCGCCCAGCTTTCCCGGACAGGAAGAGCGCGTCATCGCCGCGTTGCGCAACAAAACCAGCGTGCCGTTCCACGCCCGCCACGATGTGCTCATCGTGGATGCGCCCTACAGCCAAATCTCCGGCCTCGGCATCGGCCTCGATCCGGCGCAGACGGCGTCGGCGGTGCAGCACGGCTTTCTGATTAGCCCCCGCTTGTACAACTACTCCGGCGTCACGCCCCAGGCGATCTCCTGGATGCTGAGCCAGGCAAAGCGGCAATGCCGGGGCCGCGCGAACGTCGTTATCTTCAACGGAGGCGACGTGCTCGGCAACCGCGGCGATATCGACGCCACCGCCGATGCGCTGCGCGCCAATGGCCTTCTCTACGGCTCGTTGGAACTCGGCAAGCAAATCGGCGACCCCGACTTATCGCGCCTCGCGCCGGATATCACTGTACGCGTTCATTCCATCGGCGGCAACGAGATGCCCACCATGGACGAGCCCACCGCCGTGGCGCGCTTTGCCCTGGCCGCCCGCGAGCGCGAAATCCGCTCATGCTACGTGCGCTTGTTCCAAAACAGCCTGATTCACCAGCCCGACGTTCTCGCCGCCAATATCAGCTTCATCCAAGACGTCGTCCACGCGCTGCAAGACGGCGGCATCCGCACCGGCGCGGCGCACCCGTTCACCCGCGACCCGCGCCCGATGCGCGTTCTCCTGCTGCTCATGGGAATCGCGACGGCGGCGGGCCTGCTGATGCTGGCGAGACAGTTCCTGCCGCTCTCCGGCGCGAGTTTTTGGATTTGCTTTATCGGCACCGCCATAATCTGCGGCTATCTGAGCACGCGCGAGCCGGCGATGACCGGGCGGCTGATCGTCGCGCTTCTCTCGGCGATGGTCTTCCCGAGCCTCGCGCTCATTCTCCACCAGCCGTCGCGCAACGCCTCCGCCACGCGCAACCCGCTTCACGCCCTGGAGCGCGGCTTGCGCAGCTATGAGTTGATGACTCTCACCACCGCCTGCGGAATCGTGCTGATCGTCGGGCTGCTGGCGGACCGCTTGATGCTGGTCAAAGTCTTTGAGTTTATCGGCATCCGCTTGGCGATCATCACGCCGCTTATCTTGTATGTCGTCCATCAATCGCTTGGTCTGAATGAGCTTGCCCCGAACGCGTCGTGGGAGCAGCGGAAAGCGCGAATGCGTGCAAAGGCGCAGCGCATTGCCGCAAGCCCATTGCTGCTGGGCCAGGTGCTCTTCGGCATCGTCGTGCTGGCCATCGTCGGCGTGATCGTCCTACGCTCCGGCAACGACCCTGGGGTGGGAGTCAGCTCATCCGAGCTTTCCTTTCGCGCCCTGCTGAACCGCATTTTGTACGTCCGCCCACGCACCAAGGAAATTTTGTTCGGCTTCCCACTTTTGGTTGCCGGTCTGGCGCTTTACTACTCGGGCCGCAAGCGATGGTATCCGCTGTTTGCCTGCGCCGGCGCAATCGGCATGGCTGATCTGCTGAACACCTTCTGCCATATCCACACTCCTTTGCTCATCTCCACCATCCGCGCTCTGCTGGGATGGACCATCGGGCTTGTTGTCGGCATTGCGTTGTACTATGTTTTGCACCGCACCCTCCCCGCAGACGATCTACGCGGCAAAGACGAGAATCTATCCGCTCCCGGCCACAATGGCGATAGCGGCGGCGATTATGATCCCCTCAACAGCTTTGCTTACTCGCAGCCCGATTATTCCGTCGGCGGGCAGCCTGCTCCCGAATCGCAGGAGGCTCCCTCGGTACGTGGCGTCAGCCTGAGCAGATGACCAACAGCACCGGCGCGAGCGCTAAGAACATTGTTCTCTCAGGCTACTACGGGTTTAACAACGTCGGCGACGAAGCTGTGCTGGCCGGGCTAATCCAGGCCTTTCGAGAGCATCCGAACGGGCGCGAGGATAAGCTGCGCATCACGGTTCTTTCAGCCGATCCGGCGGCGACCGAGCGCGAGCATGGCCCAGGCGTCACTGCTTACGACCGGCGCAGCATCGGCGCGGTGCGCCGCGCGATTTCCGAATGCGATTTGTTCGCCTCGGGCGGCGGCAGTTTGCTGCAGGACGTCACCAGCGCGCATTCGATCTTTTACTATCTTGGCGTCGTCCGCGCCGCGCAGATGATGGGCAAAAAGACCATGCTGATTGCGCAGGGCATCGGCCCCTTGCGCCTCGCCCGTTCGCGCAGGCTGACAGCCGCGGTGGCGTCGCGCTGCCAAGCGATCACCGTCCGCGATCCCGCCTCCGCCGCGCTGCTGCGCTCGATCGGCGTTTCGGTGGAACCGATTGTCACCGCCGACCCCGCCCTTCTGCTCGGCAAGCCGACAAAAGACGTCTCCCGCAACAGCATCGCTCTTTCGCTCCGCGATTGGCCTGCGGCGGGGCCGGAGCTGCCCTGGCAGGTCGCGCACGCTCTCCCGGCCGGTATCACTACGATCAGCTCCATGCGGATGAGCGCAAGCGACGCGTCTATCCATGCCGAAACAGTTCGTCAAGCGCAAAGCATCATCTCGGATTTGGTGATCGAGCAGGCCGCGCTGGAGCGCTCCGGACGCGCCCTGCTCGACGGCCTGATCGGCTACGCGTCCCGCGCGGAGCTGGTCATCGGGATGCGTCTGCACGCGCTCATCCTCGCCGCCGCTTGCGGCGTTCCCGCCGTCGCGCTTTCCTACGATCCCAAGATCGACGCCTTCATGCGGGAGTCGGGCCAGGAAGACGCTCTCTTTAATATCAAGGATCACAGCGCCGACGCTCTCGCCGGCCTGGTCGGCCGCGTCTGGGCGCAGCGCCATCAGCGCGCCACTCGCCTTCGCTCCCGCCTGCCCCAACTGAAAAAAGCCGCCAAGCTCAACGCCGAGATCGCCCTTAGCCTGCTCTAGTTTCCACCTCCTCGACGCTAAAGCGGCGAATATTTCCACATCCGCCCCCACTTTTAAACATAAATTCAGCCTGTTCAGGCTTTTTTCTTAACTCTGTACAGAATACGAGGTAAAGACCGAACAACTGCCAGCCAATAATTATGCATGGAGGCGGCTACAACAAAGGAGAGCAAGTTTATGGCAGTTTTTCCCACTGTCACTCCCAAGGCGCAAGCCGCAGTAACGAGCAGGCCCATGAGCAATGGTGTCCAGGCTGACCAGGCCGAGGATCAGAACGTCAAATTAACCAAGCGCGAGGTCGAAGTCCTCTCGCTCGTGGTGCAAGGAAAATCCAGCAAAGAAGTCGCCGACGAGCTGTTTGTCAGCAAGCGGACTGTCGATTTCCACCTGGCCAATATCTACGATAAGCTGCATGTCACCAACCGGGTGCAAGCGTTTCGGCGCGCAACCCGTCTGGGTCTAATCCCCTACGAGGTTCAACTCGTCGATTAGCTCGGAATGCAAAACCGTTTTTACAGGGTGTGGCCGAAACCGGCGGCAGATGTAAGCGGTGCAGAATCGTCGTCCTTGCCTGCGTGATAGACAACGCGGCGTTCTCTCGGTCAACACTCAGTGAGTATAGTTTAAAGACGATTTCATTAGTTTTAGCGTAATCGTCCGAGAACCCTGCCTCGACAAGCCCGTGTCCAATTGGACACGGGCTTGTATTTTGCCCGATTCCTAGACATGCTATAATCAGGCATGTTGTCTCGCCCCCGGCGCACCCCATTTCTTACTCTAGCGGCAGTAATCGCGCCGGTTCTTTTATCCGGCTGCTCCAGCCTGACGACCAGCCAAACGCAGCGCAACGTCTACGCCAATATCGTCGAGGGCGACCGGCAGCTGACATTGAACGATCCAGCCAAGGCGCGTACCTGGTTCGACCGCGCCGTCGCCTTGGACCCGAAAAGTCCGGTGACGTACCTCGGCCCCGACAGCGCGAACGGCGACATGACCGGCGGCCTGATCTGGAGCTTGGAGCAGCATAACGACTGGCCCGATATGGAGCACTACCTTTCCGCCGCGACCCAGCAGCGCGATCTGAGCAACCAATGGTTGATCTGGTCTTCCCTCGCCGAAGCCCAGCAGCAGATGGGCGAGACCCAGGCCGCGCGCCTCAGCTACCAGCGCCAGCTCGCCGCGATGGACGGAGGCAAGTCAGGCGCGATGATCGTCACGCAGCCCGATGATTTCCAGCTCAAGCACGCCGATGCTTTATGGAACTCTGGTCAGACCGCCGTCGCGCGGGGCGATCTGCTCCACTTAATCAGCCACCATCCCGATATCGCCGCCGAAGTGCAAAACCAGCTGGCCTATTCGGAAGCCGTCAGCAACGTCGACATCCCCGAGGCTGTGCAGCTGGCGACCGCCGCCGTATCGACAGCCCGTAGCTCCGGCTACCCCGACGAAGTGCTCGGCGAGTTTTTGGACACCCTCGGTTGGGCGGAGTACAGGCAAAAGCAGTACGGCCCAGCCTTGGCCGACCTTCAAGAAGCGCTCGACTACATCCCGCGCGAGCCGGTATCGCACTACCACCTCGCCGAAATCTACCAGGCGCTCGAGCAAACCCAGGCCGCTCAAATCGAAATCCAGCGCGCCGCATTCCTTGGCCCCAGCGATTTCGACACCAAAGTCGCGCTGAGTCAAATCGCGCCCGCCGCAAACCAGAGCGCCGGCACTCCGCCGGTGCCGAAATCCGCAGCCTGAGCCACGCAGCCTGCAAATAAATCGTCATGCTGGACTTTAGCAATCTGATCGATCATGTCGGAAGCTTGGCGGAGGAAACTGTCCGCCGGGGTGAGCTGCGGCGCAGCCAACTGGAAATCGCGCTCCAATGCATCACAGATCAAGCGGCGCGCCCCGACGACTTTGTCACGAGACTCGACTCCGCCCACCAGCGCTGGCTGAAAGCGAAACCGTTTGACCGGCGATCCATTTGGCAGGACGCCGTTGCCCCGCCTGATGTGGCCGAATGCTA
>CAXSEA010000097.1:0-12328 GCA_964235675.1 uncultured Armatimonadales bacterium | reverse complement strand
ACGCGCGGTGCTGACAAGAGCTGGCTGCCGTATTTCAGACCGCAACAATTAAGAGACACTGTTGAAAATAATTTACAGCAGCTAAAGCTTGAACAGATACCGGTTGTCCATTTTGGAGCATTTGGAGCGAGCCTAGAAGATTACGCGGAATCACTTGACGCCATGTTCGAAATGCAAAAAGAAGGAAAAATTCTTCACTTGGGACTGACAAATGCTACCGTCGACCAATTCAAGTTTGCCACAAGCAAAGGGGTAATAGCTACCGTTGAAAATATGTACAGCTATACTCAGCGTACCACGGACCCCGCAAGCCCCTACGGTTTTCAGGGGGGAGAAGTTTTAGAGCTTTGCGAACTAAATAAAATTCCTTTTATCCCTTTCTTTTCACTGGAAACAACGCTGTCAGTCAAGCAAGATAAGATAAAAACGCTTGCCGATGAACTCAATATTTCAGTCGCGCAGCTTAATATCGCTTGGCTGCTTCACAAATCCGAGTGGATTTTGCCTATTCCAGGAACCACCTCGATAAGTCATTTAGAGGATAATATTAAAGCGGCCAATATCGAGCTATCTGAGCAACAGATGCTGTTTCTCGATTAAGTTTATGTGTTCTCAGAACAAATAATCTGAACTCCTCTAACTTATCGCAGGAACGGAAGAGGCAAAACGCTTTTTCAACAGCGTCTAGCTCGCCGCCGGAACCCGCCCGTCCGGGTGCTGGCGCTTGAGGCGCTCTACCTCCGCCGCGAAGCCGGCGGGCAGCTTGGCGAGGCCTGCGTGGCGGCGGGTGAGGGCGATGTAGCAGTCGAAGAAGTCCAGCGGCCCCCGCGCGACGGTCTGCACCAGCCGCGCGTGGCCCGCGTAGCGCTCGATTCCGGCGGCGATTCCCTCGCCGATCGTGTAGTAGACGCCGCCGTTGCTTAAGCCCTGCGAGACCGCGTCCGTGTAGTTCGCCGAATTCAGCTTCGGATAGCACGCGGCGGCCAGCTCGTCGAGCAGATCGACCGAAGCGGCAAACTCGCGCAGGCTTTCGGTGTCCACGGCGCGGAAATAAAAGCCGTAGGTGCCGGGAGTGTAGCCGCCGGGGTCGGCCTCCACTTCCACCAGGCGCGCTGTGCCTTCCCGCTGGATTTTCGAGAGTGCTGTAAAGAACGCCTCGTCCGATGTGCCCGTCGATTCGGGATTGCCGAAGGCGGCGTTCTGCACCGCGTGAAACGTCTCGTGCGCCAGCAGAAGGTCCAGCCCAAACCACGACGGCGTAAAGTAGTCGTGGAAATAGGCCATGTCCACATAGATAGCGCCGTCGCGGTTGAGCGCGTCCCAATCGCCGCCGAGATGCAGGTAAACCGTCTGGCTCACACGCAGTCCGGCGGGCGCGTAGGCGGCGTCGCGGTTCGCCGTCCGGGTAAGCCACTCCTGGGCGCGGGCATGCAGCTCGGCCAGCATGGCTCGGGTGTCGGCGGGCGAGAGGAGCAGCACTCGCCCAAAGCTGCTCGGCGGCTGGGACGCATTCGTCGCCGCGCCGTCGATCACCGCCTTCACGTTCGCCCGCAGCTGCGCGCGCGTGAGCTGGCCTTCCAGAGCGCCTACTTTCAGCAGCTCCGCGTTGCCGGGCAGATCGATCCAGGCGTCGATGGACTTCGCGGAATCGTCGCGCTTTCCGATCAGCGTCAAAAGCCGGGTCACCACGGTATCGTCGATGGTAATCGTCACCGACGCGGGCGCGAGCGGCGCGGCACCCGCTTTTGCCGATTGCGCCGCAAAGACGAAGCAGGCCGCGAGCGCGCAGAAAATTCTCAGTGAAACGCGGAATCGAATCATCGTGGCGCTATTGTGCCCGAACCGGACGCGACGCGTCGTCCTAGTCGAATTCGATTTTCGGCGGCGGCATCAAAGCCTGTCCGGCGGCGATACAAGCGTGGCAATACTCCTGCGTCGTGTCGATAGCCGCTTCGGCATACCCCGACGCGAAGCGTTCCACCACTAACGTAGCCAGATCCGGTTTCAGCGCATGTAGCAGAGCGCGGGCCAGCGCCGTGTCGCGCTCGCCGAAGGCGGTTATCTCAACCAGAGCGTCCAGCGGCAGAGCGCCGCGCACCAAAAACTCCAAGCTGGGATGACGCCCGAACTGATCGCGGGCTTTCAGCAGCGCGGCCATTTCGCCAACGCCGTGCTCGGGCGCGCACGCGGCGCGGGAGCGGTAGGCTTTCGTGTTGCACGGCAGCAGGGCGCACGAGCCGTCCATCTGCCCGGCATAGACGCGCCCCGCGTCAAACGCGAGAACGATATGCGGCATCCCCTGGGCCAGCTTATCGCAGAGCAGCGGCGTCATCAGATCGAACGCCAGATGAACAAACTCGTCCACCCCCAGCATCCGGTCGCGCCGCTTGGCTGACGAGCGCGGTAGAATCCCCGACGCCTGTCCTTCCCGCGCGCTCACCAATCTCTCCGATGCGGCAATCGACGGCAAATAGTGCAGCGGAGCCGCGTGGTAAATCCTGCGCCCCGCCAGCCGCGCGGCGACGGCGTCATTCTCACACCCAGGATCGACATAGCCAATCAAATCCAGCAGGGCGTTAGACATTATCGCCGCTCTCCAGCTGCGGCTGCGAGGGCGCGGCGTGGACACGTCCATAGGTATTCACCACGATTACCCCAGCCAGCGCAATCGCGCCACCGGCAAGCGACTGCGCCCCCGGCACCTCGCCAAGCCAAAAATAGGAGAGGACGAACGCGAACACCGGGATCAGATAAAACGCGCTTACCATCCGGCTGTACGGCAGATGAGCCAGCGCGTAGGCAAACAGCGCGAAAGCGATCACAGTCGGCACTACTGCCAGATAAAGCCCGGCCTCCCAAGCCCGCGCGGGAAAATGGGTTGCGGCGCGGGCGAAATGCGGCAGGTTGGGCACGAGAAACAGCGCGCCGACCCAAATCGCGTAGGAAGTGAACTCCATCGGCGAGTAGCGGGTCAGCATTGGCTTCTGCAAAATGCTGTAAAGAGTGCCGCAAATGGCGGAGCCGATCACCAGCAAAGCCTGGGGGCTAAAATGCAGCCTTCCGCCGCCTTGACCCAGCGCGATCACAGTCGCTCCCACAAAGCTGATGGCGATCCCAACCCATCCCGCCGGACGCACCTGCTCCTTCAGAACGGCCCACGCCAGCACCGCCCCGAACACCGGCCCCGTATTCACCAACAGGCTAGCCGCCCCGGCGGATACCTTAGTTTCGCCCAGCGAAAGCGTCAGTTGGTACAGCGTCATCCCCAGCAGCCCCGCCAGCAGCAACCGTCCCCAATCCCGGCGCTCCGGCAGACGCATCCGCGTGGCGAGCGCATAGGCAGCCATGAGTAGCGCCGCGCCCCCCAACCGGAGCGTCACCAAATCCACCGGCGACAAATCCCGCAGCCCCGCGCGAATTCCCGGAAACGCCGACGCCCACAAAATCGTCGCCAGAAGCACCGCGCCCCAAACCAGGCCCATGGATACTGCCGCCGCCGGCCGATTGACGCTCACTCTATCTTGTACTGCGCTCATTGCTTCAATAACGGCTCTTCCAGAATCGCTCCATGGCCGCTGGGCCATTTTTTACGGGAGACGCTCAGTGTACTGCCCGGCCAACGCAATAACCGGCAATGAAATTCCCGTCGCGATAAAAATTGCCTCATTGCGCCAGCAATGAGGCATGTGAAAAAAGGCCGCGCGGCCCGAGCGCTCTGAAAAATCTTAATCTAGCTTGCGGATGCGGTTACCGTGACGCTAGCGGTGGCCGTTTTAGTCGGATCGGCGACGCTGGTGGCGACCACGTGGAAAGTGCCCGTAGTTTCCGGCGCGGTGTAGATGCCGCCGGACGTGATCGTGCCGCCCGCAGCGCCTTCCTCCACGCTGAAAGTGGCGTCTTGTGAGCTGCCGTTGGCGACATTGGCGGTAAAGGTCAGCGTCCCGCCTTCGGCGACCGTCGCCGTGTAAGGCACAATCGCGATCACGACGCCGTTCGAGGTGCCGCCGCCGCAGCCCGCTGAAAATGCGGCGGCTATTAAAGCAATGGGCACGATCATCCACCAGCGAAAGCGAGCGAGAAACGAGTTGGTCATCATGCCTGCTACTGTACTGTATTTTGCTTTATTTCGCCGCCGCCAGCTCAGGCTCGACTTGAGTTTGCTCGGGGGAGCTAAAGCGTAGCCGTGCCTCGCGGGGCTGGCGCAGATGCATGACAATGTTGGCGATTATAGCAAGCGCGGCGATTCCAGCCACGATCCAGATAGCGTGGGCGGCGGCTGCCTCCACCCAGACGTCGATCGGGTTGTTCCAGCTTAGGGCGCGCTCCGCCATCCAGGCGATTGCGGCGATGCCGGCGCACGAAGCGGCGATTAAGCGAAATGGCGTGTACGCTGGAGTACGCGCGAGCAGGATAAGCCACGGCACGGTGACTCCGACCACGATCAGCTGCATCGCCTCGATGCCGATGTTGAATCCGAAGATCGACATCGCCATGTGAAGCGCGTCCAGATGGAAGCCGGACAGCACCACCGCGAACGACATGCCGTGGATCAGGCCGAACCCGGCGGCGATATACGCTTCGCGTCCGGGAAACAGCGGGCGGATGGCATGAATCGCCGAGACCAAAATCGAAAAGGCGATCAGCACTTCGATAGGCTGCTCCGGCCAGTGGAACCAGCCGAGCGAGCCGATAATCAGCGTGATCGAGTGGCCGATGGTAAATCCGGTGACGATTTTCAGCAATCGCCAGGCCCCGTTCTTGGCGGTAGTCGGCCCGGCCCAACGTCCGGCGGCGGCAAATAGGGGCGCGGGAATCAGCAGGGCGAGCAAAAACAGCAGATGGTCGGTGCCTTCGGCAATATGCCGCATGCCGAGATGCACCACGCTGAAAAAGCCGCGCCAGGGGCTGCCGGGCGTCAGGTTCACTTCAAACGTTTGGCGGTTCCACTTGGCGGTGCCGAGCACGTCCGGCTCGCCGGATAAAATACCGCTGTTCCAATCCTGGTTAATCGAGATCAGCGCCTTGTGGGTAACCAGCTCATTCATGATCACGTCATAGTGCAGCGTAAAATGGCGCACCGGCTCGTTGGGAGGCGGCGCGAGCCACGCATGCACTTCCAAATATTTCACGGGAATGATGTAGTACTGCGGCAGCTCGTCGGGGCCGAGTTCTATATCTCTCACCTGAGTCGCCCACGCGCGGCCGTCAGGCGCGACCGCAGTCATGTGCTGGGCAATATAGGCAGCAAGCAAAGTGCGGTTTTGAGCGATATTGGCCGCTGGATCGCCGCTGAGAAGCGGACGGCCGAAGCCGACTTCCAATTCGGAAAGCGGCATATGCATCTCCACCGACACGCCGTTTTGGTGCATATCCATCAGCACCGCCGATTGCGGCATGGGATGCGCACCAGAGGGGCGGGCGCAGAGAAACATCAGCGCGATGCAAAGCGACACGACGGCGCAGCGTGACAGTAGGGCGCGAAAACTTCGCCACGTGGAGTTGAAATGCGTATAAGCCATTGGGGTTGTCTTGCGGGGAGCAATCAGTAACGCGGGAAAAAGCCTTCACCAAGCCAATTGGGGAACTGGCTTGGTGAAGAGGGTGAAGAGCCTGACTACTGGTCGTAGGTAAAGAACAGACCGCCGTAGTCCTTTGCCTTGTCTCGCCACACCGAGTGGAAGTGGATTTGGCTTGGGAAGACCACGCCGTTCTGGCAGACGAACTCCATCCAGCAACGCGGGCCGTCAATGCGGACGTAGGAGCCTTGCACGTCTGGGGTAGTCGAGCCGGACCAGGCGATGTATGTGTCGGCCAGCGCGGTGCTGCTCGTGTAATCGTCCATCACCGTGGCGGCTTGAGCGGTTGGCAGGGCGTCCACCCACTGCTGCATCGCCGTTTCCACCAGCGCCTGCTGGGAGGAATCAAGAGTTGAGACTAATACTCCCTGCTGGGTGGGGAAGGTGTCATCCTCGGTGGGCCCGAGCAGGACGTCGCTGAACCTTGTGCTGAGTTCCGCCGAAGCAAGCTCGCTAGTCGTCAGTGAGTTGATCATCGCGTACATCGCCGTTTCACGCGAAAGCATCACCTGGTAGGTAGTCCCGTTTTCGGTAAAGGACTGCGGCTCCACGCCGTCGAAGTTGGGCGTCATGGTCGCGGTGCCGTTGTTGAATACCGTATTGTTGGCGTAGTGGTGGCCCGTGACCTGCATCTCCCAGGTGCCGGTAGTGGATGGCGTGCCGAGAATTGCGATGTGGTAGAGGTCGGAGCCGTATGCGCCGTTTTGCGCGGTGGCTTCCAAAACGTCGTCGGCGAGCCGGATGTCGTCAAACGTCGTCTGTCCTTCGGTGCTCAGCGCCGAGTGGACGAACGCAAGGCCGGCTGTTTGCTGGGCAGTAGTCATGTCGGCGAAGTCGATCCCGTTGCGCTGGCTCGGATTGATCGGCAGGTTGTTCCAGTTTTCGGCGGCGGTCTCGGTGAAGGAGATATCCGCCGTAGCCTGTTCGGTGGTCGTCAAGGTCGCCAGCCACGCATCGGCGTAGCAGACGGTGGCGGTGACTCCCGAATCGCTGGCGCAGTTCGTCGAGACGGCTGCCGTCACCGTCACGGTAAATGTCGCGGACTTGCCGGACTCGGAATCGGTGGCGGTAATCACCGAGGTTCCCGCCGCCACTCCCGTCACGACGCCGGTGGAGCTGACCGTCGCCACGGATGTGGTCGCGGACGTCCAGGTGATGGTGGAAGAGGAGAGCAAGACGACGTTGTCGCTGCTGTCATAGGCGGCGAGCGCAAGATTGGTGGTGGAGCCGACCGCCACCGAGGTGTCGGCGTCGGTGATAGCCAATGTGCTGATGGTGGAGGCCATGTCGATGCTGACGCTGGTGGTCTGGCCGGCGACGATGGTAGTCGTGGTGGATGCGGTGGCCTGAGTGGTGCCGGTACCGTCGGCGTCGGGCTTGGCGTCGGCTTCCACGGTCAGTTGGCCGACGGGCAGGTTGGTGAACGTCGTGGAAGTGGTCAAGCTCGTGGTGGGGCGCACGATGGTTTGTGTAGAGACCACGGTAGCGCCCTGGAAGAACGTGATTACGATGCTGTTGGAAGCTTCGGGGATCAGCTTGGCGTCCTTGGCGGTACGCGCGGGCCAGGTAATGGCGATAATGGCCTTGGATTTTGCATGCGCGGTCGTGCTGCTCAACGACGAGCCGCTGCCGCTGCCGCCGCAGCCGATGATGCCGGCGCCGAGAATACCGAACGCGACAACGGCGCAGATCACTTTGCAGGTGAGAGTATCAAGAATGCGAGAGCCGTCTCGCCAGAAGGTGCTGTTCATAGAGTATGCCTTTCTAGCTGACGGTGACGGTGCTGGAGCCGCCTTCGACGGTGACTGTGGCGGTGCCGGAGACCGAGTTATCGGCGACGCTGGTCGCGATGATATGGTAAGTTCCGACCGTAGTGGGCGCGGTGTAGACTCCGGCGGAAGTAATCGTGCCGCCGGCGGAGCCTTCCTCAACGCTCCAGGTCACGTCTTGATCGCCCCGGTTGTACACCGAGGCCGTAAAGGTCTGGGTGCCACTAAGAGCGACAGTGGCCGTGGATGGGCTGACAGTAACCCGAACCGGATCGGAACCGCCGCCGCATCCGGCGACAAGCAAGCAAGCGCCAAACGCGGCAAGCGCGACGGCGGCTATGGGCCGGCGTAAAGAGTGCGGGGGTGAGATAAATTGCGGGCGTACGGCCGCAAATCGCGAGTACATCATGTTCTCTCCTGCTAAAAATTGGCGCAAAAACGCCAGACATCCTTGTTTCCACGAAACTCTGCGGTGGACGCAAACAGTATATCGCATTACAATTTCCGCCGCTAACAAAAATCGTTTTTAACAAAGCAATATTTGCGCGGCAGGGCTAATAGTAAGGCAAGAACTATTAAAGCGGGATGAAGTTTCGGAACGTAACCGATTACTGGATCTAAATAGATAAGCCCACGACCAGAGACATCTACGACTTTGTCGTAAATGCCATACATATCTGCCAAGCAACCCATGTGCTTTTTCGGATACGCCGAAGGAGATCTCGGCTAACCGGCGGGGGTCATTTCGGACCAGTTGTGGCCCTGCTTAGCGTCGGCGCGGACACGGATATCGCCGAGCTTGTAGGCGGCTTCCATTTCGCGGCGCACCATCGTGGCGAGGCGCTCCGCTTCTTCCTGGGGGCATTCAAAGAGCAGCTCGTCATGGACTTGGAGTACCATCGAGCCTTGAAAACCTTCGTCTCTTAGTGCCTTGTCCACGCGAATCATGGCGAGCTTGATAATGTCCGCCGACGTTCCCTGCACGGGCATGTTCACCGCCTCGCGCTCGGCGGCCTGCCGGAAAGCGAAAACCCGGCTTGTAATATCGGGCACATAGCGGCGGCGTCCTAAAAGCGTTTGGACGTACCCGAACTGGCGGCCTTCTTCCAGCGTCTGCTTGGCGAACGCCTTCACGCCTGGGTAGTTCTCGAAATACTTCTTGCGCCACTCGGCGGCCAATACCTGAGTGACCCCGATTTCCGTGGCGAGCCGGAACGAGCTCATACCGTAGATCACGGCGAAGTTCACGGTTTTGGCGTAGCGCCGCTGCTCGGAGGTCACTTCGGCTTCGGGAAGATCAAAAATCAGCGACGCCGTGCGCCGGTGGATATCCTCGTCGGCGGCGAACGTCCGCACCAGCTCCGGGTCTTCGGTGATATACGCGAAGATGCGCAGCTCGATCTGCGAGTAGTCGGCGCTTACCAGCACGCAACCCGGCTCGGCGATAAACGCCTTGCGGATTTCGCGCCCGATCTCGGTCCGGACGGGAATATTCTGCAGGTTCGGGTTGCTCGAAGACAATCGCCCGGTGCTGGCGACCGTCTGGCTTAAAGTCGTGTGGACTTTGCCGTCGAGCGGACTCACCAGGGCCGGAAGAGCATCCACGTAAGTGGATTTCAGCTTATTGACTTCGCGCCATTGAATCACTTTGGCGGCAATCTCATGCCCAGCTTCGGCCAGGGCCTCTAAAACGTCGGCGTCGGTGGAATAGCCGGTTTTAGTCTTCTTGCCCGGAGGCAGCCCCATCTTCTCGAACAAAATTTGCTGCAGCTGCTTGGTGGAGCCGATGCCGAACTTCTCGCCCGCGAGGTTGTAAACCTCGTTTTCCAGCTCTTTAACTTTGTCGCCCATCTCTACGCCGAGCCTGCCCAGCCACTGAGGATCGATGGTGACTCCCGCCCGCTCCAACTTCGCGATAATTCCCGCCAGCGGCAATTCCATGTCGTCGTGCAGCGATTCCAGCTTGTCCTGACGCAGCCGCGCGCGCAGCACCGGCTCCAGAGCGCGGAGCGAATCGGCCAGCGCCGGGTAGTCGTCCGCCGCGACATCGCGCCCGACGAAATCGGCGATAATCCCGAGCAGCGGATAGCCGGAGCGGGCGGAATTAATCAAGTACGCCGCGAGCATCGTATCGAAAGCGATGCCCCGCACTTCCACGCCCAGCCGCCCCAACACGCCGATCATCAGCTTGGCGTTATGCGTGATTTTCGGGACGGCGGCATCCGCCAGGAGCGTCCGCTCTGCCTCGCCGATCTCATCCCAGGCGACAAACCGCGACGGCTCCCCCGAAACTTCCGCGATGGCTAGGCCGAGCGGAGTAGCAGTCATTACGTCAGCTTTTTCCGGCGCTTCCTGGGTAATCAGCAGCACCGCCGGAAGAGCGCTTAGACCCAGGCTGCCTTCACCGGCGGCTGAAATTTCAGCGGCGGCCTGAGCGTAGGGACTGTCGCCTTCGTAGGAATCGGGCAGCTCGGTATCGAGGACAATCCCCTCCGCCTCGGCGATAGTTTCTTTCGCCACCGGTTCCGTGGCCGATGCAGCAACAGCGTCATCCGGCTCGGCCAGCGCCATCGCGGTTTGCAGGGCGGTATCAGCGCCGTAGTTGCGGGCCGTCTGGCGCGGAGCGCCGCTGCCGCTTGCGCTCGCCTTGCCTTCGCCGGTAAAGCGCTTCAGCAGCGTGCGGAACTCCAGCTGGTCGAATAAAATTTTGAGCGAGTCGATATCCGCGCCGCGCTCCTGGTAATCGAGCTGGAACTCGAACTCCGGCAGCGGCACGTCGCGGATAATCGTGGCGAGACGCTTGCACTGCTCGGCCTGCGCGGCGTACGGCTCGATCTTGGCTTTCAGCTTCTGGTCGGCCATAGTCGGCAGCGACGCCACCAAATTATCCACCGTGCCGTATTCCTGCAGCAGCTTGGTCGCTGTCTTGTCGCCGATGCCGGGAATGCCAGGCAGATTGTCGCTGGTATCGCCTTTCAGCCCCTTAAAGTCGGGAATCTGCGCAGGCGTAAGGCCATATCGGTTCTTCACGGCCTCCTCGTCGTAAATCACCGTTTCGGTGACGCCCCGGATGGTCGTCACCACTTTCACCGGGCCGTGCTCGTCGTCCACGAGCTGCACCGCGTCTAAATCCCCCGTGACGATATAGACTGCGTGCCCCATCGCCTTCGCCCGCTCGGCGAGCGTGCCGATCACGTCGTCGGCCTCGTAGCCGCCCATCTCGATCAGTTGGAAGCCGAACGCCTTCACCAAGTCGCGGGCGATAGGCGATTGCGCCTTGAGTTCGTCGGGCGGCGACTGGCGTGTGCCTTTGTAAGATTCCAGCTCCAAATGCCGGAACGTCGCCACCGGAGCGTCGAACGTGCAGACCACCGCGTCGGGCTTGAAGCGGTCCAGCGTGGCTAGAGTCATCAGCGTCAGCGAGTAGAGCGCGTTGGTCGGCAGGCCCGCCGTGGTGTTGAGCGCGCGCATCGCGAAGAAGCCGCGGTAAAGCAGGCTGTTGCCGTCGAGTAATAAAACTTGTGACATTAGAGAATGAAAAGGGTAGAATTGGGCTTCATCTTAGGCATGGCAACGATGCTAGGATTGACAGGAGCATGCGCGAGCGAATATACTCCCTGTTATCCCACCTCTGACGAGCCGCAAGCGATGGATTATTTTACCCTGCGCTTCACCTAGCTGGCGGAGCGAAAAGCCGGGCAAGCCGGTGTGCGGCTGCGATGAAGCAGCCAACGAACGGACTCGTTCATTCCGAGCACGCGAGGCAAGCGGTAAGCAGAAGGATAGGGACTACCGATGGGCATCTCGAACGGATTCGGGGTGGCGGCCATAATTAAAAATAGTTTGAGCGTTATTCAAAGTAGAAGACCTCCACGCGCAGCCGGCCCATATTTTGGGCGGGCTGACCGGAGGTCTTTTTAATTTTTGCGCGGAGCGTCGAAGGATTTGCGTCTCCCACAGGCGTTTCTTTTCCGGAGCAGCCGGCGACGGGCATTTCAGCCGGTTCAAGTTTAGTTCGATCACAATTTCGCAAGGAGTTCAACGAGTACCATGTCTCACAACCCCGTCATAGCGGGCTTCCAGTTCCTGTTCAAGGGCGGACCCGTGATGTATCCGCTTCTGCTGTGCGCCATCATTTCGGTCGCCGTGATTATCGAGCGCTTCATCGCGATCTCCCGCGCCGCCAAAGACAATGAGGGCCTGCTCGACACCATCCGCGAGCAGCTTCAGCAGGGACGAATCCGCGAAGCCCAGCAGCTCGCCGACGAGGCCCAGGGGCCTGTCGCCCAGCTGGTCGCCTCCGGCCTGCGCTCCGTGAACCTCGACTCCGATAAGATCGAGCGCCAAATGGAAGAGCTCGCCCTCCGCGAGACTCCCGTCCTCTACAAGCGCCTCGGCATTCTCGACACGATCATCACTCTTTCCCCGCTGCTCGGCCTGCTCGGGACTGTCACCGGTATGATCCGCTCGTTCCACGTGGTCGGCTCCGCCGGCTTGAACGGCGCGACCGCCATCTCGGGCGGCGTCGCCGAAGCCCTGATCGCCACCGCCACCGGCCTCGCCATCGCCATCGTCACCCTGGTCTTCTACAACTACCTGACTGAGGTCGTCAAAGAGATCATCGCCGACATGGAAATCCGCGCCACCCAGCTCTTGAACATCTTGGCCGTGATGCGCGCCAACGAGGGAGGACGTCCCGTTGAAAATACAGCGGTCCGAGCTTAAAAAAGCGCGCATCGAGATCATCCCGATGATCGACACCATCTTCTTCCTGCTCGTCTACTTCATGATGCTGAGCTTGACGATGGTGCAGATGTCGGCCTTCAAAGTCGCCCTGCCGCAAAGCACCACCGCCGAAGGCAAGCCGCTGGAGAAAGTCGTGGTGAGCTTGTCTCAAACCGGCGACTACTACTTCAACCGCGAGAAGATCGATAAGAACAGCATCGGCACCGCATTGGCGACAGCCGTCTCGCAAAATCCGTA
>CAXSEA010000096.1:0-12549 GCA_964235675.1 uncultured Armatimonadales bacterium | reverse complement strand
GCCTGTGAGCAGGTTGACCAGCAGGCCCCATCCCGGACCGTCGACCAACTGCCAGTAGACCCACGCGGTCGGATGCAGGTATGTCATGTCGGTGAGAATCTCGCGCGACATGGTCAGGCCGGATGCATCGCCGTCGCCATACTCCGACGTCCACAATCGCTTGCCCGCGCCGCTCGCCAGCTGCGATAAGGGTGGCCGCTGGGCGATTGCGGTCGCGCCGCCGTAGCCATGGACATTGATTTGGCTAATGTCGCCGACCGTTTCGGCGTCGAAGGAGCGAAACGTGCCCCAACCGTCGTTGACATCGTTCTCGTCCGAAGCGGCGATCCCGGTTTTCGTCACTCCGGCCCGCTTCAGGCTCGCCGCCAGCGCTTTAATTACTTCGCTCTGGCGCTCCCGGCTGAAATGGCAGCCTTCCTGCCGGTTGCCGAACGTCCACCATGTGCTCGATGGCTCGTTCAGCGGCTCGACAGTGCCAAACGTCACGCCCCACTCGTCCCGGAAATGCTTCACGACCGTGGCGAGATAATCTCCGAACCGCGCGTCGTTGTCCGGCGCGAGGTTGTCCCCGCCGCCGCTTGCGCCGGTGACGCTGCCGCTGATCGTCATCCAGTAGGGCGGCGAGTTGGAAAAAGCCTCGGTGCGGCTGACGCCCATGGCAAGCGCGCGCCGCAGCACCCAGCGCTGGTTGGCGTCGGCGCTCCAATTCCAGTGTCCGGACGCATCCTCAAATCCCGGCACTCGGGCGCGGTAGTCCAGCGCGCTTTTACTCGGCGGCAGATCGGACGGGTTCTCGCCGCCGCCGATGTTGTATCGCACGACGTTCAACCCCAGCCCGCTCACCGGGTCGAACGCCTTAACCATATACTCGCGCCGCGCCGCTTCGGGAAAACCGCCGATAACGTTCGCCCACCAAGCCAGCGACGTGCCCCAACCCTGCCAAACGCCATACCGGACGCTAGGATCGACACGAAAAGGCGCGTCGGCAACGGCAGGCGTCGCGGTAGTAAGCAGGCAGAGCAAAGCGCCGCCAATGAGGCGAACTCGTTTCATTACGGCTGGCGCGTTCCTGCTCAATTTAAGATGCCGACTCGTCGGACGCCGCTCCCTCGCGCTCCGCGTTTTCCCGCGCCGGAGCCTCGGTAATCTTCACGTTGGTCTCCAGCGCGTCCACCATGCCCATGAGCAGCGTTTGCGCCCGCTGACGAGCGTCTTTTCCGCGCCACGCCTCGGCGGGAGTCGCGTCCAGCGCGGCCAGTACTACTTCCCGCGCCGGGTCGAGCCGCCCCAAATTATCCGTGAACTCGGCTTTGAACGCGGGCAAATCCTCCGGCGGGTTCACCAACTCCGGCTCCCAGCGACGGTACAAGCAAAGCGCGATCACTGTGCGACGCACCGCCTCCACAGCCGTGCGGGTCTTCGACGCGGCGAAGATCGACTGCACCCGCGCCGGAGTGCCGAACGCGGCGCGGGCCAGCGCCGACCAGGACTGGATGTCGTCAAGCTGCTCGTCCACGTCGCGCAGCGGCGTCGGACTCCACTCGTCGCGCGGCTGGCCGGGGCGCGACGCTAAATACAGCGACGGCTCCCCTGTCTCCGGGTCCATTCCCGGCTCCAAGGTATTCATGCCGTTCAGCAGCTGCCGCTGATTGCGGTCGAGCCAGTCGCGCACGCCCGCAAGCTGCAAGGCCCGCTGGCGGTACCGCTCCGCCGCCCGCGCCCCGAGCAGAACCACATCGGCGAACGTCTTCGAGATCAATATTTGCGCCGCCGCGTCCGGCGTGTCCGCGCCCGACTGCAGCAATCCCGCCCGAATCTGGAATAGCAGACGCCCCGCCGCCCGCAGCAGATCGGCCTGCGAGAACGATCCCGTCGCCAAAATCTCGCGCCGCAGCAGATCCTTCAACTCGGCTTCGAGCTGATCGCGACGATCCACCGGCAGCTGCGCCGTGGCCAGTTGCAGAAATGGATCGCCCGCCGTCGGCACCAGGTCGTTCGCCGCCGAGGCTCCCGCGCGGCGCGGCTTCGTCGGCTTATCCTGCGGCGTCTCCATCGCGGGCGATTCAGCCCCGGCCATCTCGGATGCCAGCGGCTCCGCCGCGGCGTCGTTCAAGAACTCCGGCATCGCGAGCGGCATATCCACCAGATCGGCCAGCTCTTCGGCGCGGTCTTCCTGGTACTTGGCGTACTCCAGCGATTCCCGGACAACCGTCAAATAAAGCTCCGGATAGAAATCCACCAGGCTTTGCAGGATAGCCCGGATATTGCGGTCACGAATCGGCGACTTCAGCAGCAGCTCTTCCGCGTCGGCGAGCAGCAGATCGTTTAAGTTGCTTTTCCATTCCAGCGGGTGCAAAATCGAGCGCAATTCTTCCGCGCGCCGGAAGTTCAGCAGGCCGCTGAGCGC
Organism: uncultured Armatimonadales bacterium; assembly: GCA_964235675.1. Classification (GTDB taxonomy): domain Bacteria; phylum Armatimonadota; class Armatimonadia; order Armatimonadales; family Capsulimonadaceae; genus CAXSEA01. The sequence continues at coordinate 10,142 of CAXSEA010000096.1, read as the reverse complement.
GCTGCGGTACTCCGCCGACGTCATCAGCATCATCATCAAATCGCGCGTCGGCATGAGGGCGGGCAGAATCTGCGCGGCGAGCATCTTCGACCCCATCGCCCGCTCCAGCCAGCGACGCCCGTTGTCCGGCGCGCCCAAATTGATGATTTCCACAAACTTCTGCGCGGGCAGGTTGCCGAGCAGCGCGGTATTTTCCTCGGGGTTCGACTCGATCACCGCCGCCAAAGTCTCCGCGTGCAGCGCTCCCATGGCGGCATGACGCTGCAAAGTCGGCAGAGCCCAGAGTAAGTCCGCTTTCTGCTGAATCCCGGCGGCCTCCTCGATCCGGCCCGCCAGCGCCCGCGCCTCGTCGGCGGCAATCATCGGACGCCTGGCCAGGCTGCCCGGCTGCACGCCGCCGGATGCGCCGACGCGGTCCGTGGAATCCTGCGAAGATAAATTGTTGGTAGGCTGATCCGTCATGGTCGTTTGATGGGCTGTATCGTTTATTGTGAAAGGCAATTATTTTACCCGGTCGGACTTGCCGCGTCCCGCTTAGGCAAAGCGCCTCTCAGCGAGGGCGGCGAGAATAAGATTAAAAGAACCAAGCAGTAGGCGCGATAAGTATGAGACGTACCGATTTCGGACTCCGCTTATAAGAAACACCTCCGGCGCGCTTGAAATTCCTGGCGCGGGCGCCAAGCACAAAAAGGCGAGGAGCATTACCTCCTCGCCTAACGAGCCAGCCTTGTTGCAGCTATCGCGCGGCATGATTCCGGCTGGTAGTCTCAGGCGGGCTGCTCCGGCGGGGCGAGGCGAGCTGATCCCTGGAACTCAAGCATCCAGCCGGGGTACTCCGGAGGAAGCGCGCTGACCTCATCCAGCCGCTGAATCTCGTCGGGGCTAAGCGTCACTTCCGCTGCCGCGAGATTGTCTTCCAGCTGGTCCAGGCGCTTCGCGCCGAGGATTACCGACGTCACCACGGGCTTGGTCAGCAGCCACGCGAGCGCGACGCGAGCGGCGCTGCACTCATGAGCCTGAGCGATCGGGTTCATCACGTCCAGGATATTCCACGCGCGCTCCTTGTCCGCGATCGGGAAATCGAACGACGACCGCCGCGAATCCTCCGGCTTCTGGTTTTCCCGGCTGAACTTGCCCGACAGCAATCCTCCGGCAAGCGGGCTCCAGACCAGCAGCCCCATCTTTTCGGAATCGAGCAGCGGGACAATTTCCCGCTCTAAATCCCGTCCGGCAATCGAATAATAGGCCTGTACGGTCTCGAACCGCGCCTATCCCTTGCGCTCCGAGATACCCAGCGCCTTCGCCATCTTCCAGGCCTGCCAGTTGGAGACGCCGATATACCGCACCTTGCCCTGGCTTACCAGATCGTCGAGCGCCCGCAGCGTCTCCTCGACCGGCGTCACCGCATCGTTGCCGTGGATTTGATAAAGATCGATATGGTCGGTTTGCAGCCGCTTCAAGCTGCCTTCCACGCTGTCCATGATGTGGGCGCGTCGCGCCCACATCATTGCGCCCCGGCCCGACACGACCGTACACCTTGGTGGCGATCACGACGTCTTTTCGCGCGATCCCCAGGTTCTTCAGCGATTGCCCGAAGGTCTGCTCGCTCTCGCCTTCGGAATAAACGTCGGCGGTGTCGAAGAAGTTGATGCCCGCGTCCACCGACGTTTTCACGAGCGCGTCGGCGTCGGACTGCCCGACCGCGCCGATCATCTTAAAACGGCCCGTGCCCCCACCGAACGTCATCGTGCCGAAGCAGAGCGTGGAGACGAGCAGCCCTGTATTGCCTAAGGTTTTATACTGCATAATATTTCCCTCAGTCAAAGAATGCCTGAAGCGGCTAATTCTCAAGAATCAATTCCCGGCTGCGCCGCCGATCAGTCAAAAGATTGCCCGGACGCACGTAAAAAGAGCGAGGAATGCGCCTCGCACCCCTCGCTCCATAAAACGTTTGCCGCTCAATTATAATTAGGCCGGCGCTAATTGGGTAATCGCCGCTTCAAAGCTGCCGTGGATTTCGTCTTATCAGCATTGGCCGAGATCTTACACCGGGTTGCCGTGACTGGACAAATTATCGGTCGCCACGGATCCCGTTCCAGGACCTAAGCCGTCTTTTAACGCCGACGGTTGCGCTCCGTTGCTCTGCTCCATATCACCGCCGTCTTCGTACGAGGCCAGCGAATCCATTCCGCCCTTTGTTTCGCCGACATGCTGCTGCTCGGGGTCGGACGAGAGGTAATCCTCGGGCTTCATGTGCGTCGCATTCTGATCGGTCATAAGTTTTCGTTGCTCTTTCATTCACTGCTTGCGTTGGATGTTTTCAATTCACACGGTTTTACCCCCGCGTTTCACCGGCGCAAACTCTCTCGCCCCGCTGTACATTCGCGGACACGACGCGATACACTTCCGGAATGAAAACATTCCTTCGCTCACTTATCATGCTCGCCTTGCTTGCGCCCGGCGTGACTCTCCCCAGCCTGAGCGCATCCGCGCAAACCGCTTCGGAAATCCGCACGGCTCATCCCATGCCGGTGATCTGCATCGATCCAGGTCATCCGTCGGAAGTTGGGAGCGGAACGGAAGGGCGGCACATCACCGAGATCGAGGCCGCTTGGATCATCGCCCAGCGCATGAAAGCCCTGCTCCTGGCCGACGGCTACACGGTGGTGCTCACCAAATCCAGCGAGAACCAGTTCGTGAAAAACCGCCAGCGCGCCGAAACCGCCAACTTCAGCCACGCCGCCCTGATGGTGCGCCTGCACTGCGACGGCGGCGAAGGCATCGGCTCCGGCCTCGCCGTCTACGCCCCCGACCGCCAGGGACGCGCCGCCGGCGGTAAAACCGGCCCCACCACGGCGGTCATCGCCGCCAGCCAGTCCGCCGCGAAGCTCTTCTACAAAACCGTCGCCGCCGATCTCGCCGGCAAACTCGCCACCCGAGGCCTCCACCCCGACACCGCCACCCGCGTCGGCGGTATGCAAGGCGCGCTCACCGGCTCGATCTACTCCCAGGTCCCCGTCGTCCTGGTCGAAATGTGCGTCCTCACCAACCCCCACGACGAAGCCTTCATCCGCTCCGACTCCGGCCAAGCGGCCATGGCGCACGCCCTAGTGGACGGCGCGGAGATGGCCGCGTCAAGCGTAAAGTCGCCACAAGGCACTGCCGCAGGCTCGTAGCAATCGGCTTAAAGTTCTTGCTGGCTAGCCGGCCTTTTGTTACTCGCGCGTCAGGCTCAGCGCCGACGCCTCCTGCAGCGGCAGGGTCTGGACGCTATACGGCGCGAAGTTCTCGGCGAAGATGCAGACCAGAGTGCCCCGGTCGTATCCAACATAGACGAAGCCGTGAGCCGCCGGAGAGCCGGTGGTACTTTTCGTGGCAGTGATCCCCTGGTACTGCACTCGGTTGTAAGAGACATCTCCCACAGTGCCGCGCTCCACGGGAAACTGCCGGTACTGGCGCAATTCCAGCTTTTCCTGCTGCGCGATTTCCTGCACCGCAGCGCTCATCATAACGGCTACGTCTTTAGGATTGCGCATCGCCGGCGCGACGTCGGCCGTGAAAACGACGATCACCGGATGGGTACTGTCGGGATTGATGCTCCGAAACGCGCTGAGCTGCCGCCCGGCTGGGACGGGCAGCGACAGCACCGAGTAAGGGACATAGCCTCGCGGCAGCCGCAATGAATACTGTGCGCCGCAAACCAATGTGCGCACACGGGCAAGCTGGGCCGTCGCCTCCGCGCCGGCTGTAAACGCGTGGGGCGCAGCATGGGAGAAATCGGTCTGCGGCGCTGCATCAGGAGCGCTTGCCGGCACTTGCGCCTGGTACATCGTATCGCTCGCAGCGGCTTGACTCGGAGCGGTGAGAGTCAGAGCGGCGCCGTTCAGCACCGGCAGCACCACTCCGCTGTACGGTTCCTCATCGTCGCCGAGAATCATTACCAGCTGGCGCGCTCCATCATACGCAAGATAAACAAACCCCTGCTCGGGATTCGCGATCCCAGCGCAACGGCCATGGAACGCGACCTTGTCGAAGATCAGCCCCGCCAGCCTCACCGTCGATTTGGATTCCACCGTGAAACCACGGTAATGCGGGGCGATTTGCGTCTTCAAGAAAAACGAAGTCGTCTCGCTCAACGGCGGCAGCCCGCTGCTGGGCGGCTTCGGCAAACGCAAAAGACCGTAAACGAGCTTCGCGCCCGTATGATCTCGGTTGAGCCACCCGGCGAACGTATGCACCACTACGTTGGAATTACGCTGCAGCGAGACTGAATTTGGAATCTGCATCATCGCGGCGGGGACTCTAATCGAGTAGCCTTCCCTCAAAGAGGCAGAAGCGCCGGGTGGATTAGCCGTTTGCGCCAGCGCCGCTCCAGGCGCCCCAGCCACGAGCGCCAGCGAAAACATCGCCCAAGTAAGTCGAAAAAGCGCAACTCTCATGCCTGCATTGTCGGCTAGCCGGCACGGGAACGCGAGATCGTCACCGCCCGGCAGTCGATTGCGGGGCGTCAGTCCCCTTGGGCGTGAAGCTGAGCACGGCGGCTTCGGCGACCCGGCGGGATTGGACATCGTACGGGGCCGTGTCTCGGGAGGTTACCCCGATAACGATGTCGCCGACGCAAGCGAAATAGCAGGCGGCGCTCGCCTGTCGAGGCTTGCTGTAAACGGGTTCAGCCGCTATCCCGGAATAAAGCACGTACTTGGCCGGGCCGCCCGCGATCTTGCCGTTCACGACGGGCGACATGTGAAAGTTTGTCCAGGCGCGACGAATCGGGACGATGGATGCGGCCACGGCGGAATCAAGAATCTGCTCGTTTTGCCCTTTGGCGGCGGCGGGAATCGGCGCGATTAAAACGAAAAACACTGGACGCGTACCATCCGGGTTCGCCTTAGAAAACAGAAACGACTGAGCGCCCGGCGCGCCGCCAGGAGTCGGATACGGCTGGAGCGTGTAGCCAGGCGGCAGACGCATAGCCCCGAAGCTTCCAAGCTTCGTCGGCGCGCTCGCCAGTCGCGCCAAGGCCGCAGGGTCGGCACGGAACGGTCCATTCGCCGCCGCCGCAGTGGCCGCAAACAAGCGCTCCGCCATCGCGCCAAAGCCGGCACCGAGCAATGCCAACAAGCAGCTTATTGCCGCGACCGGAATAATTCTGCGCGTGGCGGCAAAACGGGGAGAAGTTATTTTCATCATTGGAAGATCTAAATTACGGTCGCTCTTGCCTCGACTAATATTGAATTGAAAGCAAACTTATCCGATAGCGAAATACACGTGTGGTGAGTGTCGTCACCGTGGTGTAAATGTCATCACGGCAGCCTCGGCGATTGGCATCGTAGCCGCGCCATAAGCTTGAGAATCGTTCGCCCTGATCACTATAACGACGCTATGCTGCGCGTCGAAGCAGGCATAGGTAAAGCCCCGTTGCGGAAGCGCCGCTCCCGACGGGGTCGGCCCCACTCCCTTATAGTAGACGCGTGAGAACGGAATACCGTTGATCATGCCGAACGTGGGTGGCGCGTAAGTCATATTTTGCCATTCTTGGCTGTTTTTCCGTATGTCTCCCAGTAAAGCGCCATGCAAAATTGCGTTAACGTCGTATTTGCTGGGCGGCACGGAGGCGGCAAAGACCGTGAAAATCGGCACGCTGGTGTCGGCATGTGCGGGACCCGCAAATAGCTGCATCTTGATTTGCGGCGCTAACTGCATGCTTGCGGGGAGAGCCCGAGGAGTATAGCCTACCGGCAGATGCACCTGGCAATTATCCAAAATAGCGGTCACCGTGGGGCTGAGCTGCGCGTTAAGGCTCGGATCGAACCGAAACGGCGGATAAGAGATTTGCGCCATCAGCGTGCTCGGCCCGCCGCTGCTCGGCCCGGTATCGACTGGAGCCGCGAGTACAGATGCGCTCGTTGCCGTCGCTGGGGATGGGGATGCCGCGTCGTTTATCGTGGAGGGGGGCTCAGGCAAAAGACTTTGCTGTCCCATTGAAGCCGTCGGCAACGCGGAGAGCCCCGCGATAACAAACACTGCCAGTACCGCCGCCCGTAAATCACTTTTACCGGCATGACTTAAGTTTTGAGTATTGTGCATCGAACAGCATCCAATCAACTATCGCTGAAAAGATCTTCACCAAGCCGCGCTCTCAATCCTTCCGCGAGTCCCAACAATTTTCGGCCCACGCAAAAGCTGCTTCAGCGCGGCGCAAATGTCAGCACGGCGGCTTCCAGCACAGGCAGCGACTTGTCGCCATTCGCTTGCGTATCCGTAGCGAAAAGTCGCATCTCAGTGCTGTGCTGCGCATCGAAAGTAACGTAAATAAACCCTCGTTTAGCGGGCGTGTCTAGATCGCTCATATCGACTCCTTTGAAATAAACGCGGGCGAACAGGATTCCGTCGATCGTGCCAAATTCCAGTGGGGAAAGCGAGACGTTCGTCCATTCCTGCTCCACCGCCCGCGTTTGGTCGGCCACAATGCCCCGCAGCAGGGAAGTCAAATCGTATTTCCCTGCTGCGATAGGCTCTGTAAGCAGCACCAACACGGAATTGTAGCCGTCTGGCCCAGCTTGGCCGATAAACGACTGAATTTCCCGTGGCGAAGGGACTGGACGATTTTTAGCTTGCGGCTGGAAACGATAGCCGGGCGGCAAATTCAATTGGCAGTTGTCCAGAATGGAGGTAGTTGTGGGGCTGAGCTGCGGTGCAAGGCTTGTATTGAAGCGAAACGGCGGGAAACTATGTTGTTGCATCACCGTGCTCGGCAGACCGCTACTTGCGCCGGTATCCACTGGGGTCGATTGTTGCTGGCCTGACCCGGACGCGTTCGGGCTTTGCAGCGCTTGTTGCGCGTACCCCATCTGTGGCGTTGCCGCGCCGAAAAGCGAAATGATCAATCCTGCCGCGACGCGGATAAGACGACGGCTGAGTATGTGTGGTGGCTGCATGTCTTTCTCCTGGTCTGAAACGGGATTATGCGAGCGCATTACAGGAGATTTCGACACCATCCCCACGTTCTCCTGCATTTTGGCTGCGCTCAAGCCTGCTTGCCGCTGAGGCGCTCGATATGCTATAATATGAGTACAGAACGACTATTGCCCTTGTCCCAGAAGAGCGGGTTAACGCCCGCTCTTTGTTCGTCTGTCAGGCATCGTTATACTGACCGACTGCCGGCCGGCTGGGGCGAGACCCGCGCTTGAACTGATTGCAAAATCTAATATCAACAGAATACTGGAGTAATACCGCGCTATGAACGCCGATTTTATCGACGCCCTGCGTGCTGTCGAAAAAGAAAAAGAGATCCCGTTCGAGACCCTGCTGCGCACGCTGGAGCTCGCGCTGGGCAAGGCCTACAAGAAGCATTTCAATGTCACCGGCGAAGTAGTCGTGAAAATCGACACCACCGGCGGCAAAGGCTCGAATGCGTTCAAAGTGGTCGCCGAAAAGCAGGTCATCGAGGGCGACGACCTCGAAAACGAGCACGCCGAAATGACCCTCGCGGTCGCCCGCGACAAGTACGACCCCGACGCCAAGGTGGGCGATTTCATCAAGGTCGCCGTCAGCCCCGAATCTCTGGGACGCATCGCCGCGCAGACCGCCCGCCAGGTGATGATGCAGGACTTCCGCGAAACCGAGCGAGAGCGCGTTTTCGAGGAATACAACACCAAGATCGGCGAGATCGCCACCGCCATCGTCCAGCAGCAGGAAAACGGCAACGTCTACGTCAACATCGGCAAGCTGACCGCCCTCCTGCCGCACCAGGAGCAGGTGCCCAACGAGCGCTATAACTTCAACGAGCGCATCAAAGTGTATCTGCTGGAAGTGCGCAAAATGGGACGCGGCCCGAGCCTGATCGTCTCGCGCAGCCATCCAAGCCTGATCCGGCGCTTGTTCGAGCTGGAAGTACCTGAAATCGCCGACGGCCTGGTCACGATCAAAAGCGTCGCCCGCGAAGCCGGCGCGCGCTCCAAGATCGCCGTGCATGCCGAGGACGAGAAGATCGATCCGGTAGGAGCATGTGTCGGTCATCGCGGCGGCAGGGTGCAGGCCGTGGTCGGCGAGCTTTACGACGAGAAAATCGACATTATTCGCTGGAGCGAGAACGTCGCCCAGTTCGTCGCCGAGTCGCTTAGCCCCGCCAAAGTGGCGAAGGTGGAAGTGAACGACGACAAGAAGTCGTGCTACGTTCTGGTGCCCGACAACCAGCTCTCGCTCGCTATCGGCAAAAGCGGCCAGAACGTGCGCCTCGCCGCCCGCCTGACCGGCTGGCGTATCGACATCCGCTCAGAATCGCAGGCGGCCCGAGCCCTCTTCGATTCCGCCGAAACGGCCACCCACTCCCCCAAGGGATCGGTGTCCACGCCTGAAGCGGTCACCGTCGCCACTGCCAGCCCTTCCGGCGAAGCGGCCACTCTCATCGACACGAGCGATCTCGACGACGGCAACGCGGTGGAATACGGCGAGGACATCACCATCACCGCCGACATGCTGCGCGGCCTGGATGAGATGGATTCGGAGTAGCAATCTGGCTCCCCTCCTTATCCTAGGAGGGGCTGGGGGCGGTCCGGTTTATCACTACGCTGGATTTGCAGCGAACCTCCCCTAACCCCCTAGGATAAGGAGAGGGAAAAGCCCAAAATCGCAGCGCCGTAAGCCTTTCCTTCCCGACCGGGAAGGTGGCCGAAGGGCGGATGGGCTGCGGAGCATCGCAATGGCACTACAACCAGTAAAGCCCAAGCACATCCCGCTCCGCTCCTGTGTGGTCTGCCGGGAGCCGTCCGACAAGCGAACATTGCTCCGCGTGGTGCGTCTGCCGGAAAGCGAGCGGGAGCAGGGCGGCTGGGTCGCGGTCGATCCAAAAGGCAAGCGCTCCGGACGCGGGGCGTATGTCTGCGCCGACGAGAAATGCATCGATCTGGCGCAAAAACAGCGCCGCTTCGAGCGGGCGCTCGCCGTCCCGCAAGGGAACGTCGGGCCGGAAGTGTTTGTTGAATTAAAGGCGCTTGCGGCGGCCAAACAGCCGCAGCCCGCGCCAGTCCTGGAAGGCGAATCCGAATAAAAGCGCAAGCTTTTGACTTCGGTGAATATTCGCCGCGCTCTGCGAATTTTAACGCAGGGGCGCGGCAAACTCTTGTTAAGGGAGCTTAGACAGCCTATGGCTACGCTATAACACATCGTGCGGACGTGAGCCACGGATTGCGGCTTGAGCGGCGGGGGCAAACGAATTTTGAACAAGCGCGGCACAGTGGATGCCGCCCATTAACCCCTGCCGCAACGAGCTGCGCTGCACGTCCGAGGAAAAGAAGGATACTCAAAGCATGGCGGAAGATTTGAAACCGGTAGAAATACCCTCGGTCGTTACACTGAAAGAATTTGCGGACGCGATCGGCGTCCCCTCCGGCGATATCCAGCGCAAGCTGATGTCCCTCGGCGTGATTGCCGCGCTCAACCAAAAACTCAACGAGCAGGTCACCACCCGTCTCGGCAAGACGTTCGGCTACTCGGTCACTATCGCGCAGGCCGCCGGCGGCGCTGCTCCAGCAAACGGCACTAACGGCGCTGCCGCCAATGGCGTGGCTGTCGCGAACGGTAATGGCGGTGTCGCTACTGCCGTAGCCGTGCCGCCGAAAGTGCGCGTGAAAGGCTCCGGCGGCCCTGTCCCTCGGCCTCCGGTCGTCACCATCATGGGCCATGTCGATCACGGCAAAACCACCCTTCTCGACGCCATCCGCAACGCCAAAGTCGTGGATTCCGAGTTCGGCGGCATCACCCAGCACATCGGCGCGTACCAGGTGGAGATTCCCGATCCGTCTAATCCCGCTCTGCCGCGCAAAATTACGTTTTTAGACACGCCCGGTCACGAAGCCTTCACCGCGATGCGAGCCCGAGGCGCGCAGGTCACCGATATCGCCGTGATCGTCGTCTCCGCCGACGACGGCGTCATGCCGCAGACCATCGAAGCGATTCAGCACGCCAAAGCGTCCGGCGTACCGATTATCGTTGCGGTCAACAAGATCGACGCTCCCGGCTCCGACCCCACCCGAGTCCTCACCCAGCTCACCCAATACGACGTCATGCCCGAAGCCTACGGCGGCGATGTGCAGACCGTGGAAGTCTCGGCCCTTAAAAAGACCAATCTCGATACCCTGCTC
>CAXSEA010000095.1:0-12673 GCA_964235675.1 uncultured Armatimonadales bacterium | reverse complement strand
ATCGTTCAACGAGCCTAAGCGCGTCCTTGCGCTGCGTTTGCTGGGCGGTATCACTTCCGCGCAGATTCCATTTTCCGAAGAGTACTTCCTCGGCGGCGCGGACTCCCTGCGCGGCTATGAGGACGACCGCTTCTGGGGCAACAAGCTGCTTCTACTCAACTCCGAGGTCCGCATCCCACTTGGCAGCAGCTTGACCGGCGTCGTCTTTGGAGACGTAGGCGACGCGTGGGGCAGCATTTACCAAGGTCTGGGCCTGCAGCAGCATACTCAGTTCCAGCCGCAGCCTGCAGTCGGCGTCGGCGTTCGCGTCACGACCCCCATCGGCCCTATTCGTATCGACTACGGCGTCGGGAGAGACGGCGGCCGAACCGACTTTAGCATCGGGCAGTCGTTCTAGTATAATTAAAGAGAATAAAACACAAAGATGCGCTCCTTTGCCATCTTTGAAAACCACAGGAGTACGATTGATTGTTTAAGTCAAATACCTCGACATCCCGGTATCCCTCCGCGCTCAAGCTGGCCGGTGCGGCGACAATGCTGGCGGCATGTCTGCTAGGGCAGGGCGCGGCGCATGCGGCAACCGCTCCGGCGCCCGCTCTGCTGTCAAGCGCCGTCGGCAGCGTGGACTTGCAAAAAGTTCTGACCGGCTACAACAAGCGAGAGTCGGCCAACGACGATCTCAAAGCGCAGGCCGATCAATATCTCGCCGCGTTCAATCTTCAAAAAGCCGACAACATGCTTTCGGAGACCGACCAGCAGTCTCTCAGCGCCCTGCTTTTGAAGCCGACTCGGACTCCGGCGGACGAAGCGCAGATCACCGCTCTGCAAACCCGCTCCCAAGCCGATGCGAGTGAGCTGACAGCGTTGCAGCAAAAGCCGAACCTGACCGCCATCGACACCGCTCGTCTGGCTGCACTGACAAAAGAGCAGCAAGCCGGAGCCCAGGCGCTGCAGGATATCAATACAAACTATTCTCAGTTGATCGACCAGAAAAATCAGCAGGAATCGGACGCGCTGCTCGTGCTGATTAAATCGGCGGTGGCCGCTGTCGCTCAATCCAAGGGACTTGCCGTCGTGTTCGATTCATCCGTCGCGATCTACGCCGGCAACGACGTCACCCAACTGGTCCTAGACCGCCTGAACGCGACGAAATAACCTGATGCATCTGGAGCCGCGACCTGTCCGCAGCTTTTTGTCAATGATCGACATTTTAAAGCCATGGCAATTGTCGCGGCTTCAGCTGCTTGGAATAGCGTCTTTTGCTTGCGCCGGCTTCTTGGCTACGGGATGCGGGTCACGCGCCGTGCTGCGCCAGGAACCGGCCAATCAGTCCGCCCGCGTCTCGCTCGCTGAGTTGATGCGCCAATCGCCTGGCTGGGAATCAGTGTCTCAGTTGGATTCAGCCACCCAGCTGACTCTGAACCAGCCTCTGCCCGTTGCGTTTCCTAACATTCCGGCTGCTAGGACTATCGATCATGAGCCGCTCGGCTTTTCGGGCGGCGCGCAAGCTATTAGCGGCGGCGGAGTCGGCGCGCAGAGCACGCAAAGAGTGCTGGCGCAGGTGCAGGCGAGGGCTATCGGGCATATTCGCGACCGCCTGAGCCGCGAAACCGATGAGCTGGCAAGCCGCTTCGCGACTGCGCAAAATTTGCAAGTGGAGCAGGGCGTGGATCAAGCCCGGCAGCAGGCAGTAGACAAATATAATGCGTCGCTGCAATCGCTGCTGACGCCGATTGCCGCCCGGCGCATCAATCTTAACGTCCAGATCGCGGCTTTGACAATCGACGCCCGTCCTTCGAACCCGCCGACCGCGCCGGACGATTACTGGAACAACTTGCTGACTAAGCGCCAAGCGGCCTTGGATTCTCTGCCGACCCCGCAAACGATTGCGCAGCGCGCCGCGCTCGATCAAATCAGCGCGCAAGTGAATGCCGCCCGATCCGCTCTGCAGCAGTCCGCGCGCGCTCAGACAATCGCCTATCGCGCAACTCTCCACCAGCGAGACGAGCAGATCCTTACCCGGCAGAGCGCCGGTTTCACTCGCGAGCAAACCGATTTGCTGGCGATTGCCGGACAATTGTCGACGCAGTTGGACAAGCCTATGGCAAGCTCGGCGAGTTCCATCGGCTCGATTCCCAAGGCTGCCTCCGGGGCGATTGTCGAAGGGCAACACGGCAACAAAAGCGGCTTTACCGGCGCTGATTCCACAAGCGCGACCTTCGCGGCGCAACGCACTCGCTTGATTGCCGAACTGATGGATTCCACCCGCAGAAGCGCCGCTCACGCTGCCGCGGAGTTGCATTATAATATAGTCGATTGGAATTCGCTCCATCCGGATTTGCACGCATCCGCGCTGATCGCAGCCCGTATGCGAGCCGATGCCTTCCAAGGCGCGTAAAATAGTGACACTTTCCGCTGAGCGGTGTTGTCTATATAATCAGTTGCGCTAAATTGATGCAAGTAACAGTTTGGCGAGGTTTACGAAATGGTCAAGAACACAACATTAGCAGAACTGGCAAGGCTCGTCGAAGGGGATGTGGAAGGCGACAGCAGCATCCAAATCTTTGGCATCTCGAGCATAGAAGACGCGCGCGTCGGCGATGTCACCTATGCGGAAAGCTCGCGCTTTCTGACCACGGCTGCTCGCTCCGCCGCTTCGGCTGTCATTGTCCCGCACCAAGCGCCGGCAATGACTAAGCCGATGATCCGCGTCAAGAACCCGCGCTTCGCCTTTGCGCAGATGCTTCGGTTATTCGCGCCGGAGCCGAAAGTCTACCAAGGGATTCATCCAACCGCCATCATCGCGGACTCGTCGCATATCGGACAAAACGTCTCCGTCCACGCTCAGGCAATTATTGGCGAAAACTGCTCCATCGGCGACAACGTCGTCATCTACCCCTTCACTTATATCGGCAACGACGTCATCATCGGCCCGAACTCAGTCGTGTACCCCCATGTCGTCCTTCACGACGGCACTGAGCTTGGCAGCAATGTCGTCGTTCACAGCGGGAGTGTCTTAGGTACCGACGGATTCGGCTACATGTTCATCGAGGACCGCCACTACAAGATTCCGCAGATTGGCCGAGTCATCATCGGCGACGATGTCGAGATCGGGTCGAATGTCACAATCGATAAAGCGCGGACCGGCTCGACTCGTATCGGACGCGGAACAAAAATCGACAATCTGGTGCATATCGCGCACAACTGCACCATTGGCGAGCACTGCGTCATTGTCGCGCAGGTAGGAATTTCCGGCAGCTGCGAGATCGGCGACGGAGTCATTCTTGCGGGCCAAGTGGGTGTCAAGGACCATATTACAATCGGCGCTGGAGCGATCGTCGGCGCGAAGACCGGCGTGCTCTCCGATATCCCCGCAGGCGCGTTCGTCAGCGGTCCTTATGCACGACCGCATCAACAGGAGATGCGCTTAAACGTCCATTTGTCTCGTCTGCCTGAGATGAATCAGCAGATGAAATCGATGGAGCGCCGCCTTGAAGAGTTGGAAGCTCTCCTTCTTGATCGAAGCGCCGCTCCTGCGGCTAGCCCACGGGATGCCAACATGATTGATCCTATGGCGGTCGATCACGCCAGCGGCGGCTCATAGGAATGCTTAGGCGAACGCTTCGATCTCCGACACCGAAACTGCACGGAATAGGATTGCACACAGGCGCACCCGGCTGGGTGCGCCTGTTACCGTTGTTTTCTAATCAGCGGCACGATGCGAAAGCAAGCGCGGGGTTGCTTTTTCAATCCGCCCAGACCAGCGACATATATCAAGTTTCACCCGATTTGATTTCCGACACGCGCCGCTGCACTGCGCTGAAGCTCGGCGGCGAGCGGTTGAGCACCGTGGAGCATCTTCTCGCAGCCCTCACCGGCTGCGGCGTGACCGACGCGATTATCGAGTACGCTGCTGTCGAAGTTCCAATACTCGACGGCAGTGCGCTGGGCTTTGCGGAAGCGATACGATCCGTGGGGACGTGTGAGATTTCGGATGCGCCGGACATTGACCCGATTCGGATCACCGATGCCATTGTCGTCTCTGGCGATCACGGCGAGCGTTTAATCGCGCTGCCTTCGGAAACGTTCAGCGTCACTGTGGTTATTGATTATCCGGAGCATACGAAAATCGGCTCGCAGGCCGCGCGCTACGATTCCGGGAATGCCGCTTTTGATTCGGATATAGCGCCGGCGCGGACATACGGCTTTTTGTCGGAGTTCGAGCAGGTGCGCCATCTCGGGCTGGCGTCCGGCGCTTCTTTCGAGAATTGCATCGCGCTGCGGGACGATGGCTCGCCCGACGAACGCACGCCGCTGCGCTACCCGAACGAGCTGGCGCGGCATAAATTATTGGACGTTTTAGGTGATCTTACTTTGGCGGGCAAGCCGATTCTCGCCGATGTCATTGCAGTTCGTCCAAGCCACACGGTAAACTGCTTGCTAGCCAAACGGCTGGCATCTTTTGTGGCCTAGCAAGGCTTGCATATTTTGGCGATACCTTTACTGGCGTTCAAACTCATCAATTTATTTAGCGATACCTGACATAAAATGCGGTGCGACACTCTGCTCAGCCGCAGCCAACTTCAGGTCGAAAAGTACAGCGCTCCGTCGAGACTATCGAGTCTAATTCCGCAGTGACGCGCGGCGCTCCAAGGAACAGATTCCGAATGCATTCTGAAACTCACGACGAAAACGCGATTTCGACCCCGCTCAATGTCGAAGCAATCAAAGCGATTTTGCCGCATCGTTACCCTTTTCTCTTGATCGACCGCGTAATCGAGCTGACGCCCGGCAAGCATGCCGTCGCGCGCAAGGCAGTCACCGTCAATGAGCCGTTTTTCCAGGGCCACTTTCCCGTGCGTGCGATTATGCCGGGAGTGCTGGTGATCGAATCGCTGGCGCAAACCGGCGGAGTGATGATGCTGTCGCTGCCGGAGAACAAAGGCAAGCTGGCTTATATAGTCGGCATCAACGATGCTCGCTTTCGAAGGCCTATCGTGCCCGGCGACGTAATCGAATGCGAGACGACGTTGACCCGCGCTCGCGGGGACATGGGCAAAGTGGCTTGTGTGGCGCGGGTGGACGGCCAAGTCGCCGCCGAAGCCGAACTGACTTTCGCCATGGTGCCCGGCTAAGGCCGCATCTTCGTCGCGCCGCGCGACGACTCATACCGCATAGCTAGGATTTTTATCGGAGCGAAGAAGTTTAATTGACTAATATTCATCCCACTGCAACGGTGCATACCGGAGCGGAACTGGCGGAAGACGTAGATATTGGGCCTTACGCCGTCATCGGCGACCAGGTAAAGCTGGCGCGGGGCGTCAAGGTGCATGCGCACGTCGTGATCGAGAAGCATACGCACATTGGGGAAGGCACCGAAGTCTACCCCGGCGCGATTCTTGGCTGCACGCCGCAGGACCGCAAATTCAAAGGCGAAGTCAGCTACCTGATAATTGGCTCAAACAACATTATCCGCGAATGCGTTACCCTCCACCGCGCGACCGGTGAAGGACAGGAAACGCGCATCGGCGACAATAATTTGATTATGGCGTACTCCCACATCGGCCATAACTGCCAGATCGGGAGCAACAACATGATGTCGAACGTCACCGGCATCAGCGGCCACGCCACTGTTGAAGACCGGGTGACCATCGGCGGCTTTGTCGGTATCCACCAGTTCGTGCGCATCGGAAAATTCGCGATGCTCGGCGGATACTCTAAGGTGGTTCAAGACGTCCCGCCGTTTTGCACCGCCGACGGACGCCCTGCCAAAGTCCTTGACTTGAACATCATTGGTCTGCGCCGCTCGGGTGTGCCGGCAGCGACGCGTCTTGATTTGAAGCAAGCCTATAAGCTCCTTTTCCGCTCCAACATGAACGTGACTCAGGCTTTGGAAACGATTGACCGCGAGTTGCCGACCAGCCCGGAACTGGACTACTTGATCACTTTCATGCGCAACATCCGCTTCGGCTATGGCGGCCGGCAGCAGGAAGCGCGTCGCGGGTAAAGGAGCGTCAGTCGCTGCCGTGAGCGCAGGCGACTAGCAGCCATACCATGCGAGAGATCGTTTACGTAGCGGGTGAGACATCCGGAGATCGGCACGGCGCGGCTCTTCACCGCGCTCTGGTCGAAATGGCACCTCCTGACGCAGGCGGCTTGCAGGCGAGGGCTCTGGGAGGCAAGCTGATGCGCGCGGCCGGCATCGACTTAATCGCCGACAGCAGCCATTGGGGAGCGATTGGGGTTGTGGAATCGCTGAAAGGCATTCCGATTTATGTCAACGCCATGCTCCGGCTCCAGCGCGATTTGCTTCGGCGTCCGCCCGACGCTTTGATTCTCATCGACTTTGGCTACTTCAACGTACGGCTCGCGCGATGGGCGAAGGCCAACAAAATCGGCCCTGTCATCTATTACATGCCGCCCGGATCGTGGAAGCGTCCGGCCTCCGGTGTGGTTCGTCAGAGCGCCAAAGAGTTCGCCGCGCTCTGCGACCTGATTATCACGCCGTTCGAGTGGTCGCAAACGTATCTTGCGGCGGCGGGCGCAAACGTTCACTGGGTTGGGCATCCTCTCCGCGACATCGCCGTGCCCACCCTCAGCGAGGCGGACTTCAATACCGAATACGGCATCGATCCCGCGCGGTCGATCATCGCCCTGCTGCCGGGCAGCCGCAAGACGGAAATAGAGCATAATCTTCCGATGATGCTGCATGCGGCCTCGCTCATCAGCCGGCGCGTACCGGGAGCGCAGTTTCTTCTGGCCGCCGCGCCCAATCTGCGGGTGAACGAAGTCGAGCACATACTGAGCCTTATCCGCCGAGAGCAAGACCAGGCGCAGGGAGCGCACGCCGGCTTCAACATTATCGAAAGCGCCGGAGGCAAGCTGCGCGAGATGGCCAGCCACGCGATCAACGCGACCGTTCCAGGCCAATCGCTCGTCACGAGCGAGGGCTTTTTGCTCGCCGGTAAACAAAACGGGGAGGGCGCCACCGACGATGCCGCGCCTTGGCGTCAGGTGCGCTCGAATGAGGCGCCCCACGCCCCGACTCTGGCGCTTGTCAGAAATCTGACGTATGATTGCCTAGCGAGAGCCGATCTGGCCATCATCTGCTCAGGAACCGCCACGCTGGAAGCGGCGATTCTGGAGCGCCCGATGGTGATCGTCTACCGCGGCTCGGGCTGGATGGAACTGGAATACCAATTACGCAAAAATTCGCTCGACATCCGGTTTATCGGCTTGCCCAACATCATCGCTGAAAGCCAAATCGTTCCCGAGCTCATACAGCGGGATGCGTCGCCGGAAGCTGTTTCGACGATTGCCATCGACATGCTCCTCGAGCCTGAGCGGCTGATGCGGACCAAGAAGCTGCTGCACGACTCGATTGCGTCACAGATCGGCGAGCCAGGCGTCATCAAACGCGCCGCGCAGTTGGTATGGGACTGTATAGAAGCAAAGCAATCTGCGGCATAATCGCGCTGCTCTCTCGTCTGATAACGGATACTTACATCTGATGCCCGATTTGTCGGAAAATTCTTCTTTACGCTTTCTTGTACGACGACGCACCACGTTTACGTGGCTGGTGCCGTTGGGGCTCCTGGTCGCGACATATTTCTATGGGCAGTGGACCGCGGCAGGTTTCTTCACCGGGTTTCTGTTCTTGCTGCTCGGAGAAATCGTCAGATTTTGGGCTGCGGGATATATCCAAAAAGATAACGTCATCGCGACGACCGGCCCCTACGCTCTGGTTCGCAACCCGCTCTATTTCGGTTCTCTTCTCCTGGCGATAGGCTATCTACTCATCTCCGGACTAAGCTGGATCGCGTGGGTAGTCATAATCGCTTTGTTTCTGCTGTTTCATCTCGCGGCGATTTTATTCGAGGAAAATTATCTGAAAGGCGAATTCGGCGAGCCTTACTTGACGTATCTGAAGCAGGTGCCGCGACTGTTGCCGCGCCTGATACCGGCGCATGCGTCCGGCGCGGGCGGATCAAGCGGGCGCTTTACGGCGACGCAGGCTGTTTACAACCGGGAGCATATCACTGCGTCAGTGACGTTTATTACCGCGCTGGTTTTTCTCGCCATGCACTTTCTCGTTCATACGCCCTACGGTGTCCGTTAAATGAGCTTCACTTCAACCACAGCCAAAACTGCCGATGCTCGCTCCCTCGACAAGCAAACGCTGGACAAGCAATTGGCGCGTCAGCTGCTGCCTCACTGGCGGCTCCTCCTGCTCGCCGCCGTCTGTGCCGTCGGCGTCAGTCTTGCGGCGCTTGCGGTCGGCGTTCTATTAAAGCATGTTCTGGACGCCTTAACCTCCAAGCATAAGACGCTGCTGTCTTGGTGGATACTTGGATTTATCCTGCTTTATGCAATCCGATGGCCGCTGCTGTGGGGGCAAAGCGTTCTATTCGCCGAAGCCGGCCAACGGGTCGGGCAGAATCTGAGAAATAGAATCTACGCTCACCTTCAGCAGCTTTCGCTCACTTATTTCGACAATCAGCGCACAGGCAATCTGATCTCCACTTTCTCCAATGACGTTCCCCTCATTCAAAGCGGCATCATGTCCCTCAAAGACGTGGTCGGCGCTCCCGTACTCGCCATTGTCGGCTTGGTATACGCTTTTCAGCTGTCCCACCAATTGTTCGCAGTGACAATCGTGCTGCTGCCGATCATGGCGTGGCTCATTCATATCATCACGAAAACCATACGCGGCATCTCGCGCGATACGCAGAACCGCTTGGCCGATATGACCACCGTCACCGAGGAAACGCTTGCCGGGACGCGTCTGGTGCGGGCCTTCGGCGCGGAGCAGCGGGAAGAGCAGCGGTTCGCGAGCAACGTGCAAGCCGCTAAAAATTTGACCATGCTCGGTATCAAGCGCGCGGGATTGCTGGCTCCGACGGTCGATCTTCTCGGCGCGGTCGGCATTGCCATCGCGCTCTATGTCGGCGGCAACGAGGTGATTAAGGGGACGCTCACTTTCGGCAGTTTAGGCATGTTCTGCGTGATGCTCGACAAAGTGCGCGTCGGCATCGGCGCTTTTGGAGGCATTCAAGTCAGCTGGCGCCAGACGCTCGGAGCGGCGGAGCGCATCTTCGGCGGAATACTTGAAGTTCCGCCCGCTGTCGTGGACGCTCCTGGAGCGCAGCCTCTCCGGCTCACGCAAGGCGAAATTGAGTTTAGCCACATCTCGTTTGGCTACTTAGAAAATCAAATCGTGCTCGACAATCTGACGTTTACGATGCGTCCCGGCGAAGTCACGGCGGTCGTCGGACCGTCGGGCGCGGGCAAATCGACTTTAGCCGACTTAATCCCGCGCTTCTATGACGCCTCGAGCGGCAGCATCACCATAGACGGCCAAGATACGCGGCAAGTCACCGTTAAGTCCCTCCGCGACGAAATCGCAATCGTTCCACAGGATACATTGCTATTTGGCGGCACGGTGCGCGACAATATCGCTTACGGCAAACCGGATGCCACCATGCTGGAGGTTGAAACCGCTGCCCGAGCAGCCAACGCGCACGAGTTTATACAAAATCTCAAAGAAGGTTACGGCACCATTGTCGGCGAGCGCGGCGTGATGCTCAGCGGCGGCCAGCGCCAGCGGATCGCGATTGCCCGAGCCATCTTGAAAAATCCACGCATTCTGATCTTGGATGAGGCAACATCTTCGCTCGATGAGACGTCTCAAGTTTTAGTTCAGGAAGCGTTGGAGAAGCTCATGGATGGCCGCACCACTCTAGTGATCGCCCACAGGCTGTCTACAATCAAGAACGCGAACAAAATCGTCGTTCTACGCGCTGGCCGGATTGTCGAGAGCGGCAGCCATTCCGAGCTGATTTCAGCCGGCGGAGAGTATGCTGGCCTGTACGAGACGCAATTTCGCAGCAGCGATATCATTCAACCGGCGATTGCTCACGTCGCATGAACGGCAACAGAACCATCGGCACCATGAGACCGCATCTGATCGGGAACTTCATATACAACCTCTCGCGGTTCATCTGCTGGACAGTGCGGCTGGAATCGACCGGGGAAGAAAAGATCGCCGACCTCCACAAAAAACATGGAGGCGTGATTTTAGTCACTTGGCATGGTCGCACGCTCATTCCCATTAACCATTACCGGGGCCGAGGGTATTGGGCGTTCGTTTCGACCTCGCGCGATGGCGAATACCAAAATATCGTGCTGCAACGGTATGGGTTTCATCGCGTGCGCGGTTCCACGTCATCTCGCGGCGCGGTCACGGCGGCTTTGAAAATGGCCAAAGAGCTAAGAAACGGCGCGATTCTGACTCATACCCCCGATGGCCCGCGCGGCCCCAGCCACTCGGTTCATGCCGGCGCGATCTTCCTCGCTGAAAAGTCCGGCTGCCCCATATTGCCTGCCGGCGTCAGTGCCTACCCGCGCAAGCTGCTCGGAACCTGGGATAAGTTTTTGGTGCCGAAGCTCTTCGCGCGCGCCGTCATCATCTATGGAGACCCCGTCATGGTTCCATCCGGCATGACCGAAGCGCAGCGCGACGAGCTCGGCAAAAGCCTGGGAGAGCAGATCACGCGCCTGGAGAATCTCGCGGAGGACGCCGTGCAAAGCTCGCGGCCTCGCCTCGACCCGCGCGCCATGGAATCGGGACTTTCGTGACCGCAAGGGCGAACCGGTTTGCTGCCGCGTTGGATATCTCGTTTTGGCTCAGCGTTCTCAGCGGCGAAAAATACGGCTTCGGCTACGATCTGCTGAGAGCCGTATTAGGGTTTTTCGCGGCATGCTATAGCGTTGGGCTAGCCTTTTATCTTGCCGCGGAGCGAATCGGCCTTCGCAAGCGCGCTATGCTGCCTGTTCCCGTCATCAGTATAGGCAACATTACGTCGGGAGGCACCGGCAAGACGCCGTTCACTCAGTTGATATCGCCAGGATTGCTGCGCTCTGGAATGCAGCCGGTCGTACTCTCGCGGGGGCACGGCGGCAAACTGTCGCGCACGAACGCGCAAGTCTCCGACGCCGATGGCAACCTGCTTGTCAGCGCGTCCGATGCCGGGGATGAGGCCACAGCGCTAGCGCTTCTGCTCCCAGGCGTTCCGGTGTTTGTCGGTAAGGACCGGGTGGCAAGCGGCCGTCTCGCATTGGAGCGGTTCAGCCCGCAGGCGTTTGTTTTAGACGACGGTTTTCAGTTTTGGCAGCTCAAGCGAAACCTCGATATCGTACTTGTCGACAGCCGATCTCCTTTCGACAACGGCTACCCGATACCGCGCGGCGCATTGCGCGAGCCGAAGCGGAACCTGCGCCGCGCCGGTATCGTTGTCGTTACGAGAAGTAACTTTGCGGATGAGCGGCAGCTGCAAGCTCTGGAAAGCGAGATCCGCAGGCTGGCTCCAAAAGCGCCCGTGTTCCGCGCCGAGCACTGCGTGACGCGTCTCCGGCCACTCAACACTCTCGCCGAGGCTCTCGAATCGCCGATGCAGCCCATCGCGGTTTGCGGTATAGCGCAGCCTTCCGCTTTTTTAGCTTCGCTGCAATCCTACGGAGTTTCAGCGACGAGCGACGATCTTGTCGCACTCGCGGATCACGCGCGGTACAACGCGTCCGATCTAGCCGCAATTAGGAGTAAGCTGCGTGAGCGGAATGCAGACAGCTTAATCGTGACTCAAAAAGACGCGGTGAAAATAAAGCCGGCTGATTTCAACATCCCTCTCTATTCCGCCGAGCTTGCTATAAAAGTTCACGACATCGACCGCTTTTGGGAGCAGGTCTGGAAACTGGCCGGCTTACCGGCGCGCGACATATCAACGACGATTTTGGCATGAGAGCAAAGTTCAAAGTATTTTGGCAGTGGCTGTTCGTTCGCCTGCTCCGAGGCATGGAATGGCTTTCATACCGGCTGCCGCGCCGAGTCCTCCTGCTTATGGGGACAGCGGCCGGCGTTCTGGCCTACCATTTCTCGCACCGATATCGGCGTGTCGCTTTGAAGAACTTGACTATCGCTTACGGTGACGCGATGCCGCTTGCGGAAAAGCAGAGAATTACCCGCGCAGTGTTCATCAACTTCGCGAAATCGGCGGTCGAGTTTCCTCTGGCGTCCCGCATGGACGAGCAGGAGATCCGCGATCTCGTCGATATGAGACCGGAAGATGCGGATATGCTCCGCAAAGTCGAGCGAGAGCACGGCTCTTATCTCGGCATTTCCGCGCACTTCGGCAACTTCGAATTGATGGCTCGTCGGTACGTCGCTGAAGGCTTCGTTTGCTCCGTCGTCGTGCGCAACGATCCCAACGCCGCCATAGCCCAGATGCTCAACGACTACCGCCAGAAAACCGGCTACCATGTCATTCCGCGCGGTTCAGCCATACGTCCTGTACTGCGAAAACTACGCGGCAACCCTCCAGAGTCGGTGGTCATGCTGCCGGATCAAAAGTCGGACGATGTCTTCGTTCCTTTCTTTGGCAAGATCGCCGGAACGGTGGGAGGTCCCGCGCTGATCGCTCTGCGGGCAGGCTGCCCGATTATTCCGGTATTTTGCGTCCGATTGCCCGGAGACCGTCACAAGCTGGTATTCGGCGAGCATATTGTGCCGGTTGTCTCGGGTGACACGGCGCATGACATTGAAAACTTGATGACTCAGATCAATTTTGCGATCGAGACGATGGTGCGGGAGTACCCGGAGCAATGGCTTTGGCTGCAC
>CAXSEA010000094.1:0-12749 GCA_964235675.1 uncultured Armatimonadales bacterium | reverse complement strand
AACCCATCCGGCCTTTCAGGCCACCTTCCCTGTAGGGAAGGAAAAGTCTACAGCCGGGTACTGGTTCCGTCAACTAAAAGCGCTATCTTATATTTCCTTCCCTACAGGGAAGGTGGCTCGAAGAGCCGGATGGGTTCTCGGCGAACCTTCCCTAGCCCTTGCATGCATAAGGAGGGGAAAAGAGTCAGCCTGGGTAAACTCCTTTTCATATGGCTCATCTTTTCAGCGTGCAGGCGCTTACTAAATCGTTCGGGCAGAGGCCGCTTTTTTCGGATATCAGCTTCGGAGTGGAGGATTCCGAGCGAATGGGGCTGATCGGACCCAACGGTTCGGGCAAGTCCACTCTATTGCGCATACTGGCGGGGTTGGATACGGCGGACAGCGGGACGGTGTCGCGCCGGCGCGGGGTACGGATCGGCTATGTGGCCCAGCAGGATTCGTTCGGCGAGGGCGCGACGATCAATTCCGTTCTAGCGGAATCGGTGGACGCGCATCTCGACGAAATCGAGCGCGAGACTTTGGTGGCGATTATGGTGGGCGGGGTCGGCTTCGACGATCCCGAGCAGTTGGTCGCCACGCTTTCCGGTGGATGGAAGAAGCGGCTGGCAATCGCGGCGCAACTGATTCAAGAGCCGGACGCGCTGCTGATGGACGAGCCCACCAACCATTTGGACGTGGAAGGCATTTTGTGGCTGGAAGATCTGCTGAAGTACGCCCAGTTCGCGTATATCGTGGTAACGCACGACCGCTACTTTTTGGAGCATGTCACCAAGCGAATCGTGGAGATTAGCCGGTCTTATCCGCAGGGGTTTTTCAGCAGCGAGGGCACTTACTCCGAGTTTTTGGTAAAGCGCGAGGAATTTTTGGCGGGGCAGGCGCATCAGGAGATGGTGCTGGCCAACCAGGTAAAGCGGGAAGTGGAGTGGCTGCGCCGGGGGCCGCCCGCCCGTACCACCAAGGCGAAATACCGCATCGACGAGGCCGGACAGATGATGCAGGACTTGGCCGAAGTGCGCGAGCGCAACGCCGAGGATAGAGGCGCGAAGATCGACTTTGTGGCGTCGGGGCGCAAGACGCGGGATTTGCTGATCGCGACCGATATCAGCAAATCGCTGGCAGGGAAAACGCTGTTTTCCGGATTGGATTTGGCGCTCGCGCCGGGGATGCGCCTCGGACTTCTCGGGCCGAACGGGTCGGGCAAATCGACCTTGATTAACGTGCTGACGGAGCGTCTCGCGCCCGATACAGGCACGGTGAAGACCGCCGACCGTCTGCGGGTCGGCACGTTCGAGCAGGACCGGGCCACGCTGGACCAAAAGCTGACGCTGCGCGTCGCGCTGGCCGGAGACCGCGACACGGTGGAGTTCAACGGCTCGGTCATGCATATCACCGCCTGGGCAAAGCGCTTCTTATTCCGGCCGGAGCAGCTGGACGGGCGCGTCTCGCAGCTCAGCGGCGGAGAGCAGGCGCGCATCCTGATCGCGCGCTTGATGCTCCAGCCGGTCGATCTGCTGGTGCTGGACGAGCCGACCAACGATCTGGACATCCCGACGCTGGAATTGCTGGAAGACAGCCTCACCGAGTTTCCCGGCATGCTGCTGCTGGTGACGCACGACCGATTTATGCTGGACCGGGTGTCCACCGAATTGCTGGCGCTGGACGGCGAGGGTCACGCGTCGTTCTACGCCGATTTCGCGCAGTGGCAGAACCATCAGAAGGGCGCGCCGGTGGAAAGCAAACCCAAGCCGTCGAAGGCAGCGGCTCCAGTTGCGCAGGCGATCCCGCCCCGCACGGCTTCCACTCTGACGCGCCCCGAGCAGCGAGAGTTTGACCGCATCGAGGAGACAATCGCCGCCGCCGAGGGCGAGCTGGCGCGGCTGAAAGCGGAGATGGCGTCGCAGGCGGTAGTCACGAATTATGTGAAGCTGCAAGATTGCATGCGTCTGGTGGCGGAGCAGGAGAAGAAAACCGAGCGGCTTTTCGCGCGGTGGGAAGAGCTGGAGGCGAAGCGCGGGGGGTGAAGCGACCCTATCCGCCCTCTCGGGCACCTTCCCTGAAAGGGAAGGAATCTTTTCCAGCGCCTCTTTTCTGTTACCGTTAAGACAAAACTAGGCTGTAAGCAATTCCTTCCCTTTCAGGGAAGGTGCCCGAGAGGGCGGACAGGGTCAATGGTGCCCGAAGGCCAAACAGGTGGAACGGGGCGGTCTCGGACTGCGGAGGCGGTGCCGTGCCGAACCTCTCCGTCTAAGGAGACTTTCACGTGGGACTGCGCCCCCAAATTATAAACTTCGTCGGGGCGGGCGCGCTCGACGGTTTTGCGTAAACTGCCGCTGTCGGACAAGTCTCCGTAATGCAGGAATAGGCGCGCCGGAGACGTGGAAGGCCTGGTACAGGGGCTCGATGCGTCCGGTGTTGAAGCTGCTGGAGCGCCGGACAATGGCGTGGACTTCGTATTCCTTGGCGAGCAAAAGCTCGGCGAGATACGATCCGTCCTGCCCGGTCATGCCTGTCAGCAAGGGCGACTTTGCTCATAATTCTTCGGGTGTCCTCATTTGCTTTTAGAGCGTACACCGCCCAGGGTGTGACCGATTAACCCATGCAGCAGTCAAACCCGTTGTTCTCGATTATTATCCCTTGCTATAATCCCGGCGCGAAGCTGCGGGCGACGATTGAATCCATCCTGGCGCAAGGCTCGGAAGGCTTCGCGTTCGAGTTGATTGTGGTGGATGGAGGCAGCCGGGACACGGAGTCGCTGGCCGCGCTTGCAGAGTATTTGTCCTATCCGGGAGTCACGGGCGTCAGCGAGCCGGATCAAGGCGTCTACGACGCGATGAACAAGGGCGTCCGGATAAGCCGGGGCGAGTATATCAACGTCCAAGGCGCGGGGGATCTCCTGCTGCCGGGAGCCTTGGCGATGGTGGCGGGGGCGGTGAAAAGCAAAATCGCGCCGGATATCGTGTACGGCAACGTCCATTTGAAGGAAAGCGGGCAAACGGCGGGGGGCGTGTTCGGAATATCGGACTTCCGGCGCAAGCGGAATGTGAGCCATCAGGCGATGTTTTTTAGGCGGGGCATTTTCGATACGTTTGGCTTGTATGACTTGCGGTATCCAATTCGCGCGGACAACGTGCTCAACATGCGGCTCTGGGCGGACGAGAAGATCGTCAAGCTTTATCTCGACGAAACCCTGGCCGCGTTCGAGGAAGGCGGCTTGAGCAGTACGCGCGTGGACGCGGCGTTCGAGCGGGATTTCGGAGGACTGGTGCGGGAATTATATGGGTGGCGGGAATACGCGATCTACTGCCTTGCTTCCGTGAAGTACCGGTTTGTGGCGGCTCGGAACCCATCCAGCGCTTCGCGCCACCTTCCCTGAAAGGAAGGAAAGGTTTACGGCGCTTTGCTTGTTGTGGCTCCCCTCCTACGACAAGGAGGGGAAGAGAGTGTGCGTTGGATGGCTTAAAAATCTCCGGCAGCGGTTGAGGGAAGAATTGCGATCACACAAAGGGAAGCGGAGCTTCTGCTGGCGCGGTATACCACCGAGACAAAAGAGATTATCAATATGCCTCGGGGATGGAACTACTTGGAGGTTTTTATCTTGGAGGATGGGCAAATAATCGGGTCGTATATTCGCCGATACCCCAGCTTGTACAACACCTTCCGGCCATTCTACCAAAACGGCGGCGTCTACGCGCTTTACTCCGCCGATTACACGACTACGCGGGTGATGCGTCTACCTGCATGCGAGGATCTTGGCGGCGAGGAGCCTAGCTCCGAAGGGTTTTGCCCCGCTGACTACTACGTGCCGTATCTGCCGGATCAAGGGCTTGTCGGCGAGTGGGGGTTTCTCAGCGGATGCGTTTGGGGCGACGATTCCTCCTGGAAGATCCGGCATATCAATTTGTCGCGAGCCAGCGAAGGGATCATCGAGCAATCGGAGAAGTTCGGCTATTTGCCGATGCCGAGCCGCTTGTCGCTGCGCGAATCCGTCGAGCTCGGCTCTTATAGCAACGGCGAGAAGAGCAACCACGAAATCGAGTTCGCCGCGCGCCGTTTGTACAGCATGAAGCACGGCAAGTTCGGAACTGATTGGGGAGATTACGACGAGGAAGAATAATCGACGCTAAACGCGCGCGATCTCCTATCAACGACAATCCCATGACACGAATTAGATACGCGCTCATTTATATCACAGCCGGAATTGCCTTTTTAGCGCTGGGCTGGAAGCGGGGCACCTGGCGCTGGCTGGGGATTTGGGCGGGAGCGAGCTGGATTACTGTTGGTCTAGCGTATGCGGGGCTGCTGCGACCGAAGATTTTTGGAAAGCGTCCTGATGGCGGAATGGCGATTTTGAATGCAGGGTTTTTCCTGCCGTTCCTGGCGTGCGCTTGGGGGGCATGGCTGGCGCGGCTGGGCCAGGGCGGCGAAGGGCTCAGCGACGAAATCATGCCCGGCCTTTGGCTTGGGCGGCGCTGCTCAGGGCGAGAGCTGCCGGCGGGAGTAGACGCGGTGCTGGACATGACGTCCGAGTTTCCCGAATCCTCCGATGTGGCGTGTGGGCGAGAATACCGCTGCATCCCAAATCTTGACGCTACTCTGGCAGGCGAGCGCAAGTTTGCTGAAGCCGTCGCGCAGGTGGTTGACTGGTGGCAAGCGGAGAAGCGGTGCGTCTATGTGCACTGCGCCGCCGGCCATGGGCGCAGCGCGGCGGTGGTAATCGCCGCGCTGGCTGCTTCAGGCGAGGCGGAATCTATTGCCGGGGCTGAGGGGATCGTGCGAGGGGCGCGGCCTGGAATTAAGCTGACCAGGGATCAGTATCGGGTGCTGGAGCGGTGGGCCACCCTATCCGGGCTCTCGCCCACCTTCCCTGAAAGGGAAGGAACTTTTTACCGCGCTTAATTTCGCTTATCGCTTAAGCTTGTTCCGCTATAGCCGTACACCGGCTGTAAAGTATTCCTTCCCTTTCAGGGAAGGTGGGCGAGAGCCCGGATAGGGTGGCTTCGCCTAGCCACATAATTTGAGCAGCCGCTCCGCGTTGCCGTGCGCGATCATCTCTTTGTCTTCCGGGCTGATCGGCAGCGAGTCCAAAAACTTCACGCCGACTTCATTGGAGCTGAACGGGTAGTCCACCGAGAACAGGATGCGCTCCGGGCCAAGCACGGCCAGGGCGCACTCGAACGGCGGCAAGGTGAAGTAGCCGCTGGTGGTGACGTGGAAGTTGGTTTTGAAATACTCCGAGATCGGTTTGCTGAGGTTCAGGCCGCTGTGGGTCAGGACGGTTTGGGCGCGCAGGATGGAAAACGGCAGGTTCTCGCCCATGTGGCCGATGATGATTTGCAGGTCGGGCAGGCGGTCGAACAGGCCGGAGACGATAAGGCGCAGAGCGTGCAGGCCGGTTTCCACATGCCAGCCCCACCCCGCGATGGAAAGCGCCTGGCCGACACCGTCGGGCAGGCCGGAGTAGTAGGCTTGCTGCACGGCTTCCGGCGGCGGCGCGGGATGCAGGTAGACGGGCACGCCGAGCTCCACGGCGGCATCGAAGATGGGGGCGAATCGGGGATCGTCGAGGAATAAGCCGTCGGTCATGCCGTCGACCATCGCGCCGACAAAGCCCATCTCCAGGACGCAGCGGCGAAACTCGTGCGCGGCTTCTTCCGGCTCCTTCGGGTTCAACGCGGCGAAGGCGGCGAAGCGGGTCGGGCGCGCCTGGACCATTCGCGCCATGGTCTCGTTGGCGTCACGGGCGATCTCGGTGGCGGTTTGAGCATCGAGCTTGTCCATCAGGATGCCTGCGAAAGAAAGCACCTGCACGTCGATTCCCGCCGCGTCCATGTCGGCCAAATGCTGCTCGCCCAAGTCCCCGAGCTTTTGCTGTACCTGCTGCATATGCGCCTTCGCTCCGGAATTGTTCGGGGCCATCCGGCTCAAATCCGGCAGCCTCGCAGCCGCTTCACGGTAGGCGGGCGTGACAATATGCTCTTCGAGGGTGATGATCTTCATGGCGGGATAATGCTTTCTTGCAGCTTGCAATTTACCGTGGTCATACCCACATCGTCCAAGAGGCAAGAGCGCCGTCCTGCCCCAGTGCTAAATTCTTAGCAGATGCCTTGACACGGCGGTTCAGAAGTGCTAAATTCTTAGCATAGATTATGCTCAACCCATTCGCGCACAAGCTCAGCCGCCGGGAGCGGGAGATTCTCGGAATTTTGTTCCGCCTCAACGCGGCGTCGGTGGCCGATGTCCGCGCTGCGCTGCCCGACCCGCCGGGGTACTCGTCGGTGCGGGCCTTGCTGCGCATCCTGGAGGAAAAAGGCCACGCGCGGCATGTGGAGGAGGGCGGCAAGTATCTTTACAGTCCGGTGGAAACCCATGCAAGCGCGGCCGGCGCGGCGCTGCGCCAGGTAATCGACAACTTCTTCGCGGGAAGCGTCGAGGGAGTGGTCGCCACGCTGCTGACGGAGTATGAGGCTAACATGAGCGAGGATGAGTTCGCGCGTCTGGCTGAAATGATCGAGCGGGCGAAAGTGGAGGAGGCCGGGCATGTTGATTAACGAAGTTTTGTCCGGGATTGCCAGCTACCCTTTAGAGCGCGTCTGCCTGGCGTCCGAGCGATTCTTGCTCTGCGTGGCCGATTCATTTCTGAAAACAACAATTCTCATCTTAGCGGCATGGTTAGTTAACTCCTATCTCTTGCGCCAAGGCTCGCCTGGGGCGCGGACGCTCCTCTGGCAATTCGCGCTGATTGGCGCTGCGTATTTTTTCTTCATGTCGTTTGTCGCGCATGGCCCCGTCAAGCCGCCGAATTACCAGCCTTTGGTTGCTAATTTGCCCATCATTGTTGATAAGACTGCGGCAAGCGCGTCCCAGTCCAAATCCGAACCTAAACACAAGTTTAAGTCGGCACGCTCTTTAGCTGCGGGGACGGATGCATCGTTAACCCATCTTGCAGTAGCCGATAATGGGAGTCATTCAACGTCTTACGAAGTCATTCCGCCAGTGAACCGCTACGCGCGAGATTCCTATGCGCTTGGCCTTGCCGCGCTCTGCATCGCCACACTTTGGCCGATTGGCGTTGTTGTCTGCGTCACGCGGCTTTTATTGGAGTTCGTGCGGCTAGATGCTCTGCGGCGCAGGTCGCGTCCGGCTTCTCAAGAGAGCGTGCTAGGCCGCACGGAAGTGACGCAAAAGCCCTTTTTGAGGAAGAGACGTCGCATTCCCGTTCTTGTCTCCAGCTCGGTGCCGGTGCCCCTGACTTACGGCAGCTGGGACGCGGTGATTTTGCTGCCCACGGCGGCGGAGTCGTGGAGTGAAGAGCGAGTCCAGTGCGCTTTAGTGCATGAGGCCGCTCATATCGACCAAGGCGACTGGTCGTCGCAGATTAAGTGTTCGCTTTATTGCGCCCTACTCTGGTTTCATCCAATGGTTTGGCTCGCAGCGCGAGGCATTCGCGCTGAAAGCGAGATAACCGCCGACAAGTACGTTCTCTATGCTGGAATTTCGGCGGCTGGCTACGCAGAGCATCTGCTGGAAATCGCCCGTGGGCTCGCGAGCGCCAAGCGTCGTCTTCAGCCGCAGGCGCTGGCAGTGCCCATGGCGAGGACGATGCGACTGGAATCACGCTTTCAAGCGATTTTGGCGGCGGGCAGCGCGAAGCAGCCTGAATTCACTTACCGCCTGTTGCTTGCGATGATTGCTTCAGCCGGTTGCCTAGCGTACGGTATGCTTCATCTGCGCCTCACCGCCCAAGCCGCTGTCAGTCCGTGGCTGCTGCCTGCACCTCCTGCCCTGCCGGATGGCTATGATGGTGCGTCTCCGTTTCCTGTGCGAACAGTTGTCGCCGCGTCAGGCGCGTCGCCTACAGTGACTCTGCCGAATGGGGCGGTTGTGACGCTGACCGGAGTAGCCGATCTACAGCAGCCAGCGCGCGCGTGGGATGTGAACGGTAAACCGTATGCGTCAAGCTGGTTCCTGCATGGCGCGTCTGCCGTTGAGCATCCAAGCCCGGTTACCCTGCGGCATGGAATGAAGGGCCGCGACTTCGCGGTGAATGTTCGGTATGCTGCATGGCAACAGCCTGTCGCTACTTGGGATGCGCCGTACAACACACCGTACAGCATGAACCATGCGCCAACCGGCCCGCTCCGTCTGCTACCGAGCTTTATCATCGCGGTCCAGCCAAACCTCGATGCCATGCAAGCCATCGCGGCGCACAATCCCCTGCCCGCCGTATTCGTGGATAAAATTTCACGGACGGACCTCTATTCCGAGGCGCTGGACGCTTCCGTGAGTAGCTGCACGTTTCGCTACGCAGTCGCCGCCGGACCGTGGACGGAAATCGTCGACTGCCCAAAGCGCGCCGGAAAATTTTATTACCAGACTCCAGCCGGTAGAGTCATCTTTACGCTGATTCCCAATGCGCACGCAGCGAGTCCGCGCGCGTGGCCGACCAAAGGCTACGCCGTGTTCATGGTGACCGACACGTTCGCCAGCCGCTTGACGCCAGGCCCGCTGTTTAGTTTTAACGGCAACTACGACCGCGAGATCGTCGCGCTCGACCGAGCGGGACATGCGATCTACGACATGCGCAACAACTTTGTCGTTGGCGGCGATGGCAAAACCGTACAGCAAACGGCAGTTCCAATTGGGATGCTGAAGCGCACGGATTCATTCCTCTTCGCGGCGCGTCCTTACGAGTGGGCTGAGTTCCGCAACGTCGCGCTGCAGCCGCGTTAGGCCGGCGCTCGAACGCTCAGGAAGACGTCGAAACCGTGATCGACGCGATGGCGTGCACCCAGCGGCCCGCCTTCACGTCGCCGGGGACGATCAGCTCGGCGGGGGCAGACCCCTCTCGGGCAAAGGCTTACCGTCCTCGTCCAAGGCTACCCAGACCGCTTCGTGGCCGAAGTCGGGCGTAAGCTTGCCCAGACTGAAGACGACCGTGTAGCTGTCCTGCCCGGTGACAGCTACCGTCCCTTGCAGAACGGCGTGCTTGACGCGCGGATCGGCTTCGGCTGCGCCGCTTCGAGAATCGCCTCCAGCGGCACGGCTCGGGAGGTATGGCGCGCGCCCTTCAACGTGTAGGCGAGCGTAGTGGCTTGACCGGCGAAGCGCTGGGTTAGCGCGGCGGGAGTCCAGGCTTGCGGCGAGGCGACCGCGCCGCCCACCGAAAACGAGGCAGGGGCCGGAGCGGCGGCAATAGCGGCGGCGGCGGCGCAAAGCAGGAGGCAGACCGGAGCGAAGACTCTTAAGCGGTAATCGTTCATGGCCGTTAGGAAAATACGACGCGGCGGTTTCTGTGTTGGTATAGCAAAGAATACCGGCATATGGCCTTGAACGGCAAGTGAGGAGTTACCGACGCTTTGTTTTAAGATCAGAAAACAACGCACTCAGTTTGCTGAGGCGTCTTTCCTGACGCAAAGCAAAGAAACAACTGCCCTTCACCACTCCTCAAATTAAGAAGGAGCAGCCCAGCCGTATACCACCGCGAAGGCCTGATTTGCCCTGTGAAGGACAATGCCATCGCTGATGGCGAATACGATTGAGGGGCAGCTTACTTTAGGCCGCGAATGTTTGTCAGGAACTGCTGCACTTCGGCGTCGTCCGAGCTGGCGGCGAGGCCGGGCAGAACCACGGCGACGTCGCGCTTGAGAATGCGCTGGAAGATCTGCTGCACGGCGCGGGCGGCGTACTCGGCGCGGGGCATTTGCGGGGAGTAGACAATGTTGCGCGGAGAGAGCTTGGTGGCCTTCAGCAAACCGCGCTGCACCAGACGGGTGAGCATGCTCGCGATTGTCGTGTAGTTGGGCAGCTCGCGCTTGGCGGCGTGGCGGCCGTGGAAAATCTGCGCGACAACTTCGTTCGCGGTCAACGCGTGGTCGGCCGTCCACAATATATCCATGGCTTCAGATTCGATTTCCGAAAGCTGGGGGGTATCAGGTTGATCGGAGGAGTTCGTCGTCGAACGAGGCATTCTGTTTGCTGTCCTTTGGTGTCGTGAGAAGTTGTACAGCCGTATTATAAAACAATTTATTTGCGAAATACTGTGTTTCTTGTTACAGTTTCACGATAATATCGCAATTTCATACCAACTTTTTAGCATTAGGTCTTTTGTCTTTCTCTCAACAGCCGACAGCTTATAACGTGTCCGCATAGGCCTTATGCATAAGCTAGGTACAATGATTGCGTTTAGCCCAGGCTTTATCAAGTGCCCGCAGCCGTTCATCAGCCATCGATTGAGGCTGCCAGTTGCCAGACGGATTTACTGCCTCGCCCGTTTCCAGGCTGCCGTAGCGCCTCTTCTTATTTTCTTTTAGAGTACGGATATGCCTTTCGATCCACGCGAGCAGATACGGATTGAAATCCAGCGGGAGATCGGCGCTATCCCGGCGTTTTTCGAGGACACGCTTAGAACTCGCCCGGTGCAGGAGCTGGAGCTGGCGTGGCGTCGCACGCGGGCGCTATGGAGCGGGCCTGCCGACGCCAACGCAGATGCTCCCGCCGCCGATTCGAGCGAGAGCAGCCGCCTGCTCGCCTTGGGAGCCGAAATCGGGGTGGCGCTCACCACGCGCGCGGCGCTGCGCGATATGCTGCAAGGCTGCGCCCAAGCGGTAGTGACCTATCTCGACGCCGCGTTCGCCCGCGTGTGGCTGCTGGGCGACGGCGGCAACACGCTGGAGCTTGAAGCGAGCGCCGGTCTGTACACGCATCTCGACGGCTCCCACGGGCGCGTGCCGATGGGAGAGTTTAAGATCGGGCGCATCGCCGCGAGCCGGAAGCCGCACCTCACAAACGACGTGCAGTCCGACCCGAACGTCTCCGACCAGGAATGGGCGAGGCGCGAGGGCATGGTCTCGTTTGCGGGCTATCCGCTCGTGCTCGGCGACAAGCTGATCGGCGTCATCGCCTTGTTCTCCCGCCGCACCCTATCCGAAGCCACGCTGCGCGCCCTGGCGTCGGTAGCTAGCGAAATCGCGGTCGGCGTCAAGCGCAAGCAGACGGAAGCTATTTTGCAGCGCAATGAGGAACAGTTGCGCAACATCTTTAATACGATGACGCAGGGGGTGGTTCTGCAAGACGAAAACGGGCACATTGTTTCCGTAAACCCCGCCGCCGAGCGCATGCTGGGCGTGGCGACCAACGAAATAAAAGGCCGGCACTCTCAAGACCCGCGCTGGCAGCCTATCCACGTGGACGGCAGCTCCTATCCCGGCAACGAGCACCCGCCGATGGTCGCCCTGCGCACGGGGCTGCCCCAGTACGATGAGATCATGGGCGTCTACAACCCCGCGCTGGATGAAACGCGCTGGCTGAGTCTCGCGTCCACGCCGCAGTTCCGCGCGGGTGAATCGAAGCCATACCAGGTGTACACGATTTTCGAGGACGTCACACAGCGCAAGCATCTGGAAGACGAGCAAGCGGCGCTGCTCGACGCCGCCCGCTCCCGTGCGGAGCGGGCGAACCTAATCAACCGCATCAGCCAGGCCATCAGCGTCAACACCGCTCCGGAAGAGATTCAAGCGGTTTCGGCGGCGCTGCTGGGCGAGGCGCTGGGCGCGGACCGCTGCTACTACGCCGTTTACGACTTCGACGACGACGCGATCACGGTGATGCGGGACTGGCACCGCGCCGATTTACTCCCCATGGAAGGACGGCTCGCGCTGAAAGGCGTGGAATCGCTGTTTCGCGACTACTACGGCAACTCCCTGACCGGCGCGGTGGATGATTTGGGCACGACGGGGCTCTCCAGCGACGCGATAGCGGCGAACGGTATCTACCGGATCCGCGCCCGCTTGTCGGTGGCGATGCCGAGCGGCCCGCAGGCGCGGATCGTGCCGACATTGATTGTCGCCATGACCGACGAGCCCCGCGCCTGGACACGCGAGGAAGTCCAGCTGGTGGAGACGGTCGCCGCGCTGACCCGCGCGGCCAGCGAATCCGCGCGCCTGCAGCAGCGCGAGCGCAATATCGCCACGCAGCTCCAGCAGGCTTTGCAGCCGCCGGTGCCGACCCTGATTCCCGGCCTGCTGCTTTCGCGCTACTACGAAGCCGCGCTCGACGAGGCCGGGGTCGGCGGCGACTTCTACGACGTGTTCGCGCTCGACAAGGGCTGCACCGCGCTCGTGGTGGGCGATCTCAGCGGCAAGGGCCTCGCCGCCGCTTCGCAAGTGGCGACCGTGCGCAATATGCTGCGAGCGACGCTCTACCTGGGCAACACCACCTCGGACGCGCTCGAAACGTTGAATCAGCTGCTTGCCACCCATGGCTTGCTCACCGGCTTCGCGACGCTGTTTGTCGGCCTGTTCGACAGCGCCGAGTGCAGCCTCACGTATGTCAACTGCGGCCAGGACCCTGCCCTGCTTTGGCGCGCCGCCACCGGCGAAATCGAGCGGCTCGCGCCCACCGGCACGGTGATAGGTACTTTCGAGAACGCCGTCTATGCCCAACATACTGTTTTTCTGCATCCCGGCGACACGCTGGCGATCTTCACCGACGGCCTCACCGAAGCCGGCCCAAACCGCCGGCAGCTTCTCGGAATCGAAGGCGTCGCCAACCAGCTTACAGCCGCTATCGACGCCGCCGGCAGCCGGCCCGACGGCGGTTCAGTCCATGATCCCGCCGCGGTGACAAGCGCGTTGATCAGCCAGGTGCAATCCTACGCGGCAGACGGAGTCCGCGACGATATTTGCCTGTTGCTGGGCGTGATCGGAGCCGCTCCTGGGGAACCCATCCGGCCTTTCAGGCCACCTTCCCTG
>CAXSEA010000093.1:0-12756 GCA_964235675.1 uncultured Armatimonadales bacterium | reverse complement strand
GTCGCTAAGGCTAAGATACGGCTATAAGTAGACATGCTAGTTAGCGTGCGTGGCAGTAGAGATTAAGGCAACTTAGAGTAAGCTGTCTGGACTCGCGTCCCTTCTAAGGAGAGGCTGGTGGAAGCCTGGAAAGCACGAGGAATTGCCCCGCTAGCAGACAAATTGACGTGGCTTTGATGGATGAAGCATCCTTGATGGATTTCGTCGCGAGCTACTCAAACAAAAAATCAGCGCCTGCCGAGAACCGGCTAGCGCTGATTTTTGAGCAGCTATTCACGCTGCTCTCTGTTGGAGCGGGAGACGAGGATCGAACTCGCGACATTCTGCTTGGGAAGCAGACGCTCTACCACTGAGCTACTCCCGCGTTTGCTCTACACCGACATTATACTTCGTTTGAAGCGTTTTCAGCGTTAGCGTGCCTCAACGGCGATATTGTAAGAATCCGAGCGCGTACAGTGGCATATCAATTGTAGCCTGTCTTTCAAATTGTTTTTCATCGCGAGTGTTTGCCTCGCTCCAATTCACCGTTCATGTTGTATGCTAAGACATCCACTTTAAGGAATACCAGCACCTATGCAGTTGCCGGAATTTTTGCCGCATCTTCAGGAACAAAGTCGGCTTGCCAAGCTCTACTCCTACAATATCCTACGCACGGCTCCCGAGGAGGAATATGACGATATTGCCCGGCTCGCCGCGCAGATCTGCGGCACGCCGGTTGCGTTCGTCGGCTTTATCGACGAGCATAGCCAGTGGCTCAAAGCCCGCTGCGGCACCGATTTCGTCGACATACCCCGCACGGCGTCGTTCTGCCAGTACACGATCGAGCAGGACGACGTTATCGTCGTTGAAGATACATCGCGTGATCCGCGCTTTCACGCCTTGCCGTTCGTGGCGGGGGAGCCGGGCATCAGGTTTTATGCCGGAGCTCCGCTGATTACTCCGGATGGCCACCACATCGGCTCCGTTTGCGTGCTGGATTTTCTGCCGCGCTCTCTCAGCCGGGAACAGGCCGCCTCGCTTGGCAGGCTCGGCGGAATGGTCGTGCAAAATCTTGAGCTGCGCCGTCTAGCAGCCGAGCGCGCCCTTCTCAACGAGGAGCATGAGCGCGCGGCGCGCGAGCTGAAAGGCAGCGAGCACAATCTCAGGCTGATCGCTGACAACGTGCCCGGCCTGCTAGCCCGTGTCGACCGCGACTACCGGTACCGCTTCGCTAACCGCGCTTATGACGTCATGCTGGGAGTGAATCATCTGACCATGCTGGGGCGCACGATGGCCGAAGTGATCGGCATCGAGGCGTTCGCATCGGTCAAGCATTATGTTGACCGGGCACTGAGCGGCGCGAATGTCGTCTACGACACGGAAATCGTTTTCGCGACAGTGGGACGGCGCTGGATTCAGGTTTCCTACGTCCCCGATTATGCCGAGTCCGGGGAAGTTCTCGGGTTTTTCCTTTCCGTCATCGACATTACCCAGCGCAAGCAAGCGGAAATTGCGCTTCGGGAGCGGACGGAGCTACTCGACAATGTTTTGTCCACCGCGCCGCTCGCCGTGTACTGGAAAGACAAAGATTCGACGTATCTTGGCTGCAACGCCAGTTTTGCCCAGATGGCGGAAATCGATTCTCCCGCCATGATTTTCGGCAAGAGCGACTACGATTTACCCTGGCCTATCGAAGACGCCGAGCAGTACCGCAAAGAGGACGAAAAAGTGGTTGCGTCCGGTCGGCCTCTTCTTAATATCGAGGAAAAGTACGTCGGGAGCGATGGCTCTCCGGCAATCGCTCTCACCAGCAAGCTGCCGCTGCACGATGCCGACGGCAATATCTTCGGCGTACTCGGCGTGTCGACGGACGTCACCGAGCGAAAAGCACTGGAACTGGAGCGTGAAGCGCTGCTGGAGAGAACCAAGCTTCTGTTGAGCGAGGCTTTGAAACGAGCCGATCAGGACTCCTTGACCGAAACGCTCAACCACCGCGCCTTCCACAAGGAGCTGCAGGAAGAAATCACGCGCGCGCAACGCGGCGGCGACACGCTTGCCGTCGCCGTGCTCGACCTCGACCATTTCAACTACTTCAACGACGTCTACGGCTATGTCACCGGCGATGGAATGCTTCGGTATGTCGCGGAGCTGATTCAGCGGCAATGCCGCCCCGACGACACCTTGGCCCGATTCGGAGGCGATGAGTTCGCGCTACTGCTACCGCACGTTTCTCCCACCGACGCAGAGGCGATAACCCGGCGCATTGTGGAAACGGTGGAGAAAGCCGGTTTCGTGCCGCCTGGACACAATGCCGCCATCCCGCTTGGCATCTGCGCGGGCATGGCTCTCTACCCACTCGACTCGGGCACTCGGCTTGGCCTTCTCGCCACGGCGAGCGAGCGGCTCAGGCTGGCCAAATCCGGCGGCGACAGCGTCATGGCTCTGGCGCAGAGTGTACGGCGCGACCTGACTCGCTCGCGGCAGGGCTTCCCCATGCTTGATGCGATGACGGCGGCTGTGGACAACAAAGACCGGTACACGCGCCGCCACTCGGAAGACGTCCTTTCCTACAGTCTCGATATTGCGGTTCAGCTGGGTCTGAGCTTGGAGGAGCAGGACTCGATCAAGGTGGCCGCGCTGCTGCATGACATCGGCAAAATCGGCGTTCCCGACCATATTCTGCGCAAGCCCGGCACACTGACGCAGGACGAGTTCGAAGCGGTCAAGCAGCACCCTCTGATGGGCGCGATTATTGTGGCCGCGGTGCCCGGCTTCGAGGAGACGCTTGATGCGGTGCGTCATCACCACGAGCGCTGGGACGGCGAAGGCTACCCGTTTGGACTCAAAGGCGAGGAGATCCCCCTGCCCGCGCGGATCATGGCGGTCGCCGACGCCTTCTCGGCAATGACCACCGACCGCCCCTACCGCCAGGGCATGAGCGAGGAGCAAGCTTGCGCGATCATCCGGCGCGGCGCGGGCTCGCAATGGAACCCGGAGTGCGTGGAAGCATTCCTCCGCTCCCGAGGATGCCGCTCAGAGTATGAAATCGCCGCCTAAGCGTCAGCACGACAGCCCCGCTGAACAATACGCATATTGTTCAGCGGGGCTGTGGAATTAACTTTCCTGAAATCAGGGAAGGAAAGCGTGAAGACTAAGCAGGCTTCTTGGTCATCATGGTCTTCTTGGCCATGGGAGCCATCGGCTTTTTCATCATCATCGACTTCTTCATCATCATCTGCTTCTTCATCATGGCCTTTTTTTGTGCAGCGGTCATCATGGTGTGCTTGGCCATCATGGGCTTGGCGGCCATAGTGGTGGTTGCGGCGAAACAGGGGGTGATGACGGAAAGCGCGACGGCGGCTAAAGCGATTTGAGAAATGAGTTTCATTAGTTTTCCTTGATTGCAGATGGGGAGCGATTGAGCTAACGCTAGCAATAGCGAAAGAATATGCAGAAAAGTTCCGGTTAACCGAACTATTCTCCACACATACTATTTTAGCGCATTTCTTCGATAATTGGATTAGTTAATGCGCCAATTGCTTCGATTTCAACAGTGACCGTGTCGCCCGGCTGCAGCCAGCGCGGCGGCGTGCGGCCCATCCCGACCCCGCTCGGCGTGCCGGTCAAAATAACGCTCCCCGCCGGTAGCGTCGTGCTGCCGCTCAGAAAGGCAATCAGCGTGGGAATGTCGAAAATCATGTCGGCGGTGGTCGCATCCTGCATCACTTCGCCGCTCACCGTCGTTTTCAGCCGCAGCTTGTTCGGGTCCGGAATTTCGTCCGCGGTCACGATCCATGGCCCGAGCGGCGCGAACGTGTCGAACGTTTTGCCCCGGCAGAACTGGCCGCCGCCCCACTCTTTCTGCCAATCGCGCGCGCTGACATCATTGGCGCAGGTATAGCCGAGCACATAGTCCAGGGCGTTTTCGGCGGAAACGTTCTTGCAGCGCTTGCCAATCACCACGGCAAGCTCGCCCTCGAAATCCACCTTATCGGAGCGGAGCGCGCGCGGCAGTTGGACAGCCTCGCCGGGGCTTTGCAGCGACGACGGCGACTTCATAAACAGCATCGGATGCTCCGGCACGTCCGAGCCGTTTTCTTTGGCGTGCTCCCGGTAGTTGATCCCGATGCACCAGAACACCGGGGGGGCGACCGGGGCGAGCAGTTTGGCGATTTCAGCCGGCTCGCCGCTGTCGCGCCACATGCCGGAAAGGAAATCGCCGATCAGGCGCGTGGGAGGCCTGCCTCCGGGATTGCTTTGCTCCGCGCCTGGGGTAGGATCGCCGCAGCCGTAGTAAACCGCGCCGATATTGTCCTCATATCGAAAGATTTTCATTTTACTGCTCCTGACTGCATTCGCGCCTGCGCGGGGCCTATTGGAAATTCGCGACGCGCATCGCGCTCTCTGATATAATCACATTGCCGGGCGCATCAAACTCAAATGCGCCTCAGCCGTGGCGCACAACAATGCAATCATCATGACTCAACCGGCATTAGAGCGCAACATCGCGCAAACCAGCAGGCCCGAACAGGCTCCTGAGACGATCTTAGCCCAACTCACACGGTGGCAGCGCGTCGCCACCGGCTGCGCCGCCGTGGGAGCGGCAACGATTCTCGTATGCGCGCTGACTACTCTGCGGCCTCTGCCTTCGGTCGGCCCGCCGCCATCCGGTGTAGCCCCCCTGCTCCCGAGCGAAGTATCCGCGCCATACGGAACTCCTGCCGGCGTTCCGAGCAATGCTGCTGCAAATAACATCGCGTTGAGCAGTGCCGTCGGTACGTCCACGCCAACATCCGCTCCCGCCTCGATAAACGCGCAAGCTTATATAGCGTTCGTGAAGCAAATCGACCAGCAGCGCGGCAGCCTGGTGGCTTCGTTCGATTCCGCTCTCTCCGGCAGCGGACAAAGTGAAGCGCCGCAGGAATTCAACGCGCCCAATCCCGCCGCATCCGCCTTGACCCAGACTGCGCAAAGCCTGCAGTCCGCGTTTCAAGCCCAGCCCGCCCCGCTGGAATGCGGCGGCTTATCCACAGCTTACGCGAAGCTTCTGCAAGATCAGTGCGGCTTAATCGTTCAGGCCTCGCCCTCTATCGGCAGCGGCGACCCGCGCGGCGCGTCGGCGCTCGCGGCGGCCGCTCTGCGGCAGCTTACCAGCGACGCATCGGCGGCGGATCAGGCGCTGGGAGCGGCAGCATCGGCGGCGCAAATCGCCAAACCCTTCGTGATCGCCGCCGACCCGTCTCAAAATCCAGGCGCTAGCCCCGTCACTCCAGCTTATTCGGCGCAGGGCGGGCAGCCGGGAACCGCCGTAAACAATGTCAACGGCACCGTCGCCACTGTCCAGCCCGCCCAAACGACAGGGCAGCCGGGGCGCACGTCTCCGTATGCTCCGGCTGCTTATCCTAGCGGCGCGCCGCCCGCTCCGCAACCTAACGGCGCTCAATCGAACTCAGTCCCGGTTTCTACGCCTGCGCCTTAGCCGTGTGTCCGGCTAGAGCCTGCGATTTTGGCGTGGCTCTCATCGCTTCTTTAGCGACGCCTTGCTTGCCGTAGCCAGGGGCAAGCTCTTTGGCCAACTCGTTGAAGCGTCCGTAGTAGTTGCCTGGATAAGGTCCGTTTTGCAGCTTCCAGCCCATGAACGCCCAGCCGACATAGTTGCCGGCGTCCCAAATTTTCTCCGACTCCAGCTGCCCCTTGAACTGCGGCATGGCGCTGCCCGGCAATCCGTACAGCACGGCGAAGTAGATCGCGCCGTTGTTAATCATGCTTACCTTGTTGGTGCCGAAGTCGTAATGGTAGCCGGCCTGCGCCTTATCAGGGCGGGCGGCGGAGGCTTGCAGCAGCGTGAAGTCCATCGGCGGCGGGTTCAGGTAAGGACGCGCGGAGCCTCGTCCGTCGCCGTTTTCGCCATGGCAGCCGATACAGTACGCCACATAAACCACGCGTCCGCGCTCCACCGACCCTTGCGTCAGCGGAACCGGATTCGGCATGTCCAGCCATTCCTTGGGAATGGTCGAGTTCAGGTACGACACATTGCGCGCCGGGCCAAGCTCATAGTAGTTCTGCAAAATAGGCTTCAGCTGCGCCTGCTCATCCGCGCGGGACACACCTGGTTTACCGCCCAGGCACTGGATGTAGGCAATCAGCGCAACCCGGTTGTAACCGGTGATGTACTTATACGACGGCATGAACGACTGCGGACGGGTGTAGCGCGGGTTCTCGAAGTGCGCCCAATGCCAGTCGTCGGGATGGTATCCGCCCTCGTGCGAAAGGTCGGGGCCGTTGCGCGACGAGCCGACGAAGTGCGGCGAGTCGTAGGCGTAGTCGCCCGGCTGGGACGCTTCGCCGCTGCCCATGCCCCAGTCCATCGGACGGGCATCCTGAGAATGGCAGTAGACACAGCCATTGGCGGCGTAGACAGCTCTGCCGTCCAGCTCTAGTTTTGTATACGGCCGCGCAATCGCGCTGGGGGCCGGCCGAAATATCTGCGGCGGCAAA
The DNA here is from genome assembly GCA_964235675.1 of uncultured Armatimonadales bacterium. GTDB lineage: Bacteria > Armatimonadota > Armatimonadia > Armatimonadales > Capsulimonadaceae > CAXSEA01. Next base: position 6,279 of record CAXSEA010000093.1, on the reverse strand, counting down.
ATCACGTTGGCAAAGACCACCATCAGCATGATCATGGTCGAGCCGATGAAGACCGTAATCGGCGTCATATTCATAGCGAGAAAACTTCCTAGTGTCCGTTGCCGTGCAACGTTACGGGTCGCCCGTTGACCGTAGCCGCCGAAAGCGACGTTGCCGCGGTATCTTCAAGGTCGGCGATCAGCTGCCGCCGGCGCGTCGATTCGTCCGGAGCCGGCATGATCCATGTGACGATTAGATTCACAGCCATCATAATCGCGCCGATCCAGATCAATCCGCCAAACAGCGAGCGGATAATAAAGTACGGCTTAAGAACGACGTAGGCGCGGACGACCTGCTGGCCCAAGCTCACCCACGCGCTCGACTGCGCTAAACCCGCCGCTGTGATATCCCAGAAGTAGCCGGTAATTCCTATCAGCATAAACCAGAACTGAGCGTCGGCCAAGTTGCGGCTCCAAAGCGGCTTCCGCAGGATTTGCGGCACCATCCAGAGCATCGCCGCGCTGGCGATAAAGCCGAACGCGCCGAACAATGCCAGATGCGAGTGGCCGATAGTCCACTGCGTAAAGTGAATAAAGCGGTTTACCGTCATCGTCGACATGATCGATCCCTGGAACGAGACCGCCAGGTACATGAACGCGCCCGAGATCAGGAACCGCATCGGGATATTGGTCAGCAGTAATCCCCAAGCGCCGCGCATCGTCATGAAAAGGTTGGTGGTAAACGTGAATACCGGCACGATCAGCCCGATAGAGCCGACGATGGCGAGAATTTTTAACCAGTTTGGGATAGGCGCGTTGAGAAGGTGATGCTGGCCAGTCGGCGAATAAAGCAGCGCGATGGTCCAGAAGCCGATCAGCGACATCGCATGCGAGTACAGCGGGCGCTTGGTAATTTTCGGCACCATGTAGTAGGCGACTGAAATGCCGCCGGTGGTGATAAACAGGCCGAACAGGTTGTGCCCGTAAAACCAGTTCCAGACGGCGTCGTTTAAGCCGAATAGCGCGCCGGAATACTGCACCTGGCCGTCCGGCAAGGTGGTGGTAAACGGATGCCAGATCACGTTGCCGATGGCGTACATGATCGGCACCCAGACCACCGAGCCGGCGATATACCAGAGCGAGACATACATCTTCGGCTCGCGGCGCGCGGCGATGGTGCTGAAGATAATCGACAAATTCCAAAGCAGCGCGACCACCACGATCCAGTCGATGAACCATGGAAACTCGCAGTATTCTTTGCCCTGGTTCAATCCCCCCAGGATACAGCCTAGACCTACTAAAATGGTCAAGTTCCAGATCAGCAGAAAGACGTTCGCGTACCGGTCGCTGCGAAGCTGAGTTTGGCAGAGACGCGGCACCATGTAGTACCAAGCGCCGTACCAGCCAGTCGCCAAGAATCCAAGCAGGACCGTATTGACGTGCGCCGGACGAACGCGGCTGAATACCAGGAATGGAATGCCGGCGAACAAGTCAGGCGTGGTCAACTCGTATGAGGCAAGCAGCCCGAGCGACGTGCCTACGATCAGCCACAAGGCGCAACTGATGAGGCCATGCAGCGCCGCCGAGTCGGGACGCGCCGACCACTCCCATAAGTTAAAGCCCTTGCGCGCCGATTCGGGGACGTTGTAGTAATCCTGCGGGTCACGCTCGTCGAACAGCTCGCGGATTTGCCGACGGTCATTGCCGTTGGCATAGCCGCTGCCGTTGCCGTTCCCATTTCCGTTCGCGTGATAGCCATTCCCGTTGCCGTTACTGCGGCTTCCATTGCCATCATGCCCGTCGATGTAGGTGCTCATAGCCTTCGTATTTCTAGCTGACTAAGCGCGCTTGTCGCCCCGCGAGAAGCGCATCAATAACCCAGATCCTGCTCGGCGTCGGCGAGGTTCACCCGCTCCAGCCCTTCATGATCCCATTCCACCAGATAATCCCCGCAGTTCAAGCACTGAAAGAGGTAAAAACTCGTGTCGGTCACCGCCGAATTGTCGCGGGGCGCGTCGGCACGCATGCCCGCCCACAACTCCTCGACAGTCGAGACAATGTCCGCTTCCGTCTCACCCGCGGCGTAGCTCGGCTCCAACACGCGGCGCAGAAACTGCTCCCCGCTCTCGTCCTCGCGCGCCAGCTCGTCGCAGTCGGCCTGCCCGATCTCCTTGACGAAGCGCATATAATCGGCGCAGTGCGCGGGCCATTCGTAATCTTCCCAGGTCACGATGCTCGGCGTGCAGACTTCCAGCTCCCGCGTGCGCTGCATCAGATACTCATTGACCTGCGCCTCGTTCCAGTCGCGATGCATGGTGGCGATTTGCTCGGCCAAATCCAAACGGTCGCCGTTGTTGACCTGCGCGCCGACATCGGCCAGCCGCCCAGCCATCAAATCAGGCTCGCAGACAAACTGAATGTCCGGTCCGTCTGGACTGGAAAAGAACGCGTCAGCGAAGCCGGGGCGAATCTGCAAGCAGATATCGCAACGGCGCGGCTTGGCCTGGTAAGTCGAAAAATGCCTCGGGTCGGCAAAATACCGATAGTCGAGCTGGTTGTCGCCGCTTAATTGTGGTTGAAGCTCGGTCGTCATACCCGGTTGATCTCAAGCCGATACCCAGGCTGCGCAAGCCGCATGCCTGAAGCGCCGCTTATCTGTCGAAACTTCCAAATCCGCCGCCGGACGTCTGCGGGGGAATGCCCTTGTCCACATGCACGCGCAAATTGGCTTCGGTGGGAATATTGGCCGACTCGCCAGGCAGCACCTTATAAGGCCCGGCGGAGCGCCCGTTCTCGTAGCCGACCTGACCGTAAACAGGATATGGCGCAAGGCGAGTGTCGGCGGCTTGCAGGTTCGTGCCCGGTTGGACACCCTTCAAGCTGCGCACGTAGGCGGCCAAAGCCCATCGCTCCGACGGCGTAGTCCAGTGCCGGAACCCCGGCATCTTGCCCTGCCCCATCGTGATATGCCAGTACAACGCTCCGTCCTTGATGTTTTGCACCAGCGGAGACGCCAGATCCGGCGGATGCGGCAATAAGTATTGACCAACCGTGCCGTAGCCGTACCCGCTCGCGTTGTGGCACTGCACGCAGCGGTTCAAAAACAACAAGTGGCCGCCGCTTACCAGATGCGCGTTGTCGAGCGCAATCGGGGGGACGATAGCGTCCACAGCCGCCGGAGCAGGTTCGTTGCGGGCGTTGTCGGACAAGTTCGGCCCAGGCAGATCCGGCTCGCGGCTTGGAAAGCTCGACGCGTAAGGGTTCGCTTCGGCAATCGTCTTGTCGCCCCAGGCCGGGGAAGTCACCGGACGCCCGTCGGTGGGACGCTCATCCACAGCCACCTGTACCGACTGCGCCGACTCCTGCGCGCGCGGCGTATCGAGCGGCTGGTACGACGGCTGCCGAAACATCTGGTTGCCGCAGCCGGCCAAGAGCAGCGTCCCCGCAGTGGCAAGGACAATCCTCGCCATGAGGCGCGAAGGCTTTGCCGACAGGATGGCTATTTGGTTGTGGACGCGCGGAGTAAGCATATCGGGCAAGCTAATCAAAATCGCGGTAATCCGTGCGGATATCGTGCACATTGGTCTCTTTCAGCAAATCGCTGGCATGCTGCGCGACTGTTTCCGAGCTGCAATGCGCCGCGATGCCGATATAGCCTTCCGAGATACGCTCGTCGTATACCTTGGTGCGCCAGCTGGGCAGGCGCATCTCATACAGCGCCCCCAAAAACGCGAACAGCAGGGCGAACAGCATCATGAACTCATACGAGATGATGCCGATCGCCGGAGCCGACATGAGCGGTTTGCCGCCGGTGCGGATCAGGTACAGCGTCGGCGTCAAACCTGCGAGAATGAAGCCCACGGCGATGCCTAGAAACGCCGAGCAGAGCGCGATAATCGGCAGGCGAATCGGCGATTTGTCCGCTTCCAAAACGCCGTCCGGAAACGGCGTGGAGGACAGCACCATCAGATCCTGCGAGTCGAACCCGCCCTCCTGCTGCATTTTAGTCAATGCGCCGGCCGCGTCGTCAATCTCTTCATAAAGCGCGAGTAATGTCGTTTGAGCCATAAGTTTTTTGTCTGTTTCCCCTCCTTATCGTAGGAGGGGATTAAGGGGAGTTCCGCCCCGAGAACCCATCCGGCCTTTCAGGCCACCTTCCCGGTCGGGAAGGAAATATAAGGTGGCGCAGGATGTAAGTCGCTTCTTAACCTAGCCGTAGACTTTTCCTTCCCGACCGGGAAGGTGGCCTGAAAGGCCGGATGGGTTCCGAATTAACCGATCGCATCCTCGCGCACAGTTACCGGTACCCGTCCGCCGCCGACCTTGACGATGCCTTCCACGTGCTCGCCCTCTTTGTACTCCCAAAGCGCGATAATTGGGATGAACTTGGACAACAGCGTGTACAGCATGCCGAACATGCCGAACGCGCCCGCCGCGATAGAAACGTCCACGAACGACGGCGTATAGTTGCCCCAGGTCAGCCACTGGTGCGACGCGGGAGGAATCACCACCGTGACGCGCTCGCTGAACATCGCGATATTCACCGCCACGCCGACAAACAGCATCAGCCAGGGTTTACGTCGCCACTTAGTCTGCGACAGGCAGATAAACGGCACGATCACGCCGCCCACCACGATCTCCGCCAACACCCATTTGTAGCCGTGGAACATATATATGATCCAGGCGTACTGGTTCTGATCGCGGGTGAACCAGTCAGTCCATGCGTCGCTGGAGAACAGGTAAACCCAAAGCAGGGAGATGGCGAACTGAATCTTGCCGATATAGTCGAAGTGCACCGGCAGGATATACCGCTCCAAATGGAACGACGAGCGCACCAGGCACATGATAATCAGCACCGCGCCGCATCCGGAGTACAGCGCTCCGCAAACGAAGTAGGGTGCATAGATCGACTCATGCCAGGCCGGAACGACGCTCATGCCGAAGTCGTAGCCGACGATGGTGTGCAGCGAGACGAACACCGGAATAATCAGCACCGTCAGGATGGCCGACAAAACGCGCAAGCGACGCCACTGCCGGTCCGAGCCGCGCCAGCCGAAACTCAGGATGCCGAACAGCAGCCGCCGCCAGCCCATCGTCCGGTCGCGCAGCAACGCGAAGTCCGGCATCAGGCCGACGAACCAGAAGATGGCGCTGGTGACCAGGTACACGGAAAGCGCGGAGGCATCCCAGAGCAGCGGCGACCGGAAGTTTGGCCAGAGCTGCCGCTCGTTGGGATACGGGATCATGTAGAAGAACGTCCAGTTACGCCCGATGTGCAGCAGCGGGAACAATCCCGCGACCGCCAGCGCGCAAAGCGTGAGCGTCTCCGTCATGCGGGTGAGCGAGCGACGCCAGCCGGCGTGAAGCAGCCGGAGAATCGCCGAGATCATCGTGCCCGACAGCGCGACTCCCGCCCAGAAGACGAAGCTGATAATCGGAATGCCCCAGTAGTTGGGCTTGTCCATTCCGTAGACGCCCATGCCGTTGTAGAGCTGCCAGACAAAGCAGAGCGCGGCCCAGCCGAAAATCGTGGCGAAAAATCCGAGCGTCGCCCACCATTTCCAGCCGGTTTCCAGGACGTTGCGCGTGAGGTCGTCGTTGATTTGCGACGCGCTCAGATGCGCGTCGTGCGAGACGTCCTGCGCGACCGTATGGCCATCGCTGTTGCCGTTGCCGCCGGCGCTGCTGCCATGGGCGCTTTTGCCTCCATGATCGATAATCGAGGAGCGGCCGGGGTGAAATTGTTTTGTATCAGGAGGGGCTGCCATGATTGATATTGTGACCGAAAACGTGGCGCGTTCGCCTCAACTGCCCGCCTAAAATTCGGATTTCCAAAGCGGTTGGAAGGCTAAAACCCAGCGCTAGTTTTTCCAAACCGCCGGATCTTCCATCATCACCGTGACATTGGTGTTGCCCATCTTCTTGATCGTCGTCCGGGTGCGCTCCTTGTTGAGACCCCACCAGGAAACCAGCGGGATATAGCGCGACCCGATGAGATAAGTGAGCACGAACATGCCGAGCGTGCCCAGAAAAACCAGCGCGCTTCCCCAGGATGGCACCAGCGCGTTCAGAGGATATTTAGTGGCGAATGTCGGGACTGAATCCAGCCATCGCATCGAGGCGACGCCCACCAGCACGAACAAGCTGATCGTGCACAAGCCCCGCACGCCGACGCGGAGCCGGTGAATCATATTGCCGAAGATCGGCAGGATAAAGCAGCCCAGGCATTGCACGACAAACACTGCGGGGAATGCCACAGTGCGCCAGTTCTGGATGCGCCACTCTTCCGGAATATGGCCGT
>CAXSEA010000092.1:0-12830 GCA_964235675.1 uncultured Armatimonadales bacterium | reverse complement strand
GTGTCGCCGCTGCGGGCTGGAGAGGCGTTCGGCTCCGTTGCGGGGTGAACTCGCTTCGCTCAAACAGCACTCCTCGCTCCGCCGAACGTCTCCCCCACCGCTTGAACGGGTGCGGAGCGGATGGGAGTTTGGAGATTGCTGCTAATTGCAGCCATGTGTGTCTATTTGACATCCCGTTTCCACTTGTTGGCTGCACTGATGTGTCTGCGGCATCGTTTCCGCGCCAGGCGAAGAGTGATGGCGTATTCGCCGATTTTCCCGTGGTAATTTTGCTATGGAAGTGTCGCTAGAAAAACAGAAGATCGCGGTGCAGGAGCGCGTGCTAGAGCTGCGCGACGCGCTGAACCGAGCTAATTACGAGTACCACGCGCTGGACGCGCCGTCGATTTCCGATGCGGAGTATGACCGGCTGCTGCATGAGCTAATCGCTTTAGAAGGCGAGAATCCGGATGTGGTGACGCCGGATTCGCCCACGCAGAGAGTCGGGGCCGCGCCGGCGTCGGATTTCCCGTCGGTGACGCACAAGGTGCCGATGCTCTCGCTCGCTAACGCGTTTAGCGAGAACGATTTGCGGAGCTTTGACGCGCGGGTCAGACGGCAGCTGGGCTTAGGTGAGGAAGACGCTTCGATCGCTTATGTTTGCGAGTTGAAGATCGACGGGCTGGCGCTTTCTCTGACATATGAGTCGCGTGTTCTTAAAGTGGCGGCGACGCGAGGCGACGGGGCGTCGGGCGAGGATATCACGGGGAATATCCGGACGGTGCGCAGTATTCCGTTGCGGTTGGTGTCGGAGCGTGGCGCGCCGGAAACAGTGGAGGTGCGCGGCGAGGTGTATATGCGCCATGCCGAGTTCGAGCGCGTGAACGAGCGTCGGGAGGCGGAAGGCAAGGCGACGTTCGCCAACCCGCGCAACGCGGCGGCGGGAAGCGTGCGGCAGTTGGACCCGAGGGTGACGGCGTCGCGGAATTTGGCGGCGTTTTTTTACAGTGTCGGGTTTTCGTCGCAGGCGTATGCCGTGGATCAGATTGATCTACTGAAAACGTTGCAGGCATGGGGATTGCCGGTGAATCCTGAGTTTCGTCGCTGCGACGGGATCGATGGGGTGCTCGCGTTTATCGAGGAGTGGACCGGGCGCAAGCAGTCGCTTCCGTACGATATCGACGGCGTGGTGGTAAAGGTCTGCGATTTTGCGCTGCAAAGCGATTTGGGAGCGCTGGAGCGCACGCCTCGGTGGGCGATTGCGTACAAGTTTCCGGCGCAGCAGTCGCGGACGAAGATTATCGATATCGTGGTGCAGGTGGGCCGGACGGGGGCGCTTACGCCGGTCGCGCTGGTGGAGCCGGTGACGCTGCCACCGGCGTCGGTGGTGCAGCGGGCTACATTGCACAACCAGGATGAGATCGACCGCAAGGATGTCCGGGTTGGGGACACGGTGGTGATTCAGAAGGCCGGCGACGTAATTCCGGAGATCGTTTCGGTGTTGCTAGCCGAGCGCCGCGAGGACGCGCCGAAATTTATCATGCCGCTGGATTGCCCGGAGTGCGGCACGCCGGTGGTTCGTCCCGAGGGCGAGGCGGTGACGCGCTGCCCGAATACGCGCGGGTGCCCGGCGCAGCAGTCGCAGCGCATCCTGCATTTTGTCTCTCGGGGGGCGATGGATGTCGAGGGGCTGGGCGACAAGCTGGTTTTGCTGCTGCTGGGCAGCGGCTTGATTGCGGACGCGGCGGACATTTATTCGCTGCGGGCCGAGCAGCTTTCCGAGCTGGAGCGGATGGGGAAGAAATCAGCGGCGAACGTGATTGCCGCGATTGAGGCGAGCAAGGAGCCGCCGCTAGGGCGCTTTATTTTTGGGCTGGGGATACGCCATGTGGGAGAGCATGTTGGTGACGTGCTGGCGCAGGCGTTCGGCAGCGTGGACGTGCTTCGATACACGACGGTGGAGCAACTGAACTCGGTGCACGAGATCGGGCTGACCACGGCGGAAAGCGTGGTGGAGTATTTCGGCGAGAAGGAGACCGACACGCTGCTGGCCAAGTTTGCGGAAGCGGGCGTGAGGCCGCGCGCGAGCGAGGCGGCGCGGGTGTCGGATCAGTTTGCGGGGAAGTCGTTCGTGTTTACCGGCGCTCTGGAGCTGCCGCGCGAGGCTGCGGAGACGATGGTGAAGCAGCGCGGCGGGCGGGCGTCGTCGTCGGTGTCCAAGCAGACGAGCTATGTCGTGGCGGGGGAGAGCGCGGGCAGCAAGCTGGAAAAAGCGCGGCAGCTGGGCGTGGCGGTGCTGACGGAAACGGAGTTTTTGGCGATGGTCGAGAATGTCGCGCCAGATGGCGAGCAGGCTTGAGGCGTTGGCTGTGAAGTTTGACGCGCCGCTTGTGATCGGCGACCGCTTGAACTTGGCGAACAAGTCGGCGCGAATTGAGTGCGGTGCCAGCTGGTCTGCATTAGAGACGATAAAGGCGCGCCAGATCGCTCATGGCGCGGCGGCGTTGGATGTATGCGCCGCGGGGCACGTCGACGAGATTAGGCAGATGAGCCGGCTGCTTGCGCTGGATGGGCCGTCGCGCTTTCGAGCGGCGCTGTGGTCGCTCGATACACTTGATCCCGCCGTGATCGAGGCGGTCGTGCCACGGCTAGGCGCGGGCTGTATTTTGAACTGCTTTTCCGGGCTGAATTGGGACAACGGCGACATGCTGACGGCGATTCAGAGATTCGAGGGCAGCGTGGAAGCTGTAATAGTGCTGTGCTTGGACGCGGGAGGCGGAAATGTCGCCGCCGAGCAGCGTGTGGAAATCGCCATAGGGGCTGTGCGTCGGCTGGCTGAGTTGAATATCGGACCGGAGCGCATTATCTTTGATGCGCTGACGATGCCCGAAGCCGCGGGATTGCCGGCGTTCGAGACGACGCTGGCGACTGTTCGCTTAATCCGGGAGAGGTATCCGCGTTCAGGCGTGCTGTGCGCTAGCAGTAATTATTCCTACGGCTCTCAAACACGGTCTGCGTTAGAATGCGCGTTTGCCGTCCAGGCGAGGCAGGCGGGCGCTAATGTCTTCTTGGCGAACGCTCTGAACGCTCGGCTGTGCCGAGTTATTTTGGGATAAAGCGAGGATATTAGACTATCGGCTGCAAGCCGGAGGAATCGCTCAGGCGGGGGTGGTCGCCATCGGGATCGGCTGCTCTTGAATCGCGGACAGAGCGCGACCATTGAACGATGGGCAAAATGACGATCAAGGCAGCAATTCCAATATATTGGCCGACGCCGAGTCGCTGGTGGAGAAACAGCGCGCCCAGAAGCATCGCCCCGAGAGGGTAGGCCAGTTCGGCGATGGTGGCCTGCGATGCGGGTGTGCTACGGAGGCCAGTATAGTAAAGAACCATCGCGATTACGTCGGGCAGGAGAATGATGCCGGCCAGTAGAATCACGGCGGATGCGTCGAATACCGGCGCGGTGGCGTGCTGCTTGGCAAAGAGCAGCGGGGCGGCGTTGAGTGCGACGAGCAGCGGCAGGGCGAGGGTGAAGCGCCAGGCGGCGACTAAAGAGGGACGCAGGGTGGACAGCGCCTGGCGTCCGACGACGGTGCAGCTGCCCCATAGGAACGACGCGCCCAGGGCGCAGTCGACGCTGGCGGCGTGGGGACTGCGGAGCGCGAGAAGCGGGCTCATAAAGCCGAATGAGAGTAAGTAGGTGGCGAGAATCGCGGCGGCGAAGAGCGTCCAGAAGATCGGGCGGCGTCGCTCGCGCAGAATGGGCCCGGCGAGCAAAACGGCGAACAGAGGCTGAGTTTTTTGAAGCAGGGTCGCGGTGAGGGCTCCGTTGGCGGGGTTGCCGAGCTGATATGCCATCGAGATGAGCACGGTGGCGATGGCCGACCCTGCCCAGGCGATGTAGGTGAGCGACAGCCACTCGCGCGGGGATAGGCCGCGCCATTCTGAATAGCCGGTGACGAGCAGCGGAAGAAAGATAAGTGACAGGGCCAGATGCTCGTAGAAGACGATCCGCACGGACGTGAAGCCAGGATGGTTGAGCAGAGCGGGACGCAGGATGAAATCGGTGGCCCAGAGCATTGCTCCGAGCGCGATTAAGGGCCAGCCGCGTCCGCTGGATGTGGAAAGATGACGCATGGCAGCATTATTGCGCGTTTGGGATGGCTTTGGTAGAGGGCTGCTTTATTCGGCCTTTTGGTTACCGATCCACCTATCCGCCCTCTCGGGCACCTTCCCTGAAAGGGAAGGAAACTGGCGGCGCGTTGTGGATAGTAATAGCTGAACGACTTACTTAGCTCTTGACTGGGCGCGATCATGTTGCGACGTTAAAGATGGTCTTGATTTTTGGCGTGAATGTTCGCTGCGCGTTATACTGTGTTCGGAGTAAATTATTTTGGCATTGAAGTCTGCTATTGACCCCGATTCCGAGGCCGCCGAGTATCAGCCGCGTCGGGCGGCGAAGACGCCTCGGTCGCCTCGCAACGCGCCCGCGCCTTTGAAGCGGCGTAATCAGCGTCTGGCGCATGACCTGACGGGTCTCGGTTGCATTGCCGGCGGCGTGCTGCTGTGGGCGTTATTGTTTGTCGGCGACCGGTCCGGCTCGGGTGGGCATGCGATTGTTTCGGCGATGCGGATGGGGTTTGGGATTGGGGCGTATTTAGTTCCGGCGGGAGTGATCTACGCGGGGGTGGTGATGATCGCCGGGCGGCATTTGATCGCCCGCTGGGAGATTGCGCTCGGCACGGCGATTATCGTGCTGTCGGTCTTGTCCTGGTGGCATTACGGCCATACTCGGGTGGCCGACCAGTTTACCGATGCGAGCTTGATGAGTTATGGCGGCTATGTCGGGGGCGGGATATCGGCGGGGCTGCGGGCGCTGTTGGGCGCGACTTCGCCGCTGATTTATTTCACGATTATTGTCGGCTGCTTGATTTGGACGCTTGACGTTCGCGTGTTGGATATCACGGCGGGCGTTGCCGGTGCGGCGCGGAAGGCATGGGGCGCGGCGGCGGGAGCGGTTTCAAGCGGTTCGAATCATCTGAAGCTGTCGCAGATCTCGCGACGTGAGCGTCAGGCGGATGTCGCGAATTCAGAGAGCGCGGATGTGGCGGAGGCCGAGGATGAGTCGGCTACGACCATGCCCGCCGTGCCCAAGCTGCGTCTGGCGAAAGCGCCGCGTAAAGCCGCTTTGGAAGAGGTCGTCGCGGCGGATTCGCTGGAGAATGACCTGACTGCGACGGATCAGATGGATCCGTTCGACGAGCTACCTACGGTATCCACTTCGACGATTATCAAGCCGCCTGCGCTGTTTTTAACCGCGCCCATCGAAAAGCCCCGTCCGCCGAGCGAGCCCGCGCGCAGCTATGATCGGCTGGGCGAGGGTAGCGATCATATCAACGCGGATTACCAGCTGCCGAGCGTGGAATTGCTGAACCCGTCGCCGCCTCCGCCTCCGCAGCTGGAAAGCATGGTCGCCGAGCGTCAGCAGGTGCTGATGCAGTGCTTGAACGATTTTAAGATCGGCGCGAACGTGCAGCGGGTGGCGATGGGGCCGACGATTACGCGGTACGAGGTGCAGCTGGAGCCGGGCATCCTGGTGAAGAAGATTGTGGCTCTGGCGGACAATCTGGCGATGTCGCTGGCGGCGATCGACGTGCGCGTCGAGGCGCCGATTCCAGGCAAGTCGGCGATTGGCATCGAGGTGCCGAATGACAAGCCGCAGCTGGTTTCGATCCGGGAGTGCTTGGAGACGCCGGAGTTTATGGATGCGCCGTCGAAGCTGACGTTCGCGCTTGGCAAGGATGTCGCGGGGAATTTCAAGTACGCCGATTTGGCGCGGATGCCGCATCTGCTGGTGGGTGGAAGCACTAATTCGGGAAAGTCGGTCTGCTTGAACGCCATTATCACGAGCATGGTGTACCGCGCCACGCCGCGCGAGGTGCAGTTCGTGATGATCGACCCGAAGCGGGTGGAATTGTCGCTGTACGACGGTATCCCGCATCTGCTGTCGCCGGTGATTAAAGACACGAAGATGGCGGCGGGGATTTTGCGCAGCGTCATCAAGGAGATGGACCGCCGGTACGAACTGTTCGCGCGTCTGGGCACCCGCAACTTGGAGGGCTACAACAACAAAGTCGAGCCTCACATGAAGCTGTCGTTTATCGTGGTGATAATCGACGAGCTGGCGGACTTGATGATGACTCAGGGAGCGGAAGTGGAGCTTCTGATCTGCCGTCTGGCGCAACTCGCGCGGGCGACGGGGATTCACCTAATCTTGGCGACGCAGCGTCCGAGCGTGGACGTGATTACGGGGACGATTAAGGCGAATATCGCGTCGCGGATCGCGTTTGCGGTGGCGACGGCGATTGACAGCCGGACGATTTTGGATTCCACGGGAGCTGACCGATTGATCGGGCGCGGGGACATGATGTTCCTGCCGATAGACGCGTCGAAGCCGATGCGCGTGCAGGGCTGCTTCGTGGGCGAGGCCGAGACCGACAAGCTGGTGGAGTACCTGAAAACGCAGGAAGAGCCGAACTACACGATGACTCCGACGGATAGCGCGTCGGGGTACGGCGACGATGACGACGACGGCTCGTCGGGCGAAGGCGGAAACGCCGAAGGGTCCAATGACGAGCTGTTCGAGATTTGCGTCCGCTGGGTGGTCAACCAGAAGGAAGCGAGCACGTCGTCGCTGCAGCGCAAGTTCAAGATCGGGTACACCCGCGCGGCTCGGATCGTGGACACGATGGAGGCCAAGGGAATTGTCGGGCCGATGGACGGCGTTAAGCGGCGCGAGGTGATGCTCGCGCCGGAGAATGTCGAGCTGTACTTCGCGGGGCGACAGCAAGGCGTCGCGCCTAGCTCGAACGATCCGTTTTAGGATGCCTCCGGCGGCCAGGCTCAGCCTGGACTGTTGCTGCCAAGTCGCGGCGACTTGGCAGGGTGGATCGCGAGGTGTTTGGTTTGCTCCACCTGGCGCTCCTGTGAAAAATGGCCCAGCGGCCAGGGAGCGATTCTGAAATCGGCGATTTTGCTGTCCTTGACAGAGAGCGATAGGTGCGGCATACTTTAGCCGCGACTTACTACAACTCTATATCGTTGATGTGCCCGGCGCGCTTGCTTTGGCGAGCGTGACCCTGGGGAAGTCCGGTAGGGGATGACGCAGATTTGATGTCTGCCGACACTCTGATCCGGCGCTGTGCCGCAACTGTGAGGAACGGGCGAAATGCCTGTTTCGAGCCAGAATGCCAGCCGGGGACATTTCCGATTTTGCCTGCGAGCGACAGGCAGAAAGGACTCCCCGTGGAAATTTTAACCACGTCCCCATTCCCGGCGCAATCGAAGCGCCAGCCTCTTGGCTCCTCCCGGAGCTTGATGTGCCGTTCCAAGTGCGGTTTTACCCTGATCGAGCTACTTGTCGTGATCGCGATTATCGCGATTTTGGCGGCGATTTTGTTTCCTGTATTTGCTCAGGCTAGAGAGAAGGCGCGGCAGACTAGCTGTGCGTCTAATTTAAAGCAGCTTGGCATAGCGAATATCCTCTATCTCGATGATAACGATAGTGTTTACATGCCGAACGGCTACACCGATAACAACGTCCCGGCCGGAACGGTTGGACATATTCAGTACTGGTTCGCCACTGGAGGGGCGCTCAACAGCGACGGGAGCGCTAATCACACTGAAGACGACATTGCGGGTGGTTTGCTTCAGCCTTACCTGAAGTCAAAAGAAGTAGCTCGGTGCCCAGATTGGACTGGTCACACGGTTTATGGTCCCGGCAACGGCTATGGCTACAACTGGGGATTTTTGGGGGGACAATACTATATGTCAAATTCGAGCTTCTATTACGATTACAATCAGCTGCCGTACTGCGGTCCTGCTGCATCAGAAAGTCAAATAGAAGAATCCAGCAATACTATAGAATTTGCCGACGCAGGATACATCAATGAAACCGCAGGATATGGTGAAGCGGTTGGCGATCGTTACGAAACACCGTCTATCGATCCTCCGAGCACATGGGTAGGTGGGGGCGGCTATATAGGTAGCCCTACTGTCGATTTCCGACATGTGAGCCAGTCGTTCAAAGTAAACACCGCGCAGACTGAAGTTCTGGAAGACGGGTTTGCGAATGTTCTTTTTTGCGATGGCCACGTCAAAGCGATGAATCAAGGGCAAATCGAATCCCAGGGCGACAATCTTTTTGAGCTTACCAAAACCCAGTAAGACACCAGTCGTTCTTTCTTGGAGCAGCGGCAAGGATTCCGCTTGGGCTTTGCATCTGCTACGGGAGGGTGGCGAGTACGAGGTCGTTGCTTTGATAACGACGGTTGACGGCGCTTCCGGCTGCGTTCCAGTGCATGGGACGCGGCCGGAAGTGCTTGCGGCGCAAGCGGAAACCATCGGCCTGCCGCTGGTGACGGTTCCGCTCGATTGGCCTTGCGCCAACGCGGAGTATGAGAAGGCCCTGACCTCGAGCCTGGAGCGATGCCGGCGCGACTATGGCGTCAGGCATATCGCGTTCGGCGATCTGTTTCTTGAGGATATCCGCGCGTATCGTGTCGGTTTGTGCGAGCGAATCGGTTGGCAGCCGGTTTTTCCTTTGTGGGGAACGGATACGACGGATCTGGCTATCACGATGTATCAAAGAGGGCTAGTGGCTGTTATCAGCGCGGTAAACACTCATTTTTTGGATGGTGATTACGCGGGGCGCATGTTCGATTACGCGTGGTTCGCGGATGTTCAGGATGATGCGGACGTCTGCGGCGAGAACGGCGAGTTTCACACCATTGTTATGGACGCGCCGGAGTTTAGACGTCCGGTTCGATTACAAACTGAAGGCATACACCAAGTCGGCGACTTATCAACGATCGATTTGGGATTGTGGCTTTAGAGCCCCGGAGCATGAACCGTGTTGATCGGGCTTTTGATGACCGCCAGCAAGGCGTCCCTGTTCTGAGCCCAAGCGGTAGCCACCGGCTCGCGGGGCAGCTCCAGGGTGACGACGGCGCAGTTCAGGGATTCGGCGAGCTGGCCGAAGGAGCCGGGGGTGGGGTAGCCGACTCCGCCTTTGGGGACGGGGTAGTGGTCGTAGGAGGAGATGAGGTCGGCGAGGGCTTCGCCGGATTTGCCGTCGGACCAGTCGATCAGGTGCAGGGGGTTATGGATGCTGACGATTTTGGCCGGCTGGAGCTGCTTGACGAGAGTAGTTAAGGCGGCGGATTCCGGCTCGGAGAGCGCGGACGCGCCGCGGCTTTCTTTTCCGAGGACGTTGCCATGCCAGCCGACGGGAAAGTTGCGGTTGAGATCGACCTGATGAGCGTTCACGCGGGTTGCGTGCGCCCAGCCGTCAGGGTTGAGGCATGGCAGGACTGTGACGGTGCAGTTGGCGTATGTGTCGGGGTGGGCTTTTAGGTAGGCGATGAGCAGCTCGGCGACGGGACGGGTGTTGCGCTCGTTGCCGTGGATAGAAGCCATGATAAGGGTGCGGTTGGGGCCGGTTCCGAACGTGTAGCCGACGAGCGGGCGGTTTTCGACGGATTTGCCGTAGGTGAAGAACGTCGGCGATGCGTCTGTAGTTGAGGCGGCGGCAATTTGGATTGGCGCGGACGCCGCATGGGCTGAATTCGTATCGTGGCACAGTCCGCAGGTCAGTATTGTGGCGATTGCTACGGTTGCTAGGTTGAAGCGGTTTATTCCCATTGTTCAGAGTTGGCGCGGGTGTGCCTTTTTATCGGGTTGTTGGCTGGGTAGCGTCCGGACCTCCCCTCAACCCCTCCTTGGAAAGGAGGGGAGTTGTACTGGTTTAGATATTGTAGTCCAGGCTTGGGGTCCATTTGTAGGCGCTTTTTACGGTGTAGTCGTTGGTTTTGACGCCGTTCTTGGTGAGGTAGCGGCGGAATACTGCGGTGTAGTGGCGTGGGCCGAGATGCAGGTAGCTGTCGTGGAGCGAGACTTTCACGGATGGGTCGGCTTTGCCGTAGATGTCGCAGATGCAGTGGGTTGCGGTAGTCTTGTAGGAGATGTAGATCGGAGTCTGGGTGTCGTTCTCGAACTTGAAGTCTTTTTGTCCCCAGTAGACGGTGGCGTCCTCGCCGGGCTTAACATAGGGAACGGTGCGGATGTGCTGGTAGCGCTGGACGATTTTCATGTTGGCGAGGAGCGCCGCGTTGAAAAGGGTGGTCGCGACCTGGCACATGCCACCGCCCAGCTGCGTCTCCTGCTTGCCGTCGACGAAGACGATTCCCTTGCCGAAGCCGCGTTCGGCGGTGCGCTCGCCGACGGTCTGGTTGACGGAGAAAACCGCACCGGGGGCGATGACGTGGTTGTCGATCAGCTTGATGGCGAGACGGACGGTCTGGGTGCGTCCTTGCTCGCCGGGATTAAAGCGGGTAACAAAGTGGGCGAGGCGGGCGTCAATGCCGCTGAGGTCGGGACCACCGGATTTTACGGGCGTGGTCTGGACGCTCATCAGCAGGTGGGTCGCGTTAGGGTTTGCTTTGAGAGCGTCGGCGATTTTGGCGGCGGACGCGGCGACGTTCAGCTTGATGCCGGGGTTTGCGGGAAGGATTTTCGCGGGAACCGGCGCGCTGGAACTAGTGGATGAAAGCGGGTTTGATGCGCCGCTGCCGGCAACGGTGATTACCGCCTTATGCGGGGCGCGGCGCACGTAGGGCGCGATGCTGGTGAGGTAGGCGGTGAGCTTGGCGGAATCGACGGTATAGCTGCCGCCGGTGCCGGTTATCCCCAGCTGCTTGCGCGACGGATGCCAGACGTGGTGAGTGTCGCTCAGGTTCAGCTTCTGATCTAGGAAGTTGGCCGAGCTTGTGGGAGGCACGGCGGCTTGGCGGGTGACGGCATGCGTTTTTGGCTTGACAGGGAGTTTATGGGTTGGCTTGGCGGACATTGAGCCGGGAGCGGCAGTCATTCCTGGATGGGCAGCGGGCGAATCTGAAGGCGGAGTTTGCTGGGGGGACGCGGACGGCGGCGTCTGAGCCGGGACTGCGGGCGTGGTTGAGCTTTGCGCGTAGGCGGGCGTGACAGTCAGCAGGGCTAGGGCCAGCGCCATCGGGCGTAGGGTGAGTGACAGGGGAGAGATACGGTGATCGGGCGACATGAAAACTCCTTGGGAGCAGCATTGCGTATGGAGAAAAATTGGCTGCACGATTATGATAACAGAATGATGAGCAAATCCGTGTTAGTCGGCAAAAACGGGTTAGCGATGCATGCGAAACGGCACGGAATCGAGCGGCAGAAAGGCTTACTTGACATTCAAGCATGCGCGATGCTACGCTCAGGGTCGAAGAAGTCGGCTTAACTTGAAAGTTTTGTAGGTTTATGAGTTCAGTTCTTGCCACCAAAGAAGGCGGCGGCATTCGAGTCCGGGTAGCGCCGTCGCCAACTGGACTGCCGCATATCGGTCTGGCGCGTACCGCGCTGTTCAACTGGCTGCTGCGGCAAAAATACGGCGGCTCGTTTGTGCTGCGTATCGAAGACACTGACCGCAACCGGTATGTGGAAGGCGCGACGGAAGAGATCATGCGCGCGTTGCGCTGGGTCGGGTTGGAGTGGGACGAAGGGCCGGACAAGGGCGGGCCGTTCGGGCCTTATGTCCAGTCGGAGCGTTTGCCGCTATACCAAGAGCGCGCCAACCAGTTAGTGGAATCGGGAGCGGCTTACCGGTGCTATTGCACGCCGGAGCGTCTGGAAGCGTTAAAGGCTTCTCAGCTGGAGCGTGGGCTGCCGACGGGCTATGATCGCCGGTGCCGGTTTTTGTCACCCGAGGACCGCGCTCGCCATGAGGCGGACGGGTCTGAGTACGTGATTCGCTTCGCCGCGCCGCGTGAGGGGACGGTGGAGTACCACGATTTAGTATTCGGCGACATGAAGTGGGAGTGCCGGGTGCTGGAGGACGCGATTCTCCAAAAGTCGAGCGGCTGGCCGACTTACCATCTGGCGGCGATTGTGGACGACCACGAGATGGAGATGACTCTGGTGATTCGCGGCGAGGAGTGGCTGCCGAGCGCTCCGATGCACATGCTGCTGTACAAAAACTTCGGGTGGACGCCGCCGCAGTACGCGCATACGACGAGCATTCTGGGCCCAAGCAAGAAGAAGCTTTCAAAGAGGGACGCGTCCGCGGAGTTTTTGAATTACGAGCGAGACGGCTATCTGCCGGAAGCGGTCTTTAACTTCATGGCGCTGATGGGCTGGAGCCCGGAGAACCCCCATGATATTTATACGCGTGAAGAGATCATGGAGCAATTCAGCATCGAGGGGCTGATCGGGCATCCGGCGGTGCTCGACCCGGACAAGCTGCTCTGGTACAACGGCGTGTATATCCGCGCTCTGGACAAGGGCGAGCTGGCGAATCGCTGCCTGCCGTTTTTGGTAAAGGCGGGATTAGTCGGAGATCAGCCTAGCGCGGACGAATTGGCTTATATCGGGGACGTGATCGCGCTGGAGCAGGAGCGGATTAAAACGCTAGCCGAAGCTCCTATCGTGGCCGACTTCTTTCTGCTGCCGGACGATAAACTTTCGTATGAGGATAAAGGCGTCGCCAAGTGGCTCTCGAAGCCGGAGCATGCTGAGCGTCTGCGCGGGGTGAAGGCGGCGATTGAAAATCAAGAGAGCGTCACGGTGGAAAGCGCCGAGGCGGCGGTTCGCAGCGTGATCGACGCTCTTGAAGTGAAAAGCGGGGAAGTGATTCATCCGGTTCGAGTGGCAATCACCGGGCGCACGACAGGTCCCGGCCTGTTCGAGACGATGGCGGTTCTGGGGCGGGCGCGGCTGTTGAGCCGGTTTGACCGGGCGCTTGGGATGATCGGGGAGTAGCTCGGATGCCTCCGGCG
>CAXSEA010000091.1:0-12844 GCA_964235675.1 uncultured Armatimonadales bacterium | reverse complement strand
TCATGTTTACCATTGCCCTGCTGACCATTAACAGACTTTTGAAATAGCTTCTAGATAATCATTCCGGGCATCAGTCAAGCCTTCGTGCTCATGTATGGTCGTATCCGATAGTGCAAATACATGGTACTTCTTTGCTGACTCCTGTCCGAGAGGACGCAACATAGAGAATCGTTCGGAAAAAGAACTGGCAACTGTAAACAACCTAAGAAGAGCCAACGAATCCTCGATTTTTTGCATCGCTAATTCTATTGCAAGTTGATCTTCGGCTGTTATTTTTATTATCGCAGCTCCGCGGCCTTCGAGCAGTTTGCGTTGTTGCTCGTAAGCATCCAATGCGACTTGCCGCCATTCGTTGGTTCGTTGCGTATTCTTTGAGGTGAGCTCGATCAGACTATCGAATATGTCTGGCGGAAATTCGCTGATACTTACGCTTCCAACATTTAACTCTGCACAAATGCTGATTCCAGCAAGCGGCACAACAACCCGATGTTCAGTTACTTTTGACGAAATTAAGCCAAGTACATATGCACTAAATGAAGGCACGTCAAGCCCTAAAAACTTTTCTTTCACCCATCCGAATGAAACGGTGTGGATTGATGCAAGACTGATAAGACCCCTCACGCCTTTACTTGCTTGAAAATTTTCGATCAGCTTACGGTAGACTATGTAAGGCTCACCAGACAAACCATATAAGCCTAAATCAGTCTGGAAGTACCGTGCTGATTCCGAACCATCCGCTTCCTGGGTTCCATATTCGGTATTACTTATCTCTTGAGGTGAAAAGACGTGAGATACTCCCCGCGATGGTTGAGATTGCTCAGTATTCGATGCAGGAAACACATCGGTTATTGATTGCTTCTTTACACTAGCTACGATCTCCAAAGCTGTTTGGTCAAAAGCTTCTTGTGCTTGCGGGTGTATGTTCAAAATCATAGAAGTTAAGATATACCCGAGAACATCGTTTGGCTTGACCCGGCGCGTGGCCCTCGCCGACAGCGGACAAGCGTTCCTGTAGTTGCTCCACCGCAACTTACCTCCCGAGTGCTAGCATGAGGTACGATCAGCAATTACCCCATGCCCCTTAGCTTCTCCATCACCGCCATCGACCCCACCTCCCGCGCCCGCGCCGGAACCCTCACTCTCGCCTTGGGCCGTCAGTTCCAAACCCCCGCCTTTATGCCCGTCGGCACGCAGGGGACGGTAAAGGCCATAGGGTGCTTGCTCGCTGCAAGCGGCAGCAGTTAAGAGATGTGAAGCAGAGAGCAACGCCTTGCGCGAAGCAGCCCCGACTTCATGCCAAAGCAAACCAAGATACCAATCGTACGAAGTTTAGTAAAATCCTGAATTTTGATACAACAAAGCTAGCATAATTATGAGTAAATTGTTATAATTAACGCGCCACTTGTACCTAGGGCATTCTTACTTCTGCAGCTGAAGGAGCTCAACCCATGCGTTGTTACTTTGTACATTCTGCCGGCGCTCGTCTCGCGCTATCCGCCGCCGTAGCCTTACTTTCAGTTGGCTTAGGAACGCGTCCCGTCCAGGCGCAAACACCCCAGGCCATCATCTCTCCGCCATCAGTGATCGCTCACCTCGAAAGTGAGATCAACGCGCTGCAAAGCGCCGTCGGCAGCCAGAGCGGCACGATAGCCGGTTTGCAAAGCACAGTCAAAAGCTTGAAGAGCACAGTGGCCGCGCAGGCATCCACCATCAGTTCGCTGCAAAGCTCCGTGGCTGGCCAGTCCGGCACGATCAGCAGCCTGAAAACTCAGGCCAACGCCTCGACGAATATTACGAATCTTTTTTCACTGGTTGGTGGCACCTACGGAAACAATACTGAACTGGTATTGTCCGGCGTGAACTTGCACGTCGTGAACGGGACAGGCGACTCGACCACTACCAACGGTCTTGGTAATCTCCTCATCGGCTACAACATCTCTGGCGGCGCACATTCAGGCAGCCATAATTTGATTATTGGCGACGGTGTTAGCTATACCAGCTACGAAGGAATTGCGGCGGGAGTGTACAGCAACATTTCCGCGCCGTATGCGAGTGTAATCGGCGGCATCAGCAACGCCGCCAGTGGGCGCTTGTCCGCAGTAGTTGGCGGTGTAGGCAACACGGCGAGCGGTCTATACTGCTCAATAATCGGTGGTCAAGGCAACACAGCCGGAAAATACATCGACGCCACAAGTGGTGGCTACCAAAACACAGCCGACGGCGGCTTGTCTTCCGTGAGCGGCGGCTATGGAGTTACTGTGTCCGATGAGTTCGGTTGGGCAGCGGGCACTTACCATTCACCGTAGCATGCACTGCAGAAAATTCGGAACAAAACAAAGCGGTTTGGCAACTCACTACCAGACCGCTTTGTTCTCATTCAGTATTTGTTTACTTCGTCATGACGGCCTGCCGACTTTTTGCTCCATTTCTCTAGCCTTGAGGTCGCATTGGCTCATAGCAACTGTCTGACTCGGCGTGACACATATCATTAATACGGAGCGCAGTACGGGGTACCCTAAACAATTCCCCTATGCCCCTCAGCTTCTCCATCACTGCCTGCGATACCACCTCCCGCGCTCGCGCCGGCACCCTCACTCTCGCTTCAGGCCGACAGTTCCAAACCCCCGCCTTTATGCCCGTCGGCACACAGGGCACGGTGAAAGCCATGTCGCAGGGCGAGCTTTCCGACGATCTCGGCTACCGGATGATTCTCGGCAACACGTACCACCTCTTCCTGCGCCCCGGCGCATCGCTCATCGCGCAGGCGGGCGGGCTGCACAAGTTTATCGCGTGGCCCGGCGCGATGCTCACCGATTCCGGCGGCTTCCAGGTCTTCAGCCTCGGCGATCTGCGCAAAATCACCGAGGACGGTGTCGCCTTCAAGTCATACATCGACGGCTCCTCGCACTTCTTCTCGCCGGAGTTCTCCATCGACGTCCAGCATAAGCTCAGCGCGGACATCATCATGGCCTTCGACCACTGCCCGCCGCACCCAAGTTCCTTCGACGACACCGCCGACGCCACCGACCGCACCCACCGCTGGGCCGAGCGCTGCCGCGCGTTCCACGCCGAATCCGGCCATGATTCCGCCCAGAACCTCTTCGGCATCTGCCAGGGCGGCGTCTACGAGGAGCTTCGCGTTCAAAGCGCCCAGGCTATCGACGCGCTCGGCTTCGACGGCAACGCTATCGGCGGCGTCAGCGTCGGCGAGCCCACCGAAAAGATGCGCGCCGCCGTGGAATGGTCCGTGCCGCACCTGAGCCCCGAAAAGCCGCGTTACCTCATGGGCGTCGGCACCCCGCTCGATCTGGTGGAATCCGTCGCTCTCGGCATCGACATGTTCGACTGCGTCCTACCCACCCGTCTCGGACGCACCGGCAGCCTCTACACCTGGCGCGGGCGCGTCAACATCAAAAACGCCCGCTTTGCCGAAGAGTTCGGCCCCGTCGACCCCGAATGCGAATGCGCCGTCTGCCGCCGCTACTCCGCCGCCTACCTACGCCATCTCTACAAGTCCGGCGAGATCCTCGGCGCGCGCCTCGCCACCTACCACAACCTCGCCCTCTACGCCGAGCTGATGCGCCGCATCCGCGCCGCCCTCGCCGAGAATCGCTTCGAGGCGCTGAAGCGAGACCTGGTAGCCCGGTTCGGCGGCAATCAAAGTCTTACGGAACAAATACCGGCATAGGCCCGTATTCTATGGCAGGCCCAGCAGCAACTTGAACCGGTATAAGTCGCCCCGAAGTGGGTATAAAATTGGTGTCTTCCCGACATTTCATAGACGCGCCGGATTTGTCGTCTGCCGTACAACTGCAAAGGATGCGTGACTCGTGTTAGTACTTACTCGCCGGCTGAACCAGAGCATTAAAATTGGGGACGATATCGAGATCATGGTGATCGAGGTGCGCGGCGACCAGGTTCGCCTCGGAGTCACCGCTCCCCGCGATATTTCCGTCCACCGCAAAGAGGTCTACCTCCAAATTCAGCAGGAGAACCTCAACGCCGCCCGCCAAAGCGCCAACGCCGAAACCGTCGCCGCCGCCTTCAACGGCCTGTTCGGCTCCAGCCCAGCCGACAGTGTCGCTGATGCCGACCCACTCCCCGCAAGCGAGAGCAAAGAAGCTCAGCCGCTGGGCAAAATTCCGGTTCCCGCATCCTAAAGTTCCGCCGCCCAACCAATGCGGCTCTCATCATTTTCGCCGTCCAACAGGATTCATTCCGCTGGACGGTTTTTTTCGTCCGGCACTCTCCTCGCTAGCGCAAGCAGTTCCACTACGCCTGAGCTATAGATTGACACCCGAGTGTGCGCGATTTGCATGAATGCTGTACAATGTCATATGAAGGTACTAATGATTGCAACTGGCACACCATAGGATAGCGTGACGTATGGCTATTACCTTGAGAGATATCGCCGAGCGGACCGGCGTCTCGCCGAGCGTGGTTTCCACTGTTCTCAGCGGGCGCGAAAACGGCACGTTCGTCAGCAAAACCACCCGTCAGCGGGTCCTGGACATGGCGCGCCAGCTGAACTACGTGCCCGTCCGCTCCGGACGGCCGCGCGGCAGCCGCCGCCTGCGTCGCCAGCACACCGAGCAGTTTATCGGCGTCTGGTCGCCCGCCGGCGCGTCGCTGAACCTGATGGGCGTCACTGAGCTGCAAGCCGTCGTGGACACCCTGCCCACCGCCGCGCAATCCGCCTCCGACGACGAGGACACCTTTTCCCTGGGCCTGCGCCTGATTACACAGGCCGAGCTGCCGCGCCTCGATACCCTTGGTCTCGCCGGGATGATCGTCATGGGCGACTCGCCCCTGCCGCGCTCCGCCGCCATCGCCAGCATCCCGACCGTCCAAATCGGCGAGCCGGAGCACTCGGGCCGCGATGCCTACACCTATTTTCTTGACAGCTTCGCTGCGGGTCGCGCTATCGGCGATCACCTGTGGGGCCTCGGCCACCGCACTCTCGCGTTCGTCGCGCCCGCCTCTAAGCCCCGCGTCACCCGCCACCGCTGGCAGGGACTTCAATCCATTTGGGTAGAGCGCGGCGCGGCGCATTCCGCCTGCGTGCCCGCCCCCTACGACACTGACAAGCTGGCCGCCGGCAGCCTGCGCGAGCAAGCCGATCAAGCCGTCCGGAAGCTCTATCTGCCCGCGTCCACGGCGCCTTCCATCCCCAGCCCGCGCCCCGCGCCGATGCCCACCGCCATAGTCTGCTTCGACGAAGCCGTCACCGCCTACGTGCTCCAGTCGCTCACTCGCCTCGGCAAAAGCGTCCCCGGCGACGTCTCTGTCGCCACCTTCGGCGATTCGCCCGACGGCGCCGAAGCGATGTCCCCGCCGCTCACCACCATCCGCCTGCCGCTCGCCCAAATGTGCCGCGCCGCCCTCGACACGCTTCTCGCCCGCAGCGGCGCGGAAGGCGCGGAGACAAGCGCCCCGGCCGCTGGCGAAGCGGATGCCGCCTCGCACGAGCGCAAATTCGCCGGCGAGCTGATCGTCCGCGAATCCACCGCGCCGCCCACCGAAAGCTAGTCCTGTTCCGATCTGAGCGTTTGCCGCCGCACTGCCGCTTTATGCCGATTCGCCATCCCCACATTCTGCGCCGCGACGATACCGTCCTCCTGCTCATCGACTTGCAAGCTCCGTTCCTGACGCAAATCACCGAGCGGGACCGAGTCGTCGCGCGCTGCGAATTTCTCGCCCGCGCCTGCGGCATTCTCGGGGTCCCCACTATTCTCACCGTGCAATACGCCGAGCGCATGGGCGATGTCATTCCGGAAATCCGCGACGCCGCGCCCGATACCATCGGCGCGACGCCTCTCGATAAGCTCTGCTTCTCCTGCGCGGGCAGCGAACCATTTATGGATCTGCTGCGCGCCCAAAATCGCCGCCAAATCCTCATCGGCGGCGTGGAAACGCACATCTGCGTCGCCCAAACCGCGCTCGATCTAGCGCACCGAGGCTATCAGGTGCACGTCGCCGCCGACGCGGTCTCTTCGCGCGGCATGGATCGGCACAAGCTGGGCATGGAAAAGATGCGCGATTCAGGCATCACGCCCTGCGCCGCCGAACAGGCTGTCTACGAGCTGCTGGAGCACGCTGAAGCCGCCGAGTTCAAGCAGATTTTAGCCTTGGTCAAGCAGTCGGCATAGCGCAGCCATGGGCCTACTCGATAACCGCACGGCGCTGGTGACAGGAGCTGGGCGCGGCATCGGCTCTGCCGTGGCGCGCCTCTTCGCCTCGGAAGGCGCGCGCGTCGTCGTCCACTACAACCACAGCCGCGACTCAGCCCATGCCCTCGCCGCGGAAATCGGCGGCATCGCCCTGCAAGCCGACCTGACCCAACCCGAGCAGGCAAACCGCCTCGCGCAAGAGGCAATGGCCGCTTTCGGCCAGATTAATATCCTCATCAACAACGCCGCCACCTTCGAGCAGGGCCGCCTGTTTGTCGAGGATGACTGGGAGTCCTACCGGCGCGAAATGGATGGTGTCCTTGGCGCTACCTTCCACATTACCCGCGCCATCGCCCCGCGCATGATCGAGCGCGGCTACGGACGCATCGTCAACTTCGGCGCCACCCTGATCCAGCGCCCCGCGCCACGCAACGCTCCCCACATCACTGCCAAAGCCGCCGTTCTCGGCCTCACCCGCGCTCTCGCCCGCGAGCTAGGCCCCCACGGCGTCACCGTCAACATCGTCCACCCCGGCATGACTCTCACCGACTTCTCCCAATCCCTTCCCATAGAGCAACGCGACCGAATCGCCGCCATCACCCCCCTGCGACGCATCGCCCAGCCCGAGGACGCCGCCCGCGCCGCCCTCCTCTTCGCCAGCGACTACGCCGCCTTCATCACCAGCGCCCAGCTAGCCCCCGACGGCGGCCTCTCCGTCTTCTAAAACCCCGGACGAGAGAATGAATACGAAGCCGATTTCAAAAACAGGGACGTACTCTGAGCCGGTTCCTTCACAAAAGCCGTATAAACTTCTTTTCCTTTAGGGAAGGTGGCCGAGAGGCCGGATAGGTGGATGGATAGCCATCACACCGCATGCATAACTAAGAAAAGCATTTTTAAATTAACGTATTACGCTGGAATACATTCCAAAAACCCGGTAACAGCCTACCCCGGCAGCAGCCGAAAATAAGAAAATGCTGCTCTACTCTCCCGGCCAATCGACGCCCGAGCCCCATTCCAACGCCCCTGCGCCATCCGTCGTCAAGGACTGCATCCTGCCCATCGGCATGGGCGGCGGGTACTTCGCTTACTTCGTCTCCCGCATGCACGACGATCTCCTGCACGCCACCGCCAGCCAGTGCCTGATTGCCTTAACCGCCGCCTTAATTGGCCTGGCTCTAATCTACCGCGATCGTTTGCGCGTCCGGCCCTCCTGCCAATGGCCTCGCCAGGTCCATCTCACCCTGACTTCCATCTTCTAGGCCATCTGAGACGATTTATCCGAGCCCCTTCACAAACTCCAGCACCTTTTCCGCATGCTGGTCGACTTTCACTCTGGGGTAGATCTTGGCGATCTTCCCGTCCTTGCCGATCACCACCGTGCTCCGCTCGATTCCCATGTACCGCTTGCCGTAGTTCACCTTTTCCTTCCAAGCGCCATATGCCTCGGCGATAGCATGGTCGGGGTCGGCGACAAGCGGGAAGGGCAAGGCATGGTTTTCGGCGAACTGGACATGCGAATCCAGCTCATCGGGGCTGACTCCCAAAATAGCGCTGTGGTTCGCCTGGAACTCCTGATACAAATCACGGAACGAGCAGGCCTGAGTAGTGCAACCCGGAGTTTCGTCTTTGGGATAGAAGTATAAGATCAGGCTGGACTTACCGGCAAAATCCTGCAAACTGACCGTCTCTGCTCCGCCGCCGCGAGTTACCGCCTGCCCCGAAAAAGCGGGCGCGTCCGCCCCCGGAACAAGCCCGCCCACTGCCTCCGAAGCTGTTTCAATTTCCTGCGTCATAACTTTTCTCCTCATAAGTAATAGTTCTAGTCCAGCAGCCACATTCCGAAAAAAGCCGTTACGCTGGATCAGTATCAAGCAAAGCGGTGAGCAAATTTCCTTTCCTTCAGGGAAGGTGGCCGTGAGGCCGGATAAGTTCGCCCGGCAGCGCGTCTTAAATCCAACTTAACTCGTGGCAGTCTCCCGCGACCAGATCGTTTCCGGAACCCCCAACCGCCGGTTCACCAGCCGCGCCAATTCAAACAAGTGGTCCGATAGCCGGTTAACATAAGGGAGCAGATGCTCGTTCAGCGGCTCATCGCGCTGCAATTGCACCCCCAGACGCTCCGCGCGGCGGCAGATACAGCGCGCCTGATGAATCATCGCTCCCGCCGTCGAGCCTCCGGGCAAAATAAAATGCGTCAGCGGCCCCAGCTCGTCGGAGAAGCGGTCGATCTCCGATTCCAGCCGCAGAGTCATCGACGGCTCCACGCGCGGCACGGCGGCGACGCTCGCGCTTTCGCTCTCCGGTCCTTCGCCTTCGGGTGAGCCAGGCAGGGGAGTAGCCAGATCGCCCCCGACGATAAACAATTCGTTCTGCACGCGGATCAGCACGGCGCGGATCTCCTCATCCGCCACCACGCTCACCGCCGCTCCAAGACAGGCGTTCACTTCGTCGATCGTGCCGTACGACTCGATCCGAATGTCATCCTTGCTCACGCGCTGGCCGCCGAACAGCCCCGTCAGCCCGGTATCGCCCGTCTTCGTGTAAATCTTCATGAATGGCTCTTACCCTTTCGAGCGAGTATGGGATAGCCCGCGATGCTTGTCAAGCTCGCTAAACTGAGATAAGATTGTTCATCGCTGCGGATTAACGCTAGCAATTGCGATCCTACCGCAGTCGCCCGGCAAATTCCGTCCCAGGGAGAGAGCGAAGGCGTGTACCAGTATAAGACGATTGTAACGGACTACGAAGGAATGCAGGAAGCGCTCGGAACCTACGGCGCGCAGGGCTGGAAGCTGATTTCGGTCGGCCCGGACACATGGCGGCTCACTATGAGCCAGCTCGACCCGTCGGATGTCTTAAACATCGACGCCGTCCCCACCGCCGCTCCCGGCTCCTCCGGCCCGCCCGCCAATGAAGCCACCCGCGAGTACATGGCCTCCTACTATCTACTCGTCTTCGAGCGCGCCGGCCCCCCCGAGCACGGCCACACCCTGGAAGCCGCCACCGAGCCGCTAGGCTTATCGAACTACTCGCTTTCGGAGTATTCCTGAGAACCCATCTGGCCTTTCTGGCCACCTTCCCGGTTGGGAAGGAAAAGTCTACAGCCAGTGCTCTCTGATTTCCCCTCCTTTTCCAAGGAGGGGATTAAGGGGAGGTCCGCCCAGCACATACGCTGTCTCAGAACCGAACTCCTACACCCACCCTTGGACAAGGAGGGAAGAAGATACGACTTTACCTAAACCCTCTCAATGGAAGAAAATATAAAATGGCGCTCGATTGGTAGGATGCCTTAGAACATGGCCGTAGACTTTTCCTTCCCTCCAGGGAAGGTGTCACAAAGTGACGGATGGGTTCTCCAAAGCCGTATCCGCACCCCTGGCACTAATTGACACTACGCACTGTTTAGAATACAATAAATCACAATCGAGAGCAGGCTGCCCTGATTTACGCTATCGGGTCAGCAGGAGGTTTGTATAAACAACAGAGATTTTCGACGCGACTTCCGTGAGCCGCGAGTCAACATGAATGAGCGAATTCGCTACCCCGAAATCCGGGTGGTTGGCGATGACGGCTCTCAGCTGGGCGTAATGGTTACGCGCGAGGCAATCGCGCTCGCCCGCTCGAAAGGCCTCGACCTGATCGAGGTCGCCCCGCAGGCACAGCCGCCTGTTTGCAAAATTATCGACTACGGCAAGTACAAATACGAGCAGTCCAAGCGCGAAAAAGATGCTTCCAAGAAGCAAAAGCAAAGCGACCTCAAGGGAATCAAGATGTTCCCGCACATCGACGAGCACGATTTCCAGGTCAAAGTGAAAAGCGCGATGAAGTTCCTGGTGGACGGCGACAAAGTGAAAGTCACCATTCAGTTCAAGGGGCGCGAGATCACCCACCCCGAGTTCGGTCGCCAGCAGATGGAAAAGATCGTCCAAATGACCGCCGAAGTCGGCGCGCAGGTCGAAAAGCCCGCCGCTCTTGAAGGCCGCCAGATGACCATGATCCTTTCCCCGCGCGGCACCAGCGTTCCCAAGCCCAAGCCGCCCGCAGGCGCGCCCGCTCCGCGTCCATCAGCCGCCGCAGCGCCGCCCGCGAACGGTGCCGGAGCCAACGCCCCCGCCGCTTCAGCACCACCCGCCGCGCCGCCCCTGAACCCAACAGTCACCCCGCCGCCGGCTACCACCCAAGCCCCAACGCCACCCGTAGCGTAACGCTACTCAGAAGCACGTTAATTAAACCAAGCCCCTCGCAAATTTCCTTCCCTTTCAGGGAAGGTGGGCGAGAGCCCGGATGGGTGGGCAGGTGCCCTTATATCGCCTGGGTTGCCACCCCTTGCCCCCGCATGGTATAACAACACTTCGGAATATTTGCGCGACCAATTGCCTGGCCCACCAGCCGGGCAGTTTTCGCGTCTAACGCAGGATATTAAATACCATGCCTAAAATCAAGACCAGCAAGACGGCGGCGAAGCGCTTCAAGCAAACCTCCACGGGCAAGCTGATGCACAAGCATTCCCGACGCAACCACCTGATGATCAACAAAGGCCCCGGACGCTCCCGACGCCTCGCGCAGGACGGCCAGCTCGCCAAAACCATGCGCCACCGCGTCAAGCGCCTCATCCCCAACGGCATCGCCAACTAAGCTAAGCCTAGCCGTTACTTAAATCAACGAACCATTGGTCGCTCGATCCGCCCCTCAGCTTCTAGCTTGAGCGTTTGGTTGGAGTAGAGTTCAAGGAGAACCAAAGAAAATGCCACGAGTCAAGCGCGGGGTAATGACCCATAAGCGCCACCACAAGATTTTAAAAGAAGCCGCCGGCTACTTCGGCGGCAAGAGCCGCATCTACAAGACCGCGCACGAATCGGTCATGAAGGCCGGCAACTACGCCTACCGCGACCGACGCGTCCGCAAGCGCGAGTTCCGCAAACTGTGGATCGCCCGCATCAACGCCGCCTGCCGCGCCGAAGGCGTCCGCTACAGCGAGTTTATCGCCGCCATGACCAAAACCGGCAACCTGCTCGACCGAAAAGTCCTCGCCGACATGGCCTACAGCGACGCACCCAGCTTCACCGCCTTGTTGAAGTCTCTAAACCTCGCGATTACTGTGCCTGCCGCCGTCATTGGCTAGACTCACCACTGTCGTTCCATGGGAAATGCTTGAGAAGGACAATGCAAATCGTTTTATTCCTGCTCCGGCATAAGCCCCGAGCAGGAATAAAACGATGGATCAGCTAATGAAAAGCAGTTCGTTGTACGTGGAAGAAAAGGGTGCAGGAGATCCGTCGATCATCTTCCTGCATTACTGGGGCGGTACGCATCGCACCTGGAATAAAGTTGTTGCGGAGCTTGCGGGCTCATATCGCACCATCACATACGATATGCGAGGGTGGGGTCAGTCGGTGCCGGCCAAGAGTGGCTACTCGATTGCGGAGCTTGCCAATGATGCTGCACTGCTGATCGAGCAGCTTGCTTTAAAAGAATATGTTCTGGTAGGACATTCGATGGGCGGCAAGGTGGCGCAGCTTTTAGCTTCTCGCTGTCCGGCGGGACTTGTGGGGCTAGTGCTTGTTGCGCCGGCGACGCCCACTCCGACTCATTTCCCGGCAGAGGCTCTGCAGCAGCAGATCCACGCTTACGACCATCGCGAAAACGTACTTCAGGCCATCGCCTTCCTCAGCGCTCGCGCTCCGGATGCGGACACTGTACAACAGATTGTGGAAGACAGCCTGAGCGGCGCGCCGGAAGCAAAATTGGCTTGGCCCACCTCGGCGATTCAAGAAGACATTTCGGCTGAGGTTGCGCACATAGCCGTGCCGACGCTTCTTCTCGCAGGAGAGCAGGATCAACTTGATTCAGTCGAACAACACCGGCGCGAGGTTATATCCAGAATAGCCAACTCGCGTTTGCAGATCATTCCCCGCAGCGGTCATCTCATCCCAATTGACGAGCCGGTAGCCCTTGCCCACGCAATCGACGCATTCGTCGCGGAATTGAACCTTTGACCTGCGGAACAGTCGACCGAACAGGCGCAGTGAGTAAGTGAGTGAGCCTTACCGCATCAAAGCGGCGGGGTTTTAGCAGTTGGGCCGTAATCTTTCTGGCTTTAGCTATGAGGATATCAGGCTCGGCAGCCTTCCGAGGCTGCCGACTTTCTGTTGGTTTTAGGAATCAGTATTCTGGCTTTTGGACAGCTCAGGATTCACTTGGTTGAGAATTAGTTGAGCGTTAATCCGACTCTCTGTAAAATCCTGGCAGTAGCCACGTAAATATTGTTTGCCCTGGCATAACATGGTGTGGGTTGAAATTCCTAGAAGCCCCTTAGTTTACTCATGGGGAGTTGTCACAGTATCATCCTGCCATGACTGATGATCCTGCATCTCCTATCGAGCAGCTCCAAACGCTTGCCGCCCAAGCCCACGCCCTGGTGCCGACCGCGCTCTCCACCGCCGATTAGGTCGATCTGGAAACCCGCACCCTGGGCCGCAAAGGCACTCTCACCGGCCTGCTTCGCCTCATCGGCTCGCTTCTGACCGAGGATAAGCCCACCTTTGGCGCGACCGTGAACGCCGAAAAAGACCGCCTGCTCGCCGCCATCAACGAGCGCCGCCAAATCTTGTCCGAATCCGAGCGCCGCACCCGCCTCGCCGCCGACGCCATCGACGTCACCCTTCCAGGCG
>CAXSEA010000090.1:0-12850 GCA_964235675.1 uncultured Armatimonadales bacterium | reverse complement strand
TGAGTTCTTCAATGAAGCCGACAAGATCCAACTCGCTTGTATTAGAGGCTGCGTCGACCAGAAAGTCTATGTCACTGTCGAACGTCGCCTCCTGTCGCGCCACAGAGCCAAACACCCGGATATTGGAAAGCCCATACTTGGCGGCCACTTGTTTGATGCAGCTGGAGTAGGGATTCAGTTCAAGCAGCGTAGGAGCAGTGGTCAGCATAACAAATATATTATCCCTGAACAACTACAGTGTCAAAGCAACTGTTTTGACATAAAAGCCCGCAGTAACTGCTCCCGGCTTTTCGCGTACAAATCTCCACACCCTCGATCCCACGCCTGTGTAAAAGTCTGGAACCACGGCGCGTGATGGGTTCCCTACAACCCTCAAACTTCCGCCGGCTTCGTCGATACCCACCACATGCCCGTGTGGACCGGCCTCGACGGCAACTCCAACCTCCCCATCCTCACCTGGCAATCGTCCAACTTCTCCACCACCAACTGCAGCTTCGCCGAACAGGAAAGCACCAGCAAAACCAGCGACAACATGCAGGTCTACAGCGACGGCAATGTCTAGAGCGCAAGCTCAGGCACGGATTTCCTGTTCAGCCGGTAAGCTGACAAACTATCGAAACGGGTCGACAGTATCAGCATCGATTGTCACGTTACCATCAGCCGTGGCTTCTAAAGAAAGAGTAGAACCGCTCAACAGGCTCATGCCTATTAACCGGCTTTCCTTTAGTTGAACGATCAAAATTTTCAGAGGCTGCTCATCCCAAGTAGTGTAGGCGGTATAGGTTGGCAGCGTCTCTTCATTGCTGTTCGCAAATCGGTACTTGCTTGCAGCCGCCGATTTGAGTTCCAAGCTGACGACTTCTGCTTCAGTTAGAGTCATATAACCTGAGAAGCCGGTATCCAATACAAAGTCAACTGTAAGTACTTGTCCATTCGGGCCGCGAACTTCCAAGGTCATAATTGGCTCGCGTTCTTTAGTAACTACGCCGCTAATCATAGGTTGTTGCTTTTAGGAACGATGGCGCCAATACCTGCTAGAGCTGTATAGCCCACTCGCTTTAAGTACGCGCGAGCATCAGAATGCATATCGATCAGTGCGTCTAGCGCCTCGACTTCGTTGTTTCTAATCGCGTAATCACCGGAGTTGCAATCGATTGCAACTATTCGCCCCACGTCATTTGAGCGTAGATGACTGACTACTTTGTGGCTGTAGATATCCTCGCCTTGAATTGCTGTACTCGCCACCGGATATGCTAAGCCAATTCGATAAGTGACGTCATTTTCGACAACCACACGAAGGAAGTTCTCGCCTGACCGTGTGCAAGAGTGACTTCGGCACCAAGCCTCCATCTCCTTGATCGCTGTAGCATCATCTAAACTCGACTTTAGTTCGATAGCTTCCACGCCATCAATTGATATTTGCCTTGTGATTAGAGCCATGATAGTCCCAATTAACAGCTTACGTCTTCGAATTTCTCATAAAATAATGGTGGATGCTCAATCGAGCATCCACCATTATAGTACAGAACGTCTTTGAATTAAGACCGCAGGTATTACAAACGTACGGAACTAGAACCCGCCCATACCACCCATACCCGGCATTCCGCCGCCGCCCGGTGCGGCCGGGGCTGCGCCCTTGGGCTCGGGCTTCTCGACGACCAGGCACTCGGTGGTGAGCACCATGCCGGCGATGGAAGCAGCGTTCTGCAGGGCGGAGCGCGTCACCTTGGCCGGATCGACGATGCCCTGGGCGATCAAGTCGCCGAACTCGCCGGTGGCCGCGTTGTAGCCCTGGCCGAGACGCTTGATCTGCTCGACAATCACGCTGCCCTCGACACCCGCGTTGTTCGCGATCTGCCGGGCCGGCTCTTCCAAAGCGCGCCGGACGATATTCACGCCCACGCCCTCGTCGCCCTCGAGATGCAGGGTCTCCAGCGCCTTGGCCGCGTTCAGCAGCGCGACGCCGCCGCCGGAAACGACACCCTCTTCCACAGCCGCGCGGGTCGCGGAAAGCGCGTCCTCAATACGGTGCTTGCGCTCTTTGAGCTCAGTCTCTGTAGCCGCGCCGACCTGGATCACGGCCACGCCGCCCGCCAGCTTCGCCAATCGCTCCTGCAGCTTCTCTTTATCGTAGTCGCTGTCGGAGCGCTCGATCTGGGCGCGAATCTGGGTGATGCGTCCCTGGATCGCGCTTGCGTCGCCCGCGCCTTCGACGATGGTAGTCTCGTCCTTGGTCACGACAATCCGCTTGGCATGCCCCAAGTAAGTCTCATCGACGGTATCGAGCTTGATGCCCAAATCCTCGGTGATAAACGTGCCCTTGGTCAGGCTAGCGATATCTTCCATCATCGCCTTGCGTCGGTCGCCAAAGCCCGGTGCCTTCACCGCGACCACGTTCAGCGTGCCGCGCAGCTTGTTCACGACCAGAGTCGCGAGCGCCTCGCCGTCCACGTCCTCGGCGATAATCACCAGCGGCTTGCCCTGGCGCACGACCTTCTCCAGCACGGGAACCAAGTCCTGCACGGAGCTGATCTTCTTCTCGTAAAGCAGGATAAACGGGTCGTCAAGAACCGCTTCCATCCGCTCGGCGTCGGTCACCATGTAAGGCGAGATATAGCCCTTGTCGAACTGCATGCCTTCCACCAATTCCATGGTAGTCTGCGTGCCCTTCGACTCCTCGACCGTAATGACCCCGTCCTTGCCGACCTTGTCCATCGCCTCGGCAATCAGCGCGCCGATCGTATCGATCTTCGCGGAGTTGGTGGCGACCTTCTGGATCTCGTCCTTGGCGCTCACCTGCTGCGCCGACGACTTGATCTGTGCCACGCACGCCTCGACAGCCTTGTCGATGCCGCGCTTGATCGCCAGCGGGTTCGATCCGGCGGCGACGTTCTTCAATCCCTCGCGGACGATGGCCTGCGCCAAAACGGTGGCGGTAGTAGTACCGTCGCCGGCGACGTCGTTGGTCTTGCTCGCCACTTCGCGAACGAGTTGCGCGCCCATGTTCTCGAACTTGTCCTCGATCTCGATTTCCTTGGCGATAGTCACGCCATCGTCCACGAGCGAGGGAGAGCCAAACTTCTTCTCGAGGACGACATAACGTCCGCGAGGCCCCAAGGTCACTTTGACCGCATCGGCCAATATGTTGACGCCGCGCTCCAGCGCGCGACGAGCCTGCTCGTCAAATAAAATATCTTTAGCTGCCATGTGAGATGAATCTCCTGTAACAAAAACCTGCTAAATTATATGGCTGCAAAATTCATTCCTATAAAGGAGATAAATTAAGACACCTAGCGCCCTGCAGCGTTCCTTCCCTTTCAGGGAAGGTGGCCGAGAGGCCGGATAGGGTAGCCGCCCACAAACGTCCTGCTTAAAGCACGCCCAAAATATCGTCGGCGCGAAGAATGACATACTCCTCGCCGCTGACTTTGATCTCGGTGCCGCCGTACTTCGAATAGACGACTTTGTCGCCTACTTTTACGTCCGGCGCGACTTGCTTGCCGTTGTCCATCACCTTGCCAGGACCTACGGCGAGCACTTCAGCCTGCTGCGGCTTCTCTTTGGCGGAGTCCGGCAGGACAATTCCGCCCGCACTGGTGGTCTCGGCTTCCAGCGTCTTTACTACGATACGATCTCCAAGCGGTTTCAACATCAGTGGTTCAACCCTCCTAATTTTGTTTTTGGTCACTACCCAGCAAACGAAAAACCCGTGCGCCCGGCGACGCGAAGGACGCACAAGCGCGGGGTAAAATTCCACTATCATTATGATCGCCATTAGCACTCATGTCAAGTGAGTGCTAATCAAAAGCCGCGAAATTTTATGAGCTGACTTGAGTGCGCCGCGCTTAATCTGTCACAATAATATATATTAGTCTGCGCGCGCGACACAGTATAGGAGCATCCATGCCTCTCGTAAAAATCGACGTTACCCTGAAACCCTCCCTCCTGGACACGCAAGGCCGCGTCGTTCAAAACGCCCTGCACCAGCTTGGCTATGAGCAAGTCCAGTCCGTGCGCATCGGCCGCCATATCGAAGTGGAGCTGGCCGACGGAGATGATGTCGACGCTAAAATCGACGAGATGTGCGGCAAGCTGCTGGCGAATCCCGTGATCGAGGATTACCGCTACGAGGTTGTCTCCGCATGAAGTTCGGCGTAGTCCAATTCCCCGGCTCCAACTGCGACCAGGACGCCTACTTCGCCGTGAAAGACAACCTCAAGCAGGATGTCGAGTACCTCTGGCACGGCGACAGCGACCTGAAAGGCTGCGAAATTATCCTCGTCCCAGGCGGCTTCTCCTACGGCGACTATCTCCGCTGCGGCGCAATCGCCCGCTTCGCCCCCATCATGGACAGCGTCCGCGACCATGCCCAGCGCGGCGGCATCGTAGTCGGCGTCTGCAACGGCTTCCAAATCCTCTGCGAATCCGGCCTGCTCCCCGGCGCGCTTATCCGCAACGACAACACCCGCTTTGTTTGCCGCCACGTCGCTCTCCGCGTGGAAAACAACCAAACGCCCTTCACCCAGGCGCTCCAACCCGGCCAGCTTCTCTCGATCCCCGTCGCTCATGGCGAAGGCAAATACGTGTGCGACGGTGAAACGCTGGTAGCGCTGAAGGCAAACAACCGAGTGCTCCTCCGCTACGCCACACCCGATGACAACATCAACGGCTCCACGGACAACATCGCCGGGATTGCCAACGAAACCTTTAACGTCTTCGGCATGATGCCCCACCCGGAGCGTGCCTGCGACAGCCTCCTCGGCTCCGCCGATGGCCTTGGCCTGTTCCAATCTCTCGTGAATGCAAAACGGCAATGACTTCTAGCCGCCCCATGCCATGCAACTGATTACGCTCAGCATTGTCCAAGAACCCGGAGCAAGCGATCTGCCCCTGCCGTCCTATGCCACGGCGGAAGCCGCCGGCATGGATTTGTACGCCGACGTGCAAGATTCGCTCACCCTGTCGCCCGGCCAGCGCGAGGCAGTCTCGACCGGTATCCGCGTCGGCCTGCCCCCCGGCTACGAAGCCCAAATCAGGCCGCGCAGCGGTCTCGCCCTGCGCCACGGCATAGGAATGGTCAATGCCCCCGGCACCATCGACAGCGATTTTCGCGGCATCATCAGAGTGATTTTAATTAACTTAGGCCAGGAGCCGTTTACCATTTCACGCGGAGAGCGCATCGCCCAGATGGTCGTCGCTCCCGTCCTGCAGGTTCAATGGCAGCCGGTTGCCACGTTGGAGCTTTCCCAGCGCGGCGAAGGCGGCTTCGGCCACACGGGACGCACATAAATCTATGACCGGCCCACTAAATACCAGCGGGGATGATCCAGGCAAGGTGCCGCCGCCCATCGACCTTCAGCTTGAAGAATCGTGCGCCAGCCGGCTTGCTCAGGCAAACCTTCACCGTCTCAGGAGGCAGTGGGACGAGGCGAACCGCGTCTGTCTCCACGTCCTCTACGCCGCGCCCGACAGCTGGAGAGCCCACGCCCTGCTGGGCGATATCGCCGCCGAGCGCGGCGACGCCGACGAAGCGATTCGCTGGTACTGCATGGCCCTCGACATCCGCCCCGACGCTCAAGCCACGCGCGAAAAGCTCTCCCTGATCGTCAACTCCCGGCGCGCCGAGCTAAATAAAACCATCACCACTCAAGTTGGAAACCAATTATCGCGCCCCGCTCCGTTCAACCTGATGCGGACGCTCTCCACGCCCACCGCCCGACGCGCGGGCATAGCCGTCGCCACCGGAATCATCGGCGTCGTCGGCTTGTGCCTG
This sequence comes from uncultured Armatimonadales bacterium, assembly GCA_964235675.1. Taxonomy (GTDB): domain Bacteria; phylum Armatimonadota; class Armatimonadia; order Armatimonadales; family Capsulimonadaceae; genus CAXSEA01. The sequence continues at coordinate 7,077 of CAXSEA010000090.1, read as the reverse complement.
CTCACCGCGCCGCTGCGCTCCAGCCAAGCCCAGCGCCAAATCATCGAGCCGGCTTTTACGCCAACCTCGACCACATACGCTCTGGATCGCCCCGGCGGCGTGAGCACACAACCAAGCGCCGCCACAGCAACTCAGCCGCAATCGCCCGCTCTGGTTACCACACTGGCAGCGCCATCCCCGGCATCGAGCGCCTCGACCCTCGCGCAGCACGCGCCCGCTTCTTCGACATCATCGTCGGCGTCCTCCATGGTCGATAGCGACGAAGCCAGGCTCTCCGCGTCTCTGCAGCGCGATTCATCCCTGCGCAGCCTCGGCGTCAGCATTGACAACTGCGTCATCGACCCATCCAGCCAAGCGGCAATCCTTACCGTCTCCGCCGAAAGCGTCCAGCCCACGACTCAGCAGACCGTCCTCGCTTCCGCCGAAGCCGTCGCCAAAAGCGCGCTGTCGCAATCCGCCGCGTCTCCCATCCAGCAGTGCACCGTGCGGGTGATGGCGTCATTAGCGGGAACTCAGACGATTATCTTCCAAGGCGTTGCCCCAAAATCAGCCGCGCAGCAAAACGGAGCCGCGCCGACCGCGATATCGTCAGTGTTCACTTCCGTCTGGTGGTCGCCCAGCTTCAACACCCTGCAATCAAATCCACTCCGCGGCCAGTCACTTCCGGCGGCCAGCCCGACAGCTAATATAGCCCCGCTGAACTCCTGACGCAATTGACCGAAATTCAACGATCCGTGAACACCACGCCTAAAGTTCCCATCCCGACCCTGGAGCGTCTCGCCACCTATTTTCGGTATCTCTGCGAGCTGCAGGCGGCGGCGGTGGAGACCATCAGCTCCACCGAAGTCGAGCGGCAAACCGGCGTCAACGCCGCCCAATTCCGTAAAGACTTGTCCTACTTCGGCGAGTTCGGCAAGCCCGGCGTCGGCTACAATGTCGTCGAGTTGCAATCCCGCATCGCCCGCATCCTCAAGATAGACCGGGATCAAAGCGTCGTCGTCTTCGGCGCGGGCAACCTTGGCTCGGCGCTCGCCGGCTACCCTGGGCACCGCCAGCAGCGATTCGACATAGTATCCGTCTACGACACCGACCCGAGCCGAATCGGACGCCAACTCTTCGATCTCACCATCCGCGACGTGGCCGCATTCCGCGAGGACAATCTCGTCTCCAGTGCCCGCATCGCCATACTCGCCGTGCCCGCCGAAGCGGCGCAGCCGGTGGCCGATATCGCGGTCTCAGGAGGCATCCGCGCCCTCCTGAACTTCGCCCCCGTAGCGATCCGGGTGCCGCACCGCATCGTCGTCCGCAACGTCTCGTTTTTGCAGGAGCTGGCGGTACTCTCGTACCAGCTCTCCACCGACACCCTCAAGTAACCGGAAGGACAACAAACCGAATATGACCGACTACAGAACCGAAAAGGACTCTATGGGAGAGTTCCAAGTTCCCGCCGACGTTCTCCACGGCGCTCAGACTGCCCGCGCCGTCGCCAACTTCCCTATCTCCGGCGTCCGCTTTCCCCGCCCGTTCATCGAAGCCATGGGCGCGATCAAGTACGCCGCCGCCGACGTCAATGCCGAAGGCGGCTTTCTCGATTTGAAGCTCAAGGACGCCATCCAGCAAGCCGCCCAAGACGTCATCGACGGCAACCTCGACCAGCACTTCGTTCTGGACATCTACCAGACCGGCTCCGGCACCTCCACCAACATGAACGCCAACGAAGTCATCGCCAACCGCGCGATTCAGCTTCTCGGCGGCGAGATCGGCAGCAAGACGCCCGTCCATCCTAACGACCACGTCAACAAGAGCCAGTCCTCCAACGACGTCATCCCCACCGCGATGCACGTCGCCGCCGCCGTCGTCCTCAACCGCGATCTGCTCCCCGCCCTCCGCTCGTTGCATGGAACTCTCGCCGAAAAAGCCTCGGACTGGGACAGTATCGTCAAAATCGGCAGAACCCACCTCATGGACGCCACTCCCATCCGCCTGGGCCAGGAAGCCGGCGGCTGGGCGCGCCAGGTGCAGCTGGCAATTACGCGCTTGGAATCGGTCCAGCCCCGCCTGATGGAGCTTGCCATTGGCGGCACGGCCGTCGGCACCGGCATCAACTCGCCCGAAGGCTTCGGTTCCGCGGTCGCTCAGCGCCTTGCCGAACGCTACGACCTGCCGTTTGTCGAAGCCGAAAACCACTTCGAGGCGCAGGGCACTCAGGACGCGATCACCGAGCTCGGCAACCAGCTGGCTACTGTCGCCACATCGCTCCTGAAACTCGCCAACGATATCCGCTGGCTCTCCTCCGGCCCCCGCTGCGGCATCGGCGAATTGCAGCTTCCCGCCGTCCAGCCAGGCTCGTCCATCATGCCCGGCAAAGTAAACCCGGTCATGTGCGAGCAGCTGATGATGGTCTGCGCCCAGGTCATCGGCAACGCGGCCACGATCAACATCGCCAACACCCACGGCAACCTCGATCTCAATGTCATGCTCCCAGTCATGGCCCGGAACAGCCTGGAATCGCTCACTTACCTGGCCAATTCCGTCAACGCCTTCAACGACCGCGCCGCCAAATCCATGACAGCCAACGTCGCGCGCGCCGAAAGTCTGGTGGAATGGTCGATGAGCATGGTCACCTCGCTCGTTCCGGTCATCGGCTACGACAAATCCGCCGCCATCGCCAAGCAAGCCGTCCAGGAAAATAAAACCGTCCGCCAGCTCTGCATCGAGCAAAGCATCCTGCCCGAGCACGAGCTCGCCGACCTGCTCAACCCACGTAAGATGACCGAGCCGGGAGTAGGCGCGGGCGGCGAGTAGCAACCCATCCGCATCACTGCGTAAAGCCACTCCCTAAACTCTCAACGGCCTCTGCGCCCAGACGCGGCAAACTCAAGCGCCTCTTAATGCAACCACGTCAACTGGAGCAGCTCACCAGCAGCTGCTCCAGTTCCGGCGACAGCTTCGGCCTGCCCCGCAAATCCAGCCCTGTCCCCACCAAAACAGCCCGCATCACCACCCGCCCCTCCGGCACCGTGGCAATTTGCTGCTGAAAACTAAACCGCAGCCGCGAAATCCGCTCCATCCGCACCGACACCACGAACCGCTCCCCGCTCCGCAGCGACGAAACATAATCCAGTTCAGCGCGGATAATCACCAGATTTACGCCCGCCCGCGTAATCTCCGCGAAATCTAGCCCGTTCGCCTTCAAAAACGCGTGACGCGCATGCTCCAAGTAATTCTGGTAAACCGCGTTATTGACCACGCCCTGCATGTCCAGCTCGTAATCCCGGACAGCAAGCTCAATTCTAAACGGCTGCTCACCAAGCGCAGGCTGCCCGACAGCGTCCGTCATTCCGCCACCACCGGCGCAGCTGTTGGCTGGGTCACGGCTTGTTGATTCGCGCCCTTTTGGCTCGCGACGCTTCCAGTCTCCTGCTCATTTCTCGGCCCCACTGACCCGAGCATCGGCACCGAAACCGGCTCCGGCATCGCCATACGGTCCAGCTTCGACAAATAAGTCGAGCGCGTCCCGTTCGCCGTCACGCCCCCATAAGAAAACAGCACATACCCCGCCGCCCCGTCGCTGCGAGCCGCGCGAATCTTTTCCGCCGTACTCTGCACCGGAATGTGCCAAGCTCCAATCCCCGCATAGCACGCCCGGTTCGCAGACCGCGCCACAAACTCCGCGTCGCTGATCTGACGCGCCACCAGCATCGTACTGGCGTTGTAAGCCATCGGCACCACCGCGTCCAAGGCCCCGTCGCGCAGCCAGCGATGCCAATCCTGCCCGCGCTCCACAAACGCGTCGTTCCAGTCGGCATACACGGCGGCGGACACGCACACCCACGGCTTCGCCCGCTTGATATCACTGGAAATCCACTCCACCAAGCTGGTCACCTGCTCCCGGCGCCAATCGGCCCATCGCTCGGGAAACGCCCGCTGGTAAGCCGCCGCCCCCTCGGAATCAAGTTGCTTGGCGTAATTGGCGGGCAGCGTCGGACGAACGGCGTCGGCGAAACCCTGAAGAGCCGAGGAGGAAAAATCGTAGGAATGGTTTGGGTAGCGGATATAGTCGAAGTGAATACCGTCTACATCGTAGTTGCGCGCCACTTCCAAAAACACGTTGTGCAGATGGTTCCGCACCGCCGCGTTCGATGGGCTTAGAAACGCGCCCTCCGCTCCACCGGCAGTAGCCAGATGGTACGCGCCCGATTGATCGCGCGCCAGCCACCCCGGATGAGCGTTCACGATATGCGCGTGGCTGTACGGCGCTCTGCCCTCGGACCAGACATAGCATGTATTCAGCCAGGCATGCACCTGTATGCCCTGCGCATGCGCCTGCCGAATGATATTCGCCAGCGGATCGAACGATGCCGGCTCATGCGCAAGCTCCTCCGCGCGAGGCTCGTAGCTGGACTTGTACCAGCTGTCCCCCCGTCCACGCACCTGGACAAACAACGCGTTAAACCCGTACCGCTTCGCCGTCGCCACCACATGATCGATCGCCGTTGGCGACTCGATACTATCCCGCACCACCCACATCCCCCGCATTTCGCCTTGCGCCGCAGGCCGGGCAGCATGGACAGGGTAAGCAACCAATGGAGGCGCGGATGCAGGCGAGCTAGGAGCCGCCTGAGACGGTTGCGCCTGAGACGGCGACATCGGCGTTTGCGCCGAGCCGGCCTGAGCGCCGAAAGTAGGCGCAGCCAGGCAAACCGCCAACGCGCCTGTCAAACAGCCAAACGCATTTCGATAAGTTGCACCCGCTCGCCGCCGCTGCCGAGCAATCTGACATTCCATGCCTTCTATTTTACTGGCTGTGGAATCAAGCAGCTATCTTCTGATCGACAATTTCGACGCTGCCGACAGATTTTGAATAACCAGGCTTGCCAAACAAGTAGCCTTGCTGCCACTTGTATCCCATCAGCGCCAGCACGTCCGAATCCGCTTGCGACTCAATCCCCTCGCCTAGCGCGACTGCTCCCACCTGCGCCGCCGCCGCCTGCACCGCCGCTGCCTGGTCCTGCTTCTCAGCGCTCGACGCCACGCCGTCGGCGATGCTTCTGTCCAGCTTAATCACATCCGGCGACAATGATTTCAGCATCTCGATATCGTTGAACCCGGCCCCGACATCGTCCAACGCGCACCGGACGCCGTTTTTCCGATAGAAATCGAAAATCGTCTTCAAATGTGCCGTATCTTCGACGAAATCGGTCTCCACCACCTCAAACACCAGTTGGCTTAAATCTACACCCGCCTGCCCCGCCGCCGCCATCGTCGTGCGCAGGCAATGCTCCGGCCGGTAAATCGCCGTTGGTATAAAATTGATAAAGACCGAAACGTTTTCCGCGAACTCCGCCGCCGCCTTAACTCCCGCGATCCGGCAATGCTTATCCAGCGCGAACAATCGGTTCTGCGCTCTCGCCTCGCCGAACAGCACCGCGGGCGCGATCAGCCCGCCGTCCGCATCGTATCCCCGCGCCAGCAGCTCATAAGCGACAATTCTGCCCTGCCGAGAGACATCCACAATCGGCTGCCGCATCATCCGAATCGCGTTCCGGTCAATCAGCGTGTCGATAAATACTCCAGGCAGTTGCCCGCGCACCTCCGACCAGGAGAGCCGGGCTTCGTCCGTTTCAAACCGTTGCGCGCCCAGATGCACCGACTTCCTGAACTCCCAGGTCGTCACCGGCGAGAACAGCGCCGAGCATTCCATACAATCTTTTAGGCCGGGCGAGCCGATCCACATCGTGCAGGCGTCGATCTCCGCGAATCCCAGCTTACGCTCCGCGAGGAACGTCCTCGCTTGTTCTAAGCTCTGCTGAGAATCGAAATCGACAACGTATCCCTGCTGTCCCGGCGAACACAAAGTGCAAGACTGCATAGCCATCTCCGTTCCGAACACTGGATAAGATCAACCCTCGGCGACCGAATCGCGCCGTTTGTTGTCTTTCTACAATCATTTTCGGCATTCGAGAAGAATAATTTTAGAGTTTTGCTATGCCTAAGACGAATTCCACGTCATTGCTTCACGATCACAAAGCCACCCCGTTGATCTTCAAGCCGAATTTGCACTCCAAAAACTCCGCCGCGCGGCGGCAAAGCACCATCCGGACCACAAAAATCTCGAAGTATTCCGTCACGCTCGCTACCGACGTATCGATCTCCAGCTCAAGATTGATGAGCCGCGTTTCAAAATCCACCCGCAGGTACGACTTCTGCACCGCCTTGTTGACACGGTCGTGGATGTCGTACTTCATCGGCTCCGGATTTTGCACCCGCGAGAAGTGGACGTCCGACTTGTCCGCGATAATCGTCGCCGCCGACTCCCGCGAGATTGGCATTCCGTTCGGCTCCTCATGGTTTCCGATAGCCCCGATCACGGTCGCGATCTCTTCCGGCGGCATTCCCATATCGGTCAAAATAGAAAACGCCATCAACGCCCCCGCCTCCACATGCCCGACTCGGTTGATGACGCAACCCATGTCATGCAGATAAGCGGCAATCGCCGCCAACTCGGCTTCCCGCTCCGAGTGTTGCAGCGTCGTTAAAATATAGCGCGCGATCGTCGAGCAGATACCGGCATGCCGATGCCCGTGCTCCGTATATCCAATCGCCATCATCTGCGCATTGGCGCGCGTAATATATGTCCGGACCCGCGCGTCATGGCGGACCTCTTTCAACGTAATCTCAGCCATTATAATCTTTCTAAAAGGTGTGGAGATCTCTCTGACTCCCCTCCATGGAAATGGAGGGGCTGGGGGAGGTCTGCAATCCGCGCTTCCCGCAAATAAATCAAAAGAGCACAAAGCTCTACAACCGCACCCGGACGCTCACCACTTCCCCACCCGCTCCATCGAAATCGCGACGAGCCAAAACCAACAGTACTCTTCAACGCGGCGCGCTCCCCCGCACTTGCGACTCCGTCCCGCCGCTGCCGTGCACGCCGGACGAGCTGGCTTGAGCCGGCCCTCCCACCGCTGAAGTCCCGCTCCCCTTCGCATCAGTCGCATCTGCCGGAACCGCGCTTGGCGAAGCAGGCACAACCATAGGTGCCGGCGCAGCCACGTTAACATCACCAGTGATGTT
>CAXSEA010000089.1:0-12935 GCA_964235675.1 uncultured Armatimonadales bacterium | reverse complement strand
CCTGATAAGTAAACTTGCTGGTCAAGCCGTCATAGCCCGCAATCGCTTGAATCTTGTATCCGGCCTGCTCCCGCTGGTCGAGAATAATAGGCAGGTCGAGCGCACCGTTGACCAGACCGAGGCGCGATCTCTCCGGCAGGTAATCGAACGCCGTACGAAACCCGAACCCGGTTTTGTTCGCGGCATAAAAGCTGTTGTTGACGTCGAACAAGCGCCCATGATTGGGGTCATATGAGCCTTGTAATTGGTCGTTGAGCAACGGATTTGGATGCACGCTCAGGACGGCAATGAGATTTTGCCATGGCGATGCCGGTGTGATAAGAGTTCTCACGCCGTTGAGCGTCTCATAGACGCCCTGGTCTTGCAGAAAGTTGTAGGCCGTAACCGCGCTGAGAGTGTACGCCGGAGTCGGCGAGTAGCCAAGCGTGAAGTTCGCGTTGTTGTAGTCGCCGGGGCGGTCGAAAAGAAAGGGCGTAAACCCGTAGGCGCGAAGAGTGGAGTAGTTGGCGCTCAATGTCAGCGGGCCATGCGTGTAGGCCGAGCCGTACCGCCCGTCGAGAAGATACTGCGCTCCGCCGTCATTGTAGTACATCTGCTGATACGACGAGTCTGACGTCAGCGTGAAATCGCCGGTATGCCGCACCTGATTGCCGCCGTCGTAGCTGAAATAAAGGCGGTCGTTGTTGTGCCCGCTGGCGGACTCGATATAATCGCCGAATCCCAGCTTCAGCTGGCTGCCGCGCACCAGGTGAGCGATCTCGTCGAGCGGGTCACTGCCTGTTCCGGTGGTGCTGAGCATCAGCTCCGGCCTGCGCTGCAATCCGGCGAAGCTCTCCAGCGAGGCCGCGGTGGTGTTCTGAATCGTGGAAAAGAGATCGGTCTGCAAATCCACCATGAGGCCGTTCGGCTGCAAGTGCAAATCGATGTTGGACGCAAGCGTGGCACGCTCGGACGTAGTGGCTGAAAGCGTAGTTGATGTTGTGGGCAGCGGCGGGACAGGCGCGGTTCCGATGATTTTGGTCGCCGCCAATGCAGCTGTCGTTCCCGTTGTAGCGGTGGTTCCCGTCGTGGTCGCAGCGCTGGTGACGCTGGCACTGCCAATCTGAAAAGCTTGCTCGGACGCGTCCGTACCCGTATAGTTCAGCTTTACCCCAAGAGTGTTCAAGCCGCCAAGCTGTTCAAGCTGATTGAGCGAGGCCGTCAGGTTGCTGGAAGTTTCCGAGCCGTAGTTGGTCTGCACTAAATTGCCCGTGAAGAGGGTCGTGCTGCGCCCCTCCGAGCCGGACACGTTCAATGTGCCGTTCAGGTTCTGCGACGCGCCCACGGCGTTGTCGTAGGAATTGTTCTCAAACTGAGTATTGACGCCGACGCGGAAGTTGCCGATTGTTTGCTCGTGCGCAATTGTTGCGGTCAGCTCCTGCAGCCCGTCTTTCGCGTCGTCGAGATGGTAGAAGGTAAGCGTTCCTCCCGCGTTTGGGCCGTGCGCCTGGTACGACTGGTCGAATCCCGTTCCCGTGCCGATGGCCGACATATAATCCAGCCGAAGCACGCCCAATGCCGCCCCGGTCAGCGCGTAGGGAATGGCGAACTTCGCGAAATAGCCTTCTTCCGGGTCTTCGCCGACAAGCGGTAGGTAAGTCGCCCGGTCATACCGGTCGCTCAGTGGGACGATCAGGTAGGGGATCTCGAACAGCCTGCGTCCACGGCGGTACAAAACCGCATGGCGCGCGACGATTCGGCGTCCCGGAACCACGGTGATACTGCGCGCTCCGACTACATAATGCGGATGGAGAAAATCGCACGTCGTAAAGCCGCCCTGGCGCACATCGAGAATGTTGTTGACCGAGTAGGCGTCATTGGAATCGATTCGCAGCGGCAGAACTAGCCCCGAGCCCGCGAATAAACTTTGATCGATCACGGCGTGCTGGGGTCCGACAATCGAGTACGAGTTGTTGCGCGTATCCAGCTCCAGGTGCGTTTTCGGGTCGGTGGCGTTGATCGTGGTCTGATCGGCGCTCGACAATACGCGAATATTCCCGTCGAACTCCACACGGCCCGTGTCCGAGTTCACCACCGCTTTATCGGCGAAGAGCGTATAGTCGCGGTAGCGTACTTTAACGTTTCCGGTCAGGACGGCGCTGTTGTCGCTGGTGAGGCGCAGCAGGTCGGCGTTTTCCAGATAGACCGTATCATCGCTTTCCGCGCTTGCCTCCGCAGCGGCATTAGCTCCCGATTGAGGCGGCGCGGGCGACGCGCCTGTAGCACCGGTCTTCGCCGTCGATGAATTAGATGCCGGCGCGCCGCTAGGCGAGGGGGAAAGCGGGCTGCTCGATGCTGTAGGAGCGACTGTAGCGGTGCCGTTAGCAGTGGTTGTTGAAGCTGCAGCCGAGGGCGCGGTTGCCGTTGTAGTTGTGGTTGTCGCCGTCGAAGCGGCTGTCGATGCGCTAGGGGAGGCTGTACTTGTCGAGCCAGTGGGTACTGTCGAGTTCGTAGGCGAGTTTGTCCCATCCGCGTTCACCGGACCATCCGCCGTCGTGCTTCCGGTGACGTTGGGAACGCCCTGCGGCGGGAGAGTTTGCGCGGAAGCGAGCGTCGCGTAAGGCGCGGCGCTTCCGAGCAGGCAGCCTCCGGACGCAAGCAGCAGCGTCAGGCAATAGCGGAGCGGGGAAGTGCGCATCAGGGCAGAGGGACAAGTCGGCGGGCGTCCAGGCAAACAACGGAGTGCGGCAGCGTCTTCGGCAGAGTTTTGTATTAACTAAGTGCCGTTCCGCTTTAGACAACGCCGATGTTTGAATGTAACACGAGCATCCCGCAACGCGCAAGGCGGGCTATTCCGCTCGGGCGAGCAGAATCAGGCCGACCACCATGAACAATATGTCCGGCGCCCACGCCGCCGCAACGGGCGGCAAGTGCCCGGAGACGCCCAAGGCTTTAGAAAGCAGCAGGGTGTTCCAAGCAACAAAGACCATCACAATCGACAGAAAGATGCCGATATAAGAGCCCGAGCGCGCGAACTTCATCGCCAGGGGCGGCGCGCAAAACGCGAACGCCAGGCACAAGGCGGGCAAAGCCAGCTTAAACTGGTAATCCACTTCCAGTTTGGTCGCGTCCTGGCCGGTCCGATTCAGCAGAGCGATTTGCTGCCCCAAATCGGCCATGCTCAAATTGTCCGACGTTCCCGCCAATCCGGCGCTTTGCTGTGGGTCGACATTCGGCAACGGGATGCGGATATCCAGCGTGCCGCCCTTTGCCCGGCCTTCCAGGCTGGTAAATCCGTGGATATCGAGCGTATGAAGAACGGCGTCCTTCAGCTGCCATAGTCCATGGTTGTAAGTCGCGCTGTCCGCCGTGATAATGGCCGGGTAGTTGTTGAAGCCCGTCGCGCTCTTGAAGATCGTAATCCCGTGCGCGGTCAGCACTTCGGGGTCTTTCGGGTTCACCGGCTCCGCGTCGCGGACATACATGCCGTAGTCCTGAAACGAGATCACCTTGTCGGAGACGACGTTCGGCGAGTTCGCGATAGCATATCCAAACATCTCGCCCTGCGTCTCGGCGAAAGCCCGCTCCGCCGCCGGAACCACATGATCGCCCAGCCAAAAAGAAAGCAGGCTGACAAACACGCCTACTAAAATAATCGGCAGGAACACTCGTCTGAGCGAAATTCCAGCCATGCGGATTGCGGTCAGCTCGCTGTCACGCGCCAGCCTGTTGACCGCGAAAGAGGCCGAGATTGCCATGCCGACCGGTAGAGTCAGCACTATCAGCGTCGGGATATTATAAGCGACCAGCTTCGCCACCATCCCAAGCGGAATGTTGTTCTTCAAAATCTGGTCGATCAGCTGGAACAGCGTGTTGCCGACCAGCATGCCGATGATGATGAGAATGCCCATCACGAACGGCAGCACCATGGCGGACAAAAGATAACGATCCAGCTTGCGGAGACTCACAGTTTAATCATACGCTATTCCGAGGCGAAGAGTGGCCATAGATCTAAGTGGTAGTTCAGGCTCCCCTCCTTTCTAAGGAGGGGCTAGGGGAGGTCGGGAGGGTGGAGTGATTGCCTAGCGCAGTCCAGACCAGACTTTCCTCAACCCCTCCATAGAAAGGATGGGAGTGCCGGCAACTTCTAAGCCGCCTCGCTGCCGTAAATCAGTGTCTCATCGAACTCGATCTCATCTTCCGGCTCATCGGCGGTGGCGACAACCGGCTCCACGATCACGACCTCGCCGAGAGACGGCATCTCCAGCAGGAAGGGCGAGCGGGACAAGCCGCGTGTCGGAGTCTGCTTCGGCCAGGTCAGATAGAGGTGGTCTTTAGCGCGGGTGAGAGCGACATAGGCGAGCCGACGCTCCTCTTCGATGCTTTCGGGAATCACCTGCGTCTTGTCTTCGTCGAAGAAGCGCAGGCTGCGGTGGTGCGGGAGCATGCCGAACGCGAAGCCGGTGACGAATACCACCGGCCATTCCAAGCCCTTGGCGCGGTGGATAGTCATCATCTCGACAAAGTCGCCGACCGGCTCCTCGCCCGCCTTGTGCTGCTGGGCCAGCGTGAAATTGAGGTAATCCTGTGCCGACGGAAACGCCGCGCTGGCGACGCACAGTTCTTCCAGGTTGTCCAGGCGCGAGTTGCCTTCCTCTTCGTGGTGACCCTCCTCGCGCAAGAGAAACTCGTCATATCCGAGGTCTCGCGCTTTTCTCAGGCGCGCCTCTGCGCTTTCGCCAGCCTGGGAAATCTCCTTGAGCATGTCCCGGAAATCTTTTACGGCGAGCCCCTGCTTGGTTGTGAACTGGCCCTCTTTGAGAATTTGGTAGATAGGTACCTGCCGCTTGGCGGCAATGGTCTCCACCTGCCCAATAAACGAGCCGCCCAGAAAGCGCGTCGGCTTGCCGAACGACATGCTCGGCACGTTTAAAATTCGCTTGCAGGCTTCATCGGCCTGCGGGCTGTTGCGCTCCACCGACAAATGCAGAAACGCCAACAGATCCCGCACTTCGCGCCGTCCGTAAAAGCCCATCGCACCTTCGAGCTTGTATGGAACGCCCGCCTTGATTAAAGCGTCTTCGAGCGAGCGCGAGTAGGCGTTGGTACGCATCAAGATTGCGCAGTCATGCAGCGCGCTGCCCTGTTTTTGCCGCGAGCGCAGAGTTTGCGCGATCCAAGCCGCCTCGTCGTCGGCGGTCTGATGCTCGGTCGGCTCCAGCGCGCTGCCTTCGCCCAACGACGAATCCATTTGCAGCCGGTAACGGTCGTCGATACCGGCTTGCTCGATCAGCTCGTTGGCCGCTCGGACAATGGTGGCCGACGAGCGGTAGTTTTTGGGCAGGCGAATAATCTCGCCGGTTGGAAACGCGCCGTTGTACTGGACAATCGTCGCTTTCGGGTCCGCCCCTCGGAACGAGTAGATCGCCTGACCGATGTCGCCGACGATAAAAATGTTTTCATGGCTTCCGGTGAGCAGCCGGGCAATCTCCCATTGAATCGCGCTGGTGTCTTGTGTCTCGTCGATCAGAATGGCTTGAAACTGCTCCCGGTATTTGTCCAGAGCCACGGGGTTGGTTTGCAGCAGTTGAAGCGCTTCAATCAGAAGATCGTCGAAATCGAGGCGCTTGGACGCTCGCCGCGCCAGCACGTCGAATTTGGCTTGCTTGGCCTGCTCATAATATTTCCAGAACTTCACCAGCTTGGCGACTGTGTCGTCGGTGTAGGTAGGATTATGCTCGCGGAACGCTCGCTCGGCGTCTTCCGGCTGCGCGCCTCGGTTCTTGACGGCGGACACGGCGCTGAGCGCGGATTTGGGATCGTAGCGCAGTTTCATTCCGAACGGCGGCGTCGGCGCGCCGCTCGGCAGCCACTCTTTATCGCCGATAATCGCCCGCGCTACCCGAAGCTGCCAATGCTCGTCGGCGATCTGGAAATATCCGGCCTTGCCGTGCAGAATCGCCCACTCCGTCTTCAATATCCGCAGGCAGTGCGAGTGGAATGTGCCGATCCATAGTTTTTCCACCATCGCCGGGCCGGCTTCGCCGAGTAGCCCCGCGAGACGCAGGCTCATCTCGTCGGCGGCTTTCTTGGTAAACGTGGCGACAAATATGCGCTGCGGCTCCATTCCCTCCGCCAGCAGGCGTGCGATGCGCCGCGTCAGCACCGTGGTTTTGCCGCTGCCCGCACCGGCCAGCACCAGGCAGGGGCCGTCGCCGTGGTGGAAGGCGAGGCGCTGCTGCTCGTTCAGCCCGGATTCCAATTCGGGGATGAGAATCGATTTTCTGGAATCGTTGAGGTCGTCGACTAGGGTTTCGAGGGTGGCTTGCATAGTACGTGGGGTGAGATTGTAGCATCCGGCCAGTAGCGGGTCAACTAAAAAGCAATCAAACGGTTGTTTACCGGCGGTACACTTTTTCAGAAGTGATGTCGTATTGAGTTAGGACGCCGCCACAGGAAAGAATCTTAGTTTTTGAACAATCCGCTGGGAACGCCGAAATTATTTGTCTTGAAGTGCATCGGAGTCGCCGGTTTACTCGCGCTCGCGTCCGTGCGCGCCTTTATTCACGCGGAACCCGCTACCGCGATCTCCGACGCCCCGCCTGTCGCCCCGCCGCCGCTCCGGGCAATTTTGCTTGCCGGCGGGCCGGATTCCGATTACAACCAGGTCTCCATCGAAAACAACGCCATCTTCGTGCAGCGAAGCTTGCCTAAAGGCAGCGTCACCCGTATTTTGTTCGCGAGCGGCAACCCTAAACTGCCCAACGTGCAAAGCCAGGACGCGCACGGGCGTACTGTCTACCTACCGGCCAGGATTTCTCCCGTGAACGGCCCTGCCAGCGTTTCCGCCTTGTGGCACGGATTAGCGGTCGTGGCGCGTGCCGACAGCGCGTTGACCGCTTCTTCTCAGTCGCCGCCTGCCGTCTCCGGCGACAATCAACCAGCTGTTTCTGCGCTCGTGCCACAACCATCCCCGCTTCTGCTTTACTTTGGAGGCCATGGCAGCCCAGGCGAGGACAATTCGTACGCGAACACGCAATACGCCTTGTGGAACGACCGCGCTCTCACCGTGCGGCGACTCGCGGCGGGCATCAAAGCCCTGCCGCCGGAGCAGTCGGTGATCGTGGTCATGGCGCAGTGCTTTTCGGGAGGATTCGGCAATCTGATGTTCGAGGACGGCGATCCGGGAGGGCAGGCGGTCCGGCGCGATCTGGTCGGCTTCTTTGCCAGCCTGCCGCAGCGGGAGGCGTCGGGCTGCACGCCCGAAGTGGATCAAACCAGCTACACCGATTTCACCGGCTATTTCTTCGCCGCCCTGAGCGGACGCGACCGGCTGCGAAGCGCGGTCACCGGCGCGGACTACAACCACGACGGCGTTGTCGGCATGGACGAAGCTTTGGCCTACGCGCGCATCCACGACGACTCCATCGACACGCCTATGTGTACCTCGGATACGTTTCTGCGCCGCTTCGTGCCGATGCCGAACGCGCTGATCGTCTCGACTCCGTACAGCCAGCTCGCCGCGTGGGCGACTTCAGCGCAAAAAGCCGCTCTGGACGGCTTATGCCAAAAGCTGCAACTGACCGGCAAAAATCGCCTCGCCCGCGCCTACCAGCGCTTTACACGGATTGACGCCGATTCGGACGACATGACGGACGTGCGAACCATCCGCTTCGTGTTCGCGGCGAAAACGGTGGTACTTCAGCATCAGCTGGAGAAATACGGCTCACCGGCTTTGCAAGCGCGCTTTGCGGCCCTGCAAGCAGCAGAGTCCGCTAATCCACTTGTCGCGGCGAAGCCACGCATGCTTTCAATCGACAAAGCCATTCCGACGATTGCCCCCAATCAGCTCACGCCGCCGGGAAACTAGCGGGCGTCACGCCAGCGGCTCGGCGAGGCCTTCCAGCCGCTCGGCGGCGATGACCGTGTTCTGTAGCAGCATCGCAATCGTCATTGGCCCGACGCCGCCCGGCACCGGCGTAATGTACGACGCGACTTCAGCCGCCGATTCGTACTGCACGTCCCCAACATCTTTCGAGGCTCCTTCGGGACGGTTGTAGCCCGCGTCGAGCACCACCGCGCCGGGCTTAATCATCTCGCCGGTAATCATCTCCGCCCGTCCCACCGCCGCGCAGAGAATGTCGGCTTGGCGAGTAATATCGGCCAAATTCTGCGTGCGCGAGTGGCAGATGGTGACCGTGGCATTCGCGTCCAAAAGCAATATTGAGAGCGGTTTTCCAAGAATCACGCTTCGCCCGACGACGACTGCATGCTTTCCCGCTACTGGAATCTCATAGCGGCGCATCAGCTCCATCATCCCGGCCGGGGTGCAGGCGTGGAACGCGTTCATACCCGCCAGCAAGCGGCCCATCGAAGCCGGCGCGATCCCGTCCACATCCTTGCGCGGGTCAAGCTGCGCGAGAACGGCGATCTCGTCCATGCCGTGGGGGAGGGGATGCTGAATCAGAATGCCGTGAACGTCCGGGTCGGCGTTGAGCTGCGCGAGTCGCTCTTCCACTTCCGCTTGGGAGACCGTGCTGGGAAAGGGGTAGGTCTTGGAAGTCATGCCTGCCTGGGCGCAGAATTTCTCCTTCATCGCCACATACTTCTGCGAAGCTGGATTGTCGCCCGCGAGAATCGCCGCAAGCTGAGGGGTTCGCCCGCCGGTCGCCTCCTTAAAGCGAGCGACCCGCTCCTTGATCTCCTGCCGAATCGCCCGCGAAGTCGCGTTGCCGTCGAGAATGGATGCCGCCATAACTGTTAATTGCTCTCCTGCGCCGCCGGCTTCCGGGACGAACCCGACGCGATCACGCGGTACCTGCGCTCAATCTCGGAAACCGGCTCGGGCTTCACGGGCATCTCCACCGGCGGCGCTCCGCCGCGCTGCGCGGTTTTGGCGAGCGCGCCCAAAACCCCGTTGACGAACCGCCCTGATTCCGCCGTGCTGTATTTTTTTGCGATCTCCACCGCTTCGTTGATAATCGCCGCGATTGGGGTGTCCGGCTGGTACAAAATCTCATACGCGGTCATGCGCAGGATGTTGCGGTCCACCGCCGCTTGACGCTCCACCGCCCAATCCTGGGCGATCTCACCAAGCTTCCTGTCTATCTCGTTATGCTGTTGCCAGGTGCCACGAGTGACGGTTTCCGCGAATTCTCTGTTGACACCCTCCAGCACCGACTGAGCCAACCCCGTCTCGACCACCTCGTCGAGTGTTTGGCCGCCGATATCGATCTGAAACAGCATCCGCAGCGACAGCTCGCGCGCCTCTCGCCGGGTGTTTTTGTGCGGGGTGGGAGTCGCGGTTTTCACCGCAGTCGTCGTCGTGCCGGATTGTCTTGCGTCGGGAGTCATAAGGCCATTCTACCCGCTTATTGAGCAGCAGCCGATTCACTCCAACAGCCTATCCATCGCTTGGGACGTGTCAGAAATGCTCAAACCGGGCAAGAATGCAGCTAGCAGCGTTTTTTACGAGAGGACAATATAATTATGGCTAACCATCCCGCAAGCATCCCGGCAAACAGCAACGGCGCTTACCCCGACGAGACTCCCTCCGGCAATTTGAACCCGCACGACATCAACCACGAAGGCCCCAGCGAAGGCTACACGGGCACCGGCGCGCCGAACCCGAGCGAAGCCGACAACATCACCGCAACCGGCCCCGACGCCGACGCGATCAACCGAGGCGGCTCGGTCGGCAGCGAC
Organism: uncultured Armatimonadales bacterium; assembly: GCA_964235675.1. Lineage (GTDB taxonomy): Bacteria > Armatimonadota > Armatimonadia > Armatimonadales > Capsulimonadaceae > CAXSEA01. Next base: position 3,251 of record CAXSEA010000089.1, on the reverse strand, counting down.
GCCAAAGACGGCATGACCGGCACGCGCGGCAACGCCAATACCAGCAACTAGATCAGCTTGCCTTTGATGAGGTAAACACAAAAGGCCTCGCCTATGAGCCGAAAGACTCAGGCGAGGCATTTTTTCTGTGGCCGTGAGTTAAAACAACTACAGCTTTAGTCGATGCATATTATTTTGGAGTTTTGAGATACGACTATGCAATATTTTGCCATAATAAATTCGCACCTCGATTTACCATGATACAACGGTTCTTCTTATTCATAGCTTTTGTTAGCGCGACGCTTGCGCCGAAAGTTGTTATGGCGCAAGCTTCCGTCTCGTCACCGCCATTGCCTCATTACGTCTGCACGGGATATATCGGCACGCGTAATTTCGCCGGCATGCCCTATACAGCCGAGGGACTACTCGTTGCCGGCAACATTCTCTATGTGGCGTCGCCTCTCAACGGCATCATCAAACTAAGCACAGACACTTTTCAGCCCATTGGTTCCATCGGATCGCTATATCAGACTGTCAATCCCGTTCAGCCTGCGCCGACCAGCAACCAATCCATTGTGGATGATGGTCCGATGTTCGGTACGCTGAGGCTAATGCACGCGCGTGACGGCGAGCCTTTTATCGGTACGGAGAACGGCACTATATTTTCGGCAAAAGGACGTTTGGTCAAACCCAGAGGCATGGCAATCAATGAGGCGGGAAATCTTATAGTTGCGGACAGTTTCGATTCTTCTATTCAGGAGTTTCAGCCGAACGGCACTTGGAAATCCATGCGAGTTATTCCTGATCGAATCGACCAAGGGCAGTTTTACGTTACTGTAGTCGCGGTAGCGTGCGATAATACAAATCATATCGTCTATAACGGCGGTACTGCACAGCCACCTGTGAGTGCGTATTATAAGACACCGCCCGCTCATTCCTATAATATTGGTGGCTCTGGGCCTGGAAACATCGCTAACATCAACTGTTTGGCTGTCGCGCCAAACCATGATCTTTACGTGGGAGACTTCGGCAACCGCCGTGTGTCAGTTTTTGACCAGAGTGGCCGTTTTATCCGCGAGTGTCCGATACCTGTCGAATCCGGGTCGATGGCTCCAGCAATTGTGGCAATTAGCATTAATCATCAAGGGGATGTCTATTTGGCCGTTCGGGATGGCATCGAAATGCTTTCAAATAACGGAGAATTTGTGCCGCTAATTTCCTTTTACACCGCGCCGGACAGCATTCAGCCCGACCAGCATCAACTCCAGCCTCTCGCGATCACTTGTGACGATTACGGCAACATCTATGTGGCTGAGGATAGTACGATTGCGCGTCTCTCGCCTGAACCGGTAACTGCCGGTCAATAATCAACCACGGTTTATCGGGGCAAAAATTTAAACTGATTACGAAATTAAGTGTCCCGCTCCCCCAACCGAGTCTGCAAAAAGCTCGTGCTTAGTTCAGCGCGCTTAAAGTAGACGTTTGAGGCGATCTTCCTTAGCAGCGACAAATCGGTCTTGATCCCTTCCACCTGCGTTTCCGCCAGCGCTCGTTGCAAGCGCAAAATCGCCGCGTCGCGGGTGTGGTCCCAGACGATGATCTTGGCGATCATCGGGTCGTAGTAGGGCGGGATGTCGGCTCCGGCGGTGAGATGCGTGTCCACCCGCACGCCTGGGCCGCCGGGGAGGTGCAGGCTCGTGACTCGTCCCGCGCTGGGGGCGAAGTCGCGCTCGGGGTCGCGGGCGGTGACACGCGCTTCGATAGCGTGGCCGCGCCATTCGATTTGGCTCTGCTTCATCTCCAGCTTTTCGCCGGCCGCCACTCGAATTTGCCATTTCACCAAGTCGGTATCGGTGACCACTTCCGTGACGCAGTGCTCGATTTGCAGGCGGGTGTTCATCTCCATGAAGTAGAACTCGCCGTTGGGAGCGTAGATAAACTCCACGGTGCCCGCGTTAGAGTAGTCCACCGCTTTGGCGGCGCGGACGGCGGCGTCACAAATTTTGCGGCGGACTTTGTCGTCGAGGTTGGGCGCGCGACACTCCTCGATAATTTTCTGGTGACGCGCCGTCTGGATGGAGCAGTCGCGCTCGCCGAGATGAATGATATTGCCGTGCTCGTCGCCTAGAATCTGCACCTCGATATGGCGCATCTGGTCGATGTGCTTTTCGATATAGACGTCCGGGTTGCCGAACGACGATTCCGCCTCGGCCTGCGCCATTTTCAGCGTTTTCGGCAGCTCGCGCTCCTCGTGCACGGTGCGGATGCCGCGTCCTCCGCCACCGGCGCTTGCCTTGATCTTCACCGGGTAGCCGATCTCCCCGGCAATCCTGGCCGCATCGGCCTCGTCGCGGACCGCGCCGTCGGTGCCCGGCACCACCGGCACGCCCGCCGCTCGCATGGTCGCCTTCGCCGTGATCTTGTCGCCCATCTTCTCGATGGCGGTGACCGACGGCCCGATAAACTTGATGCCGATGTCGGCGCAGGCCTCGGCGAACGACGCCGACTCAGCCATAAAGCCGATGCCAGGATGGATTGCGTCGCATCCGGTAATCACCGCCGCGCTCAGGATATTGGGCGCGTTGAGGTACGACTCCTTGCTGGGCGGCGGCCCGATGCAAACGGCTTCGTCAGCGAGGTGGACGGCCAGCGAGTCGGCGTCGGCCTGTGAATAAACCACCACCGATTGAATCTTCATCTCCATGCACGCGCGGATCACCCGCACGGCGATATCGCCGCGATTGGCGATCAGGATCTTCTTGAACATAGTCATTGTTTTTGCCGAAGCCGCTGATTGCTCTTAAGCAGGAAGCAAGGCGACTGCATCGCGGATTATACCAGCGGTTCTTGGATGCGAAAATAGTCATGGCTGCTCTTGGTAAGCTGCTGGATTCGTGGTATCGTAAACTATTCTTTCAGTTGCTCTTTTTGTAAAGTATTTTTGCATTAGCAGATGGGCATGATCTCAGCGGCTTGTCAGATGTTCATCCCTGGCATGCCGCCCGGCTCATTGCCATTTCACCCGGTATATTTGCTGGCTTGCCGCGTCGCGCGACTAACTCCTTAAGTTTGCGAATGCGCGTTTCGGCCCGGCACACAATCGTTATGCTGCCCAACGATTACAAGCCGAGCTTGCAGAACGCTCAACCGGAAGTCGACCTCCCGCTCGATTTATTCGGCGACCCGGTTCCGCCGAAATCCTCAACCGCCGAGCCCAAGCTGCTGACGGACATCGAGCGTCATCTGCGGATCGCCTGCGAGCTGATCCGCTG
>CAXSEA010000088.1:0-12991 GCA_964235675.1 uncultured Armatimonadales bacterium | reverse complement strand
AAGGGCAGGGCATCGACGCCCACGCCGTCCTGCTTGACGTCACCGATGAAACCGTGATCCAGAACGCCGCGCTGGCGGTGAAGTCGGAGTACGGCGGTTTGGATATCCTGGTCAACAACGCCGGGATCGCCATCGGCGAGCGCGGCGCTCCGGCCAGCGCGACCACTCTCGATACGCTGCGGCAAACCTACGAAACCAACGTATTCGGCGTGTTCGCGGTCACGAAGGCTTTTCTGCCGCTGCTGAAAGAATCCGACGCCGGGCGCATCGTTAATATGTCCAGCGGGCTCGGCTCGCTCGCGCTCAACAGCGATCCCAACTCGCCTTACGCGGCGGTCAAGCCGCTGGCGTACAACTCGTCGAAGGCGGCGCTGAACATGATCACTGTGATTATCGCCGACGAGGTGAAAGATACTCCAATTAAGGTAAACGCCGCCGACCCCGGCTATACCGCCACCGACCTGAACGCTCACTCCGGCCACCGCACGGTGGAGCAAGGCGCGGCTATCGCCGTGAAGCTCGCCACTCTGCCGGAAGGCGGCCCTACCGGCGGGTACTTCGACGACGAAGGTGTCGTGCCTTGGTAGCGAATTCCTGTGAAGCCAGTCAGCTTTTACCGAATTTCCGGTATTAAAATTCCTTAGTCTCAGCCTTATAAACACTGGTGATTATTAGTGCTCTGTAGATTTCGAATCTGCGTTCCCGGCTGATATTAGATCGTCCAGCGCCGTCTCGATCATCTCCCGGTGCGCCAATCCCTCCCGCCACTCGACTGGAATGCCGCTTTCGCCGAAGTACGCGCCCGCCAGCTGGCCGCAGACCGCGCCGGTGGTGTCGGCGTCGTCGCCCAGGTTGACCGCGCGCAGCACGGCGGTGGGAAAATCGGGAGCGTCGTGGAAGGCCCACAGCGCGGCTTCCAGGCTGGTGACGACCCATCCGCCGCCGACGATCTCCGGCGGCGATTTGCGCCGGTAGCCCGCGCGTCGGACAACGCTGTCGATGCGCCGCTCCAGCGGGCCGATTTCCGCCAGCAGGGGCCAGTCGGGGGCAAGCACCCGCTCGCGCGGCTCGCCCAATGCCAGCGCGGCCAATACAGCTCCCAGCCAGCGGCAGGCGGAGCGGCACTGCGCGCTAGGATGAGTCGGCACGCTGCTTTGCCCGCAGTAGTCGGCCAGCTGATTAGGGTTGGTGCGGACCAGCGACGCGTAGCGAATCGGCACCGGCGCGAGGCGCATGATCGAGCCGTTGCCGCTCGCGAATTCGTCTACGTCCCCGGAATGCGCGGCATCGTCGGTGTCGGCAAACTTTCCCAGTGCCCGCCTGGTCTGAATGCCGATGTCGAAGCAGCGCCCGTTCACGGAGTACCGCCCGTTCTGCATCCAATCCAAATAGCGCCGCGCCTGATCGTTGATGTCGAACTCCAAGTGCTCAGTCAAACTATCCGCCAGCGCGAGCGCCATAGCCGTGTCGTCGGTCCATTCGCCCGCCGCAAGGCCATGCGGCCCGCCCGCGCGATAGCCGGTCACCGGCTCGAACGAGCCCGGCGGCATAAACTCCACCGCCGCCCCAAGCGCGTCGCCCACGGCCAGCCCGATCAGCATGCCGCGCAAGCGATTTTGAGTTGCGCCTTCACTATCGATTTGCATGAGTAGATGGTACACTGCCGTACTAGACTACTTATGTAGTCTAGTACGGCAGTGTACCACGTCTGTGAACCGCAGGTGGATGGAGATAAGTCGTGCTTGTTAAACTTTCCCCTAAAGCATTGTTTGCCGCGCTTGTGATGCTGGTCGGAGTAAACGGCTGCCGCTCCAGTTCCGTGCCTGATCCATATGCGGTGCGTCCGGTGCATGGCACGGGCTGGGTTGCCTCAGATCACTATGTCGGACCGTTGCCTTGGCAGCGTCCGCAATTGACGCGGGGGCAGCAGTTCCTCTGCCTGACCGACAGCTACTCCTCCGAGATGCCTCAATTCCGCGACACAGCGACTAGGCAAAACATTGCTATCGTAAAAATGGGATTGCGGGTGTTCATCCTGCGAAAAATCGATCCCAACCCCGTTCCCGGAGCACCTGCGCTACTGACTTTTAGCATCGAGGGCAGTTCGCATAAGCTGACGCTCGCGAGCGATGCGGGCGTTGATAATCTGCCTTGCCTTACACCTCTTTCGGAAGATGGTCGCCTCGATTCGCTACGCCAGAGGTATGAAGGCCACCTCGTTTGGTGCTACGGCGGCTGCGGCACTCAGCACACCGGCGGCGTCACCGCTGTTACGGACGATGCCCAGACATCGGTTTCGGTAATTACGCCCGTGCTGCTTCCCGTTCGTATCCGGCGAATTGTTCGGCTGTGCGCATTGAGCCGTATCGTGCGGTATGGGGCGTATTATCCATCCGGTTCGCAGGATCCAAAGGAGCCGGGTTTTATGGATGACCGCCCGCTGCTCATCGTGCTCGACAGCCCAAACGCGCGATATGGGGGAACTAACTTTCAATATCACACAACCGCCGACGCGAAGCGCCATCTGCTCGGGACGTACGCGCTTTGCGCTGATCCAGATGATTTCAAGCAAAACTTCAGCCTGAGGTCTCCGCGTGGGGAGCATCCCGGCTGGCCGCAAGCCGTTCTACAGGAGATTGCCGACGGCGACGCACAGGTCGGCATGACGCACGATGCGGTGGCGTGGACGCTCGGCTGGCCAAGCTACTTCGAAGCGCCTAAAGAGCAGCGCGCGGAGTCAAACTGGAGGTACGACAACGGCTGCTACGGCTATACGCTGAGTTTTGATCAGCGGGGCAGAGTCTCTTACATTGATGAAGGCATTCCGCCGTAACAACTCTCACCAGTGAACGCGCTTCAGGAACTTGGGTGTTGCTGAGTAGAGTTAAAGGCGCAATGCCTAACTCCAATATCTACGATGCCGTCATTATCGGCGCGGGCCACAACGGTTTAATTTGCGCCTGCTACCTCGCCAAAGCGGGCAAGCGGGTGCTGGTGCTGGAGCGGCGGCCGGTGGTCGGCGGGGCGGTTTGCACGGAAGAGGTATTTCCCGGTTACAAGATCGATATCGGCTCCAGCGTCCATTTGATGATCCACCACACGCCCATCGTGCGCGAGCTGAATCTAGCTGAGTTCGGGCTGGAGTATATCGAGATGGACCCGTGGGCGTCGCTGCCGCTGGGCGGCGGGCGGGCGATGAGCTTTTACAACAGCGTCGATCAGACCTGCGAGTCCATCGCGCAAGTCTCCCCGCGCGACGCCGACGCTTACCGCAAGTTTGTCGGTCAATGGGGGCCGCTGGCGCGGGGCGTGTTCAAGGCGTTCCAGGAGCCGCCGTCGATGGCAACGTTCGGGCGGCACGTGATTATGGCGAAGAGCCCCGGACGCGACACCGTGGACGGCCTTCGTCTGATTTTGATGGGCTACGGGCGGCTGCTCGCCGAGACGTTCGAGTCCACGGAGATGCGCGCGGCGCTGTCGTGGCTGGCCGCGCAATCGGGGCCGCCGCCGTCGGAGCTGGGCGGAGCGCCGTTCGCCGGATGGCACGCCGCGATCCACGAGATCGGCGCGAAGCGCGCCAGGGGCGGCTCGGGAATGCTCTCGGTCGCGCTCGCCCGCGCGCTGGAGTCGATGGGCGGCGAAATCCGCACCGACGCATCCGTGGAGCGCATCGCCGTCAAGGGCGGCAAAGTCGCCGGCGTGATCTTGGAATCCGGCGAGACTATCCCCGCCCGAAGCGTCGCCGCCGCCTGCCATGCCAGCACGACATTCGGCAAACTGCTCGCGCCGGGCGATATTCCCGGCGACTTGAAGCATCGGATGGAAAACGTGCGCATCGGCAACGGCTTCGGCATGACCGTCCGCTGCGCCGCCGACGCTCTGCCCGACTACGGCGGCGGCTTTCCGACCGAAGTTCACCACGGCATGCAACTGCTCTGCCCCAGCGCGGGGTTCCTGGACGCCGCCTACGCCGATTACGCCCACGGGATGCCGTCCCGCAAGCCGCCCGTGCTCGCGATGACCTTCACCGCCATCGATTCCAGCATCGCTCCACCCGGCAAGCACATCGTCCAATGCTGGTCGCAGTATTTCCCCTACGACCGCGCCGACCGCAGAAGCTGGGATTCCGAAGCCAAGGAAGAAGCCGCCGAGTCTATTTTAGAAACGCTCTACACTTACGCCCCCAATATGCGCGGCGCGATTACGCAGAAGTTCGTCCAAACCCCGCTGGATCTGGAACGGACGTTAGGCTTGCTGCGCGGAAACGTCATGCACCTGGAAATGAGCCTGGACCAGATGTTCGCCATGCGCCCGCTGCCTGAACTGGCCCGCTATTCCACGCCGATAGGCGGGTTGTTTCTGACCGGGGCGAGCACGCATCCGGGCGGCGGGGTATTTGGAGCATCGGGGCGAAGCGCGGCGCGGGTAATGGTGAAGGCGTTGAAGTGAGCCGGACTTTATCCGGCTTCTCGGGCACCCATCCGCCCTCTCGGGCACCTTCCCTGAAAGGGCGGATGGGTGGCCGAGAAGCCGATTAGAGTCAGCGCCGCCTCTTGCCCAATGCAAACCCAATCACCGCCCCCACCAAAACCGTCGCTGCCACCAGTAGCGGATTTGGACTGGGAACCTCGCCCGCCGCAAACTCCGGCTCGTCGTGCTCCATCTGCTCTACCTTATCCTCCAGCTCGTTGCGCTCGGCGATGGTCATCAGCATTTCCATCTGGGCGCGGCGCTGCTCGATCAGGGAAGAGGTAATGCGGCCCAGGGCGACCAGGGAGCTGCGCTGCTGCTCGGAGAGAAGGCGCGGCTGCGTATCCAGGACGCACAGCGAGCCGAGAGCGTAGCCGTTCATGTTCACCAGCGGCGCGCCGGCGTAGAACCGGATATGATGCTCGCCGGTCACCAGCGGGTTGTCGGTGAAGCGGTCGTCCTGCGTCATGTCCTCCACCTGCATCAAATCCTCGTCGCTGACAATCGTATGGGAGCAGAAGGAGATATCGCGCGGCATATCGCTGTCGGGGATGCCGACGCGCGCCTTGAACCACTGCCTGTTATGGTCGATCAGAGTGACGCCCGCGTATGGGACGTCGCAGATGGCGGCGGCGAGTTGGGCGAGATCGTCGTACTCGCGCTCTGGAATTGTGTCCAAGAGCAAATATTGATCCAGCTCATACTGGCGCAGGGCCTCGTTGCCCGGAATAGGTGCGGTCGCCATAAACTTTAGTCAGGGTGCTGTCGAAGTGCGCGGATCGAATTTTTCCGAGATGGAACACGGCCCGAAACTTAAAAATTATCGTCGGATGACGTATTGATACGATACCCGGATTCGCTCGTATCTGAACTGTTGCGCCGGTTTGCCGTCTGATCGCTGCGTCGATTGCAGCTTCGCCCCACCGCTTGCCGCAACGCGGCATGGAAACTTATTGCTAAATTGCGGCACTCTATAGATGCGGATAGGACTGCCGCCGCGCCTCCCCTCACGCTCAAACGGGCACGGCGCGCGCAAAATCGGTGTTATAATTGAGTCCTCCCAACGCTGTGAACGCATTTTGCCGGCGCTCCCGGCCTTCAAAGCGAAGTACAAACCCCTATGCCTAAGTCACTCATCATTGTAGAATCGCCCGCCAAAACCAAGACGCTGAAAAGCTTTTTGGGCGCGGACTATTTGGTGGAAGCGTCGATGGGACATGTCCGCGACCTGCCGGAATCCAAGCTCTCCGTAGATGTCGACGGCGACTTTACCCCGTCGTACCGCAACATCCCCGAGCGCAAAGACGTTATCGAGAAGCTGAAAAAAGCCGCCAAGAGCGTCGATACCATCTACCTGGCGAGCGACCCGGACCGCGAGGGCGAGGCGATCTCCTGGCATCTCGCCAAAGCGCTCGACCTCGATGAGAAAACGGCCAAGCGCATCCAGTTTAACGAGATCACCCGCGACGCTGTCCGCCAAGCTTTGGAGACGCCGCGCCTCATCGACATGAACCGTGTCAACGCGCAGCAGGCCCGCCGCGTGCTCGACCGCCTGGTCGGCTACGAGATCAGCCCGCTGCTCTGGCGCAAGGTGAAAAAAGGCCTCAGCGCCGGACGCGTGCAGTCGGTCGCCGTCCGCCTGATCGTGGACCGCGAGCGGGCCATCAGCGCGTTCAATCCCCAGGAATACTGGTCGCTGACGGCGGAGCTGACGCCTGACACCGCCAAGAACAAGTTTGAAGCTTCGCTCCAGCAGCGCCACGGCAAGAAGCTGGAGCTCAAGAACCAGGCCGAAACCGACCAGGTGCTCGCCGACCTGTCCGGCGCGACCTACATTGTCAAGACGGTCAAGAAATCCGAGAAGAAGCGCAACTCCGCGCCGCCGTTCATCACGTCCACCTTGCAGCAGGAGGCCTCGCGCAAGCTCGGCTTCAACGCCAAGCGGACGATGCGCACCGCGCAGGACTTGTACGAAGGCATCGAATTGCCGGGACAGGGCCATGTCGGTTTAATCACCTACATGCGGACCGACTCCACCCGAATCGCCGCCGAAGCGCAGGAAGCTGCCGCGAACTTTATTAAAGAGCATTACGGCGCGGACTACGCTCAAGCCCGGCAGTTCAAAAAAGGCAAGGACGCGCAGGACGCCCACGAAGCGATCCGCCCGACCAATGTCACCAACCTGCCCGACGAAGTCTCTCAGTATCTCAGCAGCGACCAAGCCAAGCTGTACCGGCTGGTCTGGCAGCGCTTCGTCGCCTCGCAGATGTCGCCCGCCGTGTTCGACGTCGTCAGCGTCGATATCGCCGCCGGCGACGGCTATCTATTCCGCGCCACCGGCTCGACAGTTAAGTTCCAGGGCTTTCTGAAAGTCTACAGCGAGGGCAAGGACGATGTCAAAGCCCCCGACGACGAAGACCGCCCGCCGCTCCCGGTTCTCACCGCCGACATGGTTCTCAAGCTGCTCCAGCTGATGCCCAAGCAACACTTTACCGAGCCGCCGCCACGCTTCACCGAGGCCACCCTCGTGAAAGCGTTGGAAGAGCAGGGCATCGGCCGCCCAAGCACCTACGCGTCGATTATCTCGACCATCCAGGAGCGCGCCTACGTCGAGTTGAAGGAAAAGCGCTTCACGCCGACCGAAATCGGCAGCATCGTTACCGACCAGCTCGTCAAGCACTTCCCGGATATCCTCGACGCCACCTTCACCGCCAGCATGGAATCCAAGCTCGACCATGTGGAGGAAGGCACGCAGGATTGGGTGGCGATGATGCGCCAGTTCTACGGCCCGTTCCACGGCGAAGTGACCGCCGCCGGCGAGGCGATGGAGCGCGTCAAGATCGAGCCGAAGCTTTCCGACCAGATGTGCCCCAACTGCGGCAAGCCGCTGGCGATCAGATCGTCGCGCTACGGCGAGTTCCTCGGCTGCACCGGCTACCCCGAGTGCAAAACCATCGTCCAGCCCGAAGCCGCCAAGGTAGACGTGCCCTGTATGAAGTGCGGCGGCGAACTCCAGCAGCGCAAATCGAAAAAAGGCCTGGTCTTCTACGGCTGCAAAAACTATCCGAACTGCGATTTCGTCGCCTGGGGCAAGCCAGTCGGACGGATATGCCCGCAGTGCAACGAGCAGCCTCTGATCGAAAACGCCTTTCGCGGCAAAGTCAGCGGGATCAAGTGCAACAACCGTGAGTGCGGCTACAAAGAGTCGGCCAAAAAGGGCGAGGATGCGGAAGAATCGGAAGAAGCCGCTCCCGAACCTATTATCGCCGAGTCGAATGGGAGCGGAAACAGTCACAAGAAAACTGGAGCGAAAGCTGCCAAGAAAGAACCGCTAGTTGCCGCATAGTTAACTCTGTGACGCTGGCAGTATGTCGCAGCTTCGATACCCTGCTTGCCTTACTACGGCAAGCAGGGTATCGTTTTGTAGGATGCTCGTCAATACAAATTGGGACAAACCTGCTTGGCGGCTGCTGATCGGCGGCATTGCTGTCTGTCTGGTTTTCAATATCTTGATAGATCATCACTATTGGGCGCAACGGGCAATTTACGGAACCAATTCGAGTATCCCTGACAACACTCTGATACGTGTGTTGTTCGACATCGATTTTACTTGCTGGATTGTCGCGCTGCCGCTCGCCCTGTGTCGAACGGCAATCAAGCTGCCATTTCTATGGGCTGTTGTGCCCAGCCTCTGCGATCTATGGTTGCACGTCAACCGCTGGTTTGTGCATGACGAAATCCATAGTTACCGAGCGCTTATTGAGCCTGCCTTCGTTATTCACCGCCTGCTGATTATTCTTGTTCCGCCTTCTATCGGCTGTGCTATACGCAAGAGCGTGCGACGACATGCTCATCAGTCAGTCCCGACCCAAGCGTTGCCTAATTTCTTCCAGCCTGGGGTTTGGCCTCCTGCGCCACGTGATGAAGAGCAATCTTCCTAGTCTTGAACAGCGACACAATCAGGTATTTTAGGGGCATTGCCGTTTTACAAGCCCTGCTCGAAGGGCGTCTTTTAGTTAATTCCTCTTTTGGAGTATGTTCGATGCCTTCTCGCCTGCTTGGTCTTACTACCTTTTTCTGCTTCACCCTCTTTACGCCTTGCTTTAAGGCGAACGCCCAAGATGCGGCCCCGCCTGATCGCCTGAATCTTGCCTTCGTCCTGCCCAAACCATCCCCGAACCACACCGAAAGCATCTCCATCACCGACCGCGACACCTACGATGTCGGCGTGGTCGCCGTCGGTTCCCTGGTCGCCGCCGATGACAAAGGCCTCTACCGCACAGTCCAGGGGCCGAACGGCCCTTCGCCCGCAGAGCGAAAAGTCGCCAACGGTTTCAGCGAGTTGGCTTCGTTTCCCGTCCTGCCGGTTCTCATCGGCGGCGCGTACCTGGTCGGCGACCACGGCACCCGCGACACCGCCTGGCGCGCCGGACTCGCCGTCACCCGCGCCAGCATCATCGGCCTGGTGCTAAAAAGCGCCATCGGCCGCGAGCGCCCCCAGGGCGCGCAAGGCGGCTCGTCCACCACCTTCCACCCCGCCACCGTCAACTCCCACTACGACTCCTTTCCCTCCGGCCACACTCTGGCCGCTTTCGCCGCCGCCTCGGTCTGGGCCGGCAAAAACCCCAGCGAGCGGTACATTGCCTACGGGCTGGCTAGCGCGGTGGGAGCGTCGCGCATCGTCAAAGGCGCGCACTGGCCGAGTGACGTCTTCTGGGGCGCGGTGATCGGCATTTCGCAAGGGCGGCAGGCGTTGAAGGGGAATGCTAATTTGCTGAATATACGGTTTTGATGGGGCTGCCCTATCCGGCCTCTCGGCCACCTTCCCTGAAAGGGAAGGAAGGTTTTATGGCTCTTGGGACGGATTACATGATGTATAGTCAGTTTGCAAGATCTTGTGCAGCACTTGGTCAATGTCGCTTGAAATCTCATCGTTGCGAAAGCGGATTATGGTCATGTCGAGATCGGCGAGAGCTTTATCGCGCTCCGCGTCATATTCGGTAGTATCATCGTGAACAGAACCATCCACCTCAATGACTAGACGCAGGCTATGGCAATAAAAATCCGCGATAAAGCCTGAGATAGCTTGCTGTCGCCTGAAATGCAACCCAGCAAGCTTCTCGCTCTTCAGTGCCTTCCAAAGCCGTCGCTCGGCAGGAGTCATCGTTTTGCGCAGCTCTTTAGCGCGAATCACTTTTGCCGGCGAAAAGTGGTGGGTAATTGGGCTGTAGAATCCATATTGCGTGTTCATACTCCACACACTGCCATACCCGGCAAAAACAGGAAACACGCCGTAAAACTTTCCTTCCCTTTCAGGGAAGGTGGCCGAGAGGCCGGATAGGGTCGCCACAGAACGCGCAATGGCCTGCTTGCATTTGCAAGCAGGCCATCAGAAGAAAAGCCACGCAGCTTGAGACTGCTCTAAAAACCCCTAAGTCGGATCGCTTCCCGTCCGCGCATCTCCCACCGTCGACATCCCCTTTGAAACCGGCTCCGGCGCTTTATTGTCGTCGAGCAAGCTCCGTAGGACGTACTGCAAAATGCCACCGTTTTTGTAGTACAGCAGCTCCTGCTCGGTGTCAATTCTAACGGTGGCGTCGAACTCCATCGGGACAGTCTCGGTACCGGGTTTGCTCACGCGGACTCGGACAGTTTTACCGGTGACGAAGCCGTCGTCATACAGAGACGGCAGGTTGACGATATCGAAGTGCTCGTGGCCGGTGAGGCCGAGCAGCTCGACATTTTCCTCGTGCTGGAACTGCAAGGGAAGAATGCCCATGCCGACCAGGTTGGAGCGGTGGATGCGCTCGAACGATTCGGCGATCACCGCCTTCACGCCCAGCAGGCGCGGGCCCTTGGCTGCCCAGTCGCGGCTGGAGCCGGAGCCGTACTCCTTGCCCGCTAGGATAATCAGCGGCGTGCCTTCGGCCTGGTACTTCATGCTCGCGTTGAACAGCGGCATCACCTCGCCCGACGGCAAATACGTCGTAAAGCCGCCCTCGGTGCCCGGCGCGAGACGGTTGCGCAGGCGGACATTGGCGAACGTGCCCCGCATCATCACCTCGTGGTTGCCGCGCCGGGAGCCGTAGGAGTTGAAATCCAGCGCCTTCACACCGTGCTCGACAAGATACTGGCCGCCGGGCGACTTCTCCTTAATCGATCCCGCCGGGGAGATATGGTCGGTGGTGATCGAATCGCCCAGCACCAGCAGGACTCGCGCGTTCTCGATAGGATCGGTCGTCTCCGGAGCGATACGGGTCATGTTGGTGAAGTAGGGCGGGTTTTTCACATAGGTGGACGACGGGTCCCAGGTGAACAATTCCCCGGTCGGCACCGTCAACGACTGCCACTCCTCGGTGCCCTCGAACACGCCGGAGTAGGTGCTCGCGAACATGGCGGCGTCGATACACGATTCCACCGTCTCGGCGATCTCGGCCTGGGTCGGCCAGATGTCTTTCAGGAACACCGGCTGGCCATCCTTGCCCGTCCCCAGCGGCTCGCTGTAGAGGTCGATATCCATCGTGCCCGCAATCGCGTAGGCGACTACGAGCGGCGGCGACATCAGGTAATTCGCCTTCACCTCGGAATTGATCCGTCCCTCGAAGTTGCGGTTGCCGGAGAGCACCGAGACGACGGTCAGATTGCCGTGCTCGATAGCCTTGGAGACGGCGTCCGGCAGCGGGCCGGAGTTGCCGATACACGTGGTGCAGCCGTAGCCCACCGTGTGGAAGCGCATCCGGTCGAGATACGGCGTCAGCCCCGCCTTGTTCAGGTACTCGGTGACCACCTTGGAGCCGGGCGCGAGGCTGGTTTTCACCCATGGCTTGGTCATCAAGCCGAAGCCGGCGGCTTTCTTGGCGAGCAGCCCGGCGGCCATCATCACGTACGGGTTCGACGTATTTGTGCAGCTGGTAATGGCGGCGATCACAATCGAGCCGTGGTCGAGATAATGCTCGGCCTCGTCGATGGTCATCCGCACCCCGGTCGGCGAGCGGGGGTCTTCCACGCCGACAGCGGTCGGGTTGCCGCCTTCGCCTTCCCAGCGGTTCACCTGACGCGGCGGGTTCAGCAGTCCGCCGGGATTGTTCAGAAGGTTCAGCGACGTTTCCCAGTTCGCCTTCGCCTCGGTGAGCAGCACCCGGTCCTGCGGACGCTTCGGCCCCGCGATACTCGGCACCACGGTGGACAAATCAAGCTCCAGCGTCTCGCTGAACAAAGGCTCGGGCGTCTCCGACGTGTGGAACATCCCCTGCGCCTTCATGTACTCCTCGACCAGCTGCACCTGGTCTTCCGAACGCCCGCTCACGCGTAGGTAGCGCAAAGTCTCGGCGTCCACCGGGAAAATGCCGCAGGTCGCGCCGTACTCGGGCGCCATGTTGGCGATGGTGGCGCGGTCGGCGAGCGGGAGAGTGCTGAGGCCCGGCCCGTAGAACTCGACGAACTTGCCGACCACTCCCTTGGCGCGCAGCATCTGCGTGACTGTCAGCACCAGATCGGTGGCGGTCGCGCCTTCGGGCACCTCGCCGACCAGCCGGAAGCCGACCACCTTCGGAATCAGCATCGACAGCGGCTGCCCGAGCATCGCCGCCTCCGCCTCGATTCCGCCGACACCCCAGCCCAGCACGCCCAGGCCGTTAATCATGGTCGTGTGCGAGTCGGTGCCCACCAGCGAATCGGGGTAGGCCACTTCGGACATGTTGTCCGATGACGGCGATGTAAACACCACTCGCGCCAGATACTCCAGGTTCACCTGATGCACGATGCCCGTATCCGGCGGCACCACCTTAAAGTTCTGGAACGCCGTCTGCCCCCAGCGCAGGAACGCGTACCGCTCCTTGTTGCGCTCGAACTCCAACTCCGCGTTGATCTCCATCGCCATGCCGGTGCCGAACGCGTCCACCTGCACCGAATGGTCGATCACCAATTCCACCGGCTGCAGCGGGTTGATCTTGCGGGGATCGTCACCGAGCCGCGCCATCGCGTCGCGCATCGCGGCGAGGTCCACCATCGCCGGGACGCCCGTAAAGTCCTGGAGCAGCACCCGCGCCGGGGTCATCGCGATCTCGACGTCGTTGCCGGACACCGGATTCCAGTTGGCGACCGCCTTGATATCGGCCTCAGTCACCGACTTGCCGTCCTCCGTGCGCAGCAGATTCTCCAGCAAAACCTTAATGGAGAATGGCAGCCGCGCCAGCGTCTCCGATGTGGTCGCCCCCGCCTCCACCAATGCCCCCAGCCGGTAAATATCGTACTCCCACGCCCCCACCTTCAGCGGGCTGCGGCTATTGAAACTGTTCATTGTTTGATCCTTCGAGTGTAGATTCCAGCGTCCTCGTGTTTGAATGCAGTGATACCATTGATTTTACAGAGTAGGGCCGGGGAATGGTAGGGGGCATTATGGTCGGTTCGAGTGCATTGCCACATAATGCAAGATTTGCACATTGTTGCCGAAATCTGATCTAAGTGAGCTAAAATTTTATTAGAATGCAGAGTGAAGAGTTAGCTTTGCGCGACTATAATC
>CAXSEA010000087.1:0-13071 GCA_964235675.1 uncultured Armatimonadales bacterium | reverse complement strand
TAATTTCCGATCAGAAGATGCCTGAGATGTCCGGGGTGGAGCTTCTCACGAAAGTGCGCGCTCAATGCCCGCTCACGCGACGAGTGCTTCTGACCGCCTACGCCGACACCGAGGACGCCATCCGCGCCATCAACGACGCGCGCCTCGATTTCTACCTCACCAAACCCTATGACGACCCTTCGGTCAGCTTGTACCCCGTGGTGGACGATCTCCTGGAAACTTGGAAATCCGAGCACGCGCAATGGGAAGCGCAGCACGGCAGCAACTATGAAGGCATCAAAATCATCGGCCACCGCTGGTCCAATACCTCGCACGAGCTGAAAGACATGCTGGCGCGCAACCAGGTGCCGTACAAATGGTACGATTTGGAGCGCGACGATGAGGCCAAGGCATATCTCGCCCAGCAAGCTCCCCGCATCCCCTGTTTGCCGGTGGTGATCTTTCCCGATGGGACCGTCCTCGAAGAGCCGAGCTTCGAGCAGGTCTCGGAAAAAGCCGGGCTGCAAACGCGGGCCGAGCAGCCGTTCTACGATTTAGTTATTGTCGGCGGCGGCCCGACTGGCCTTGCGGCGGCGGTGTATGGCGCGTCCGAGGGATTAAAAACTTTGCTTGTCGAGAAAGAAGCGCCGGGCGGGCAAGCCGGGACAAGCTCGAGGATCGAAAACTATTTAGGCTTTCCATCAGGTCTTAGCGGCGCTGATCTAGCGCGGCGAGCCGTCGCGCAGGCGCGGCGCTTCGGCGTGGAGATTTTAGCGCCCCAAACCGCCAAATCCCTGGTCAGCGACGGCAGCTACAAGCGAATCACGCTCGGCGACGAGTCCGTGATCGCTTGCCACGCGCTTCTGATCGCCACGGGAGTGGCGTACCGGCGGCTCGAAGTGCCCGGCGCGAAGAAGTTCGAAGGCGCGGGCGTGTACTACGGCGCGGCGGTTACCGAGGCGCTCTCCTGCCAGGATGAAGAGGTGTTTATCATCGGCGGCGCCAACTCGGCGGGCCAGGGCGCGATGTATCTAAGCCAGTACGCCAGCCGGGTGACGATACTCGTCCGCGGCGAATCGCTGGAGAAAAGCATGTCGAAGTATCTGATCGACCAGATCGACCAGACCCCCAATATCCATGTGCGCACTCTCACCGAAATCGTCTCGGTCGAGGGCGGCGAAAAGATCGAATCGGTGGTGTTGCGCGACGCCTGCTCCGGGGAAGACCAGACCTGCCCGACCTCGTCCGTATTCGTCTTCATCGGCGCGGAGCCGCACACCGAATGGCTGGGAGACAGCGTCCGCCGCGACAAAAACGGCTTTATCCTGACCGGAACCGACCTTCTCACCGGCGACGGCAAACGCCCGGAAGGATGGTCCCTGAAACGCGACCCATACTTGCTGGAAACCAGTCTGCCGGGCGTTTTTGCCGCCGGCGACGTCCGCCACGGCGCGATGCGCCGGGTGGCCGCCGGAGTCGGCACCGGCTCGATGTCGGTCCAGCTCATCCACGAGTACCTGGCTGACGTGCGATGAGCATGGCCGTCAACGACAATTCCCTCTTCCCGACTCTGAGCGGCGATCAACTCGCCGCGCTGGCCGAGTACGGCGAAGATCGGCGCTTCGATGATGGCGAAATCTTTTTCTCGCAAGGCGACACGGCGACGGCGCTCTTTGTCATTTTGGATGGCCGCGTAAAAGTCACCCGCGCCATAGGCCGTGAAACGGCGACTCTCACGGTCCATGAGCCCGGCCAATTCGCCGGCGAGCTTGCGCTGCTGAACGAGCAGCCGTATAGCGCGACCGGCGTTGCCGTCGGTGACGTCCGCGCTATATCCCTCACGGCGGCGACGTTGAAGCAAGCGTTCGCCGCGCGCGCCGATATCGAAGACTTGATGCTGTCGGCCATGGCGAACCGCAAGCCCGAAGCCGACGCGCAGCTTCTGCAGCGGGAAAAGTTGGCGGCGCTGGGAAAGCTGTCGGCGGGACTGGCCCATGAGCTGAACAACCCCGCCGCCGCAATCTCGCGGGCGTCCGCGCAGCTCCGGGAAGTCGCCGCCGGCCAGCTGGCGCAGTCGCTCTGCCTTGGCGGCTGCCCTTCAGGAAAAGAGCAAGCGGTCAAGATCGTGCAGATGCTCGAAGCGCGTGTCGCCTCGGCGCAGCTGACGCCCATGTCCGCGCTGCAGAGAAGCGATGCGGAAGACGCGCTCGCGGACGAGCTCGAGAAGCGCGGCGTTGCCGACGGCTGGAAAATCGCTCCCGAACTGGTCGCCTCGAACGTCACCCTGGCTGATCTCGCCGGCGTAGCAGAGACGGTTCCAGTAGCATCGCTGAACGACATCGCGGCATGGTTGGCGGCCGCAGTCAGCAGCTTGAGTCTGGTGACGCAAATCGAAAGCAGTTCCTGGCGGCTCTCCGAAGTGATCGGCGCGATCAAATCGTACACGTATATGGATCAAGCGACGGTTCAGCAGGTGGATGTGATCGGCGGAATAGAAACCACCCTCACCCTCCTCCGGCACAAGCTGAAAGGCATTGACGTAGCGCGCGTGTTCCAGGACAATCTGCCGAAAATCACCGGACGCGGCGGTGAACTAAACCAGGTGTGGACGAACTTGATCGACAACGCCGTAGACGCCATGAATGAATCAGGTACCCTGACTATCAGCGCCGATTCGGACGCCGACGACGTCACGGTCACGATTAGCGACACCGGCGGCGGAATCGAGCCGGACGTTTTGCCTCACGTTTTCGAGCCGTTCTACACGACCAAGGAAATCGGCAAAGGCACTGGCCTCGGTTTAGATACGGTCTACCATATCGTCGTCGACGAGCACCGCGGCCAAATCGACGTGCAATCCGTGCCCGGCGCGACCACTTTCACTGTCCGGCTCCCAATAGCCTCGCAACTCAACTAAGGATTACTTAAGCTATGCCAGTCCCCTGCACCCACTTAAATCAAGTCAGAGACGTCTCGCCCCGCACGCCCGGCGCTTGCGAGGAATGTGTCAAGGAAGGCCTGCAATGGGTTCATCTCAGGATGTGCCTGGAATGCGGCCATGTCGGCTGCTGCGACTCCAGCATCGGCAAGCACGCCACCAAGCACTTCGGCGAGACTCAGCACGCGATCATGCAAAGCGCAGAGCGCGGCGAAAATTGGCGCTGGTGCTACGTGGATCAAGAAAACGTCTGAGCCTGTCGCTCTCCGGCAATTCTAGCCGGAGAGCGACATCTCCAGATCCACTTCCGCCATATCGTTGACAATCGCGGCGAGCACTTCCACCGGACTTCGCGCGGTGTCTATGCTTCGGATTATATCGGCGGAATAGTGCTGAAGAACCGGAAACGTCTCTTCTTCGTAGATGCGCAGCCTGTGGCTAATCGTCTCCTGGCTAGCGTCGTCGAGGCGGTTCTCGATCAGCGCGCGCTTTTGCAGCCGGAGATACATCACCGCGCGGTCTTGGCAATCGAGATAATAGACGCGCCGCACGTCAATATAATCTTCCATCAATTCGGCTTGCCGCAGATTACGGGGGATGCCATCGAGGATCAGGGTTTCCGTCTCGGGGTCG
The DNA here is from genome assembly GCA_964235675.1 of uncultured Armatimonadales bacterium. GTDB lineage: Bacteria > Armatimonadota > Armatimonadia > Armatimonadales > Capsulimonadaceae > CAXSEA01. The sequence continues at coordinate 9,521 of CAXSEA010000087.1, read as the reverse complement.
TACCGCTGGTTTTGCCTCAGCTTCTCGACATAATCCTGCCAAAGCTGCACGACAAAATCGTCCGGGACAAGATCGCCCTTGGACGAGTATTCCAGAAACGTCCTGCCCAGTTGGCTGCCGACCTGCAAGTTGCGGAACAGTTCGCCCGTGGCGATATGAAGATAGCCGGGAACACGGCCCAACACTGTCCCTTGTGTTCCCTTGCCGCTGCCGGGTGCCCCGAACAGCAGGAACGCGCGATATTTCAAAAGTCCGAACTCTTTCTCGCCGGCTGGCTTCGTCGGGCGAATGTCTAGCTGACCACTTGCAGCTGCCGGGCGTACGCAGGCACCACCGGTGCGGTTTCGTCAATGGCGTCGTCGAGCGCAGGCTCAACCCATCGCCCGTCGGCCTGAATCAGGTCCACCAGCGCGGCGACTCCCTGCTCCTGCGGCACGTTGCGCACGGCGTCCCGGCCCCTGTACAGCGTGATGACCCCGCCGCCTTTGCCGACGTAGCCGTAATCGGCGTCAGCCATCTCGCCCGGCCCGTTGACGATGCAGCCCATGACGGCGATGTTCAATCCCACCAGGTGCCGGGTAGCGGCTTTCACCTCGCGCAGAACCGTCGTCAGCTCGAACTTGGTGCGCCCGCAGGATGGGCACGCGATAAACTCCACCTGCGTGCGGCGCAGGCCGAGCGCCTGCAAAATGCCGTAGCAGACCGGAAGCTCGTCGATCGGGTCTTCCGACAGCGAAACCCGAATCGTGTCGCCGATGCCTTCCGCGAGCAGTGTTCCGATACCGGCGGTGGATTTCACCCGCGCGTACTCGCCGTCACCGGCTTCGGTAACTCCTAGATGCAGCGGATAGTCCATGCTGAGAGCGTCCATGCGCCGCGCCATCAGCCGGTTGGCGGCGATCATCACGGGCACGCGCGACGCTTTCAGCGAGATCACGATGTTGCGGAAATCGTTGGCCTCGCAAATGCGCACATACTCCAGCGCCGATTCCACCATGCCCTCGGGCGTGTCGCCGTAGGTCACCAGCATGCGCTCGGCCAGCGAACCGTGGTTCACGCCGATCCGCATGGCGATATCGCGCGATTTGCAAGCCACGAGCACCGGCCTGAGACTGCGCTCGATGGCGTCCTGCTCTTCGGCGATCTCGGAGGCCGAATACTCCTCCACGCGCAAACGCGGCTTGCGGAAAACGAACAGCCCCGGATTGATGCGGACTTTATCGACAAACTGTGCCACTAGTTCAGCAATCGGACCGCCCTGATGATGCACATCGGCGACCAGCGGCACTTCAAAGCCGCGCCGCCGTAGCTCAGCCTGGATTTCGCCCAGGCAATGCGCTTCGTCGATAGTCGGCGTCGTCACGCGCACGATCTCGGAGCCCGCCTTCGACATGCGGATAATCTGCTCCACGCACGCGTCGACATTGCGGGTTTCTTCCGTAATCATGCTTTGCACGACCACGGGATGGTTGCCGCCGATGAAAATGTTGCCGACACGCACCGCGCGCGTCAATCTGCGCGGCGTTATGCCTTGATCGTATTCCGAAATAGCAGCGGTCATAGCTTGCCTTCTTTCCTAGCCACTTCCAAATTATACCGCCGACGATTCGCGCGACAGTTCCACGCACAAGCGGCGGCAATTACTTGCCGTCTGTTAAGAATGTGTGATACGATTCGATAGAATTGCTACTCCCGCAATAATGATTCCCTCTTTTCTGTTGTAAAACGAAATCAGTATGTCTAGCGCCGCTAAGCCCCGATCCGCCACTGACGCTCTGGAACCTCTGCCGGTAAAGCCCGGCGCGGAATCCACCGGCGTTACAATGCCTTCCGCGACCGACCCAACTTCCGCCGTCTCGGCGTTTAAGCTCACACGCGACCTGTTCCTGCTCTGGCTGGGACAGTTTATCTCCTTGGTTGGCGACTGGTGCTTGTGGGTGGCGATTCCAATTACGATTTACAACTCGACAAACAGCCACAAGGCTCTCGCTTTTTCGGTCGTCACCGAAGGGCTGCCTTACCTGATCTTCTCGCCGATCGCCGGCGTGATCGTCGATCGAACCAACCGACGGTTGACGATGATCGTGGCGGATATCGTCCGGGCCGCGCTCGTGTCTCTTCTCGCGCTGCCGCTGATCCATCCCATCCCGCTCTGGGGCTACTACGCCGTTTTGTTCTGCGCTTCAGCCGCTTCGGCGTTCTTCAACCCCGCCCGCGCCGTCATCATGACTCAGGTCGTTCCCCAGCGGCAGCTGATGCGCGTGAACACGCTGCTCGCGACCAGCCGCCAGTTCAGCGACATCCTCGGTCCCATTCTCGGCGGGGCATTAATCGCCCTCCTGACAAAACGCGGCGTGTTTCTCGCCGACACAGCCACATTTATAATATCAGCCGTTTGCATCAGCCAGCTAACCGTTAAAGCAATTCCTCCGGCGCGGGAATCGAAGCTGACCGTGGCGAACGTCACCAAGGATATTGGCGACGGCCTTAACTTAATCTGGCGGAGCTCAGTGCTGAAAGGATTGCTGATAGCTTGGAACGTCAGCTATTTGGCGTCGGCCCTGTTTGGCACGATGGTCTACGCATTTTGCCGGGACCGGCTCCACTTAACTCCGCAGCATTACGGGTTCATGCTCGGATTTATCGGAGTCGGCTACGTGAGCAGCGGAGTGCTGATTGCGACCGTGCTTCACAAAAAAGAGCCGGTCCAGCTACTGCCGATTGGTTTTCTGCTTTGCATGGTCAGTTCGCTGATTTTCGCCTTCGCGCGCGGGCTGGCACCGGCTTGCGTGGCGATGTTCGTCTTCGGCTTTAGCACGGTGCTCCATTCCGTGCCGACGCAAACCCTCGTCCAAACGTTAGTGAAACGGGACATGCTCGGGCGCTTCAGCAGCGCTTTCTCGGTCGCGGCGCGTCTGGCGCAGGTAATCGGGGCCGCCCTCACCGCCGTAATAGCGGCGTACTCGCTGCAAGGCATCTACTTTGTCGCCGCGCTTGCGTTCCTGCTCAGCGCGGGCCTCGCCGCATACCTACTCCCCAAAACTTCAACGGCAGAGTAACCGCGCTCATGCCCGCGACGCAATTTGTTCGCCGCCGGCTTGGTGCATAATAACCGCATGGTCGCAACCCCGCAAAAGTTGGGCGGTAACATGCAGCTCGATTCGCAGACTTCATCCTCCTCGGAAAACCTTGATTCCGTAGCGCCCTCGTTTACCAGTGTCGCGCCCTACTACGATAAGCTGATGGCCTCGGTTCCATACCGGTTTTGGCTGAGCTATATCGAGGCGCTTTGGAAGACGCATGGCGTCAAGCCACGCCGCGTGCTGGACCTAGCGTGCGGCACCGGCACGGTATCGCTGCTGCTGGCGAAAGCGGGGATGGAGATCGTCGGCGTGGACATCTCGCCCGAAATGATAGCCGCAGCCCGTGGGAAACAGCACGACGCAGCGGCGAAGAACGTGGAGTTTGAAGTCGCCGACGCCGCTGCAATGCCGCCGATCAAGCAGCCGGTCGATTCGGCGATTTGCCTCTTCGACAGCTTGAACAATATCCTAGAGCGAGAGCAGCTTGCCGCCGCGTTCAGAAATGTGCGGGAAAGCCTGACCGAAAGTGGAGTGTTTATTTTCGATTTGAACACCGCCTACGCGTTCCGTCAGGGAATGTTCAACCAGCGCAGCTCACCGCTCGATGAGCCGCTCACCTATGTTTGGCGCTCGAAATTCGATGAGCCTCGACAGCTTTGCACCATCAATATGGAGTTCAAAATTCTGGCCCACGGCGACGAGCCGGAGCGGCGATTCACCGAGCGGCACGTGCAGAGGGCTTATAGCCGCGTGGAAGTGGAAGACATGCTCATGGAGTCCGGCTTCGACGAGATCACGCCCTACGACGCCTACTCGCTCTTTCCGCCGAAAAAGCGCTCGGATAGAATCTTCTGGGTCGCTCGATAGCATCGAAAAAACTTGCCCGCGCCCAGGCTAGACGCTAGCCGAATTGAAGCAGTTGATTCACTTGTTCTTGACACCATGCCCCAGATAGACTCCCTTGCCGCCGAATACAAAGCTTTCGATCAATTCGATTCGAGCGACGTTCCCGCTAATCCCGAGCCGTTCAGCCGGATCAACCGCGTTCCAATTCGAGACAACGGGGAGCCTTTGGTGGATTTGCGCTTGAGGCTGCCTAATCTTTTGTACGCCGAGCGATGCTTGCCGTATCTCCGCGCCGGGATTGCCGACAAGCTGGAAACCGCCTCGGAACTGGTCGCCGCGCAGGGCGCGGTTTTGAAAATTCATTCAGCGCTGCGGACGTTGGAAGCTCAGGCGGAAATGTACTGGAGAAACTACGATAAGACCGCCGAAGAGCATCCGGAGTGGCCCAAAAGCGCGTTGCGACGCTACTGCAACAAGCGATGGGCACCGCCGGACGTCAAAGCTCCACCGGGACACGCCACCGGCGGAGCCGTCGATGTAAAACTCTACTCCGTCGCCACCGGCGAGGAGATGGATCACGTCTCGCCCTATACCGAGTGGTGGGACGCCGCCGCGACCCACGTGAAGGGCCTTTCCGAAGCGGCGGCATCGACCCGCCGCCTGTTGTCGTACGCCATGCATCATGCGGGCTTCTCCAACTGCCGCGACGAGTACTGGCACTGGTCCTACGGCGATTCCGCGTGGGCGGTTCGCCTTGGAGTCGCGGAAGCCGTCTACGGCAGGATCGACCCTCCGGATGACGCTTACGCCGTTCCCGAGCAGCCAAAGCCAAGCGATGCCGACGAGCCGGACGCCAAGGAGTAAAGCCGCTCCAAAACGCTTGCCGAAGCGGGGATTACACCCTGCCTTCAAGCAATCTCCAAGTTTATGCAACCAACAACATCAGACAACTCGCCTCTAGTCGGCGTCATCATGGGAAGCCGGTCGGACTGGGAAACCATGAGCCACGCCGCCGACACGCTCACTAAACTCAATATTGCGCATGAGACCCGTGTGGTGTCGGCGCATCGCACACCGGATTTGCTGTTTCAGTACGCTGACAGCGCTTACAGCCGGGGCATACAAGTAATTATTGCCGGAGCGGGCGGCGCGGCTCATCTGCCGGGGATGGTCGCCGCCAAGACGCATCTACCGGTGATCGGAGTTCCGGTGGAATCCCACGCTCTGAAAGGCATGGATTCGCTCTTGTCAATCGTGCAGATGCCGGCGGGCGTTCCCGTCGCGACAGTCGCGATCGGCCGGTCGGGCGCAATCAACGCCGCGCTGCTCGCCGCGTCGATCATCGCGCTTCAAAATGACGATGCGCGCGCGGCGCTGCTCGCCTTCCGCGCGAACCAAACCGCCGCCGTGCTCGCGCAGCCGGACCCTTCCAAGGAGATTAGCATATGAGCGAGTTAAAATCCTCGCTGGACGCGAGCTACCAGGCCAAGCGAATCGGCGTGCTCGGCGGCGGCCAGCTGGGACGGATGATCGCGCTTGCGGGCTATCCTCTCGGTTTGCAGTTCCGTTTTCTTGACCCGTCGGGAGCTGAAAGCCCCGCCGGACAGCTCGCGCCGTGCGTCACAGCCGCCTACGACGATGCCGAAGCGGTTCGCGGCTTCGCGGACGGCATGGACGCGGTTACCTACGAATTTGAAAACGTGCCCGCCGCATCCCTGGATGCCATCGGCGGCGACGCTCTAATTCTTCCGCCCCGGAGCGCGCTGGCCGTGGCGCAAGACCGATTCCTGGAAAAGCAGTGCTTCCAGGAGCTTGGCATCGCGACGCCGAAGTTCGTTAGCGTTTCCATGCCTAGCGAACTCGACGGCGCAGTGGCTTTTTTAGGCACGCCCTCGATTCTCAAGACGCGGCAGTTCGGCTATGACGGGCACGGGCAATTCACGCTGCGCGACAAGCGAGACGCCGGCCCGGCCTGGCAAGCTGTCGGCGAGCAGCCGTCAATCTTGGAGCAGCGAATCGAATTCGACGAGGAAGTCTCCATCATCGCCGTCCGCAGCCGCCAAGGTGAGATCGGCTACTATCCGCTGGCCCACAACACTCACCGCGACGGTATTCTAAGAATCTCTTGGGTGGACCCGACCGACACGACCGAAACCGTCGCCCAGTTGACGCAGCAAGCGAGGGCGGCAATCACCAAGATTCTTGAGCGCTTCGATTACGTCGGCGTTCTGGCTTTAGAGCTTTTCGTCAAGCAGGGCAAAATCATCGCCAACGAGATTGCGCCGCGCGTCCATAATTCGGGCCACTGGAGCATCGAGGGGGCACCTTGCAGCCAGTTCGAGAACCACCTGCGCGCCCTAATCGATCTTCCATTGGGCAAGACGTTCGGCAGTCAGCCGGCTGCCATGGTTAACTTAATCGGCGCTTTGCCGGATCAAAGCGAGATACTCCGCGCTGTCCCGGACGCCCACATCCATTTCTACGGCAAAGCCCCCCGCCCGAACCGCAAAGTCGGGCACATCACCGTGTTAGCCGATAACCGCGACCAGTTGTCGACAAAAATCGCCGCAATCACAAAAATTATCGGAGACGAATAAAAAAGCGGCCCCGGAATTTGCCGGGCCGCTTTTACTACCAAGTAATATCAGTTCTCTGCATTATGGCCACCTGACCTGTATTCCGTAGGCGACTCAGGAACAACATTATCCACGCCCGGCAAGATTCCTTCTCTTTCAGGGAAGGTGGCCGTTACGCCGGATAGGGCAGCCGAGCAGGTGGCCTTGTGAAACAGAATCGGTATAAATCAGAACGCTACTCCGCTTTCCTTGGTATGCTCCCGGAAGAGCTGAATTAGATGAGCGGTCATCTCCCCCGCCCTGCCCGTGCCGATCACGCGCCCGTCAAGCTCGATGCCGGGAATCACTTCGGCCCCGGTTCCCGTTAGGAAGCATTCGTCGGCGGTATAAATATCGTAATTGGTCATCATCGTCTCGCTGACCTCGATGCCGTTCTGACGCGCCAAGCTAATGACCGTATCACGGGTGATGCCCTGCAGCCCGCACGCGTAAGGGGGCGGAGTCATCACGACGCCGTTCTTGATGACGAAAATATTGTCGCCGGTGCACTCGGCCACATACCCCTGCTGGTTCAGCATCACCGCCTCGCCCGCGCCTTGCAGGTTCGCCTCCAGCTTCGCTTGAATGTTATTGGCGTACTTGCCCGTGCATTTAATGCGCGGGTCGATAATCTGCGGGGCGGGCAGGCGCGTCGATGAGGTAATCATCTTCAGGCCTGTCTCGTACAGCTCCGACGGATACAAGCGCAGCTGCTCGTTCGTAATGTAGACGTTCGCGCCACCCTCGATATGCTTGGGGTCCAGACCGAGGCCCGTTCCCCGCGTGACGGTCAAGCGGATGTAGCCGTTTTGGTGATCGTTCACTCGGCACAATTCGAGAATCTGATCGCGCATCCGCGGCTGCGTCGGGCCGATCTGAATCGCCATCGCCTTCGCGGACAGATACAGCCTGTCCAGATGCTCATCCAGCTTGAACACCTTCCCGAAATAGGTGCGAATTCCTTCAAAAAGCCCGTCGCCGTACAGCAATCCATGGTCGTACAAAGGGGCGACGGCTTCGCCGTAGGTCAGAAGTTTACCGTTGATATGGACGTATTCACCAGGCATAGAGGTCAGCTCAGCTCCTTCACAATCGTGCCGCTATCGTACCGCCTCCAGGCAAGGGTTCACCAGTGCTTCCCGGTAATATTCAGCCGTCAGACAGGCTCGTTCAGCAACACGCGCCGCAGCAGCGTGGCCGGATGCACCACTTGAACCGCGTGTCCGCCGCGATCAACCATTCCCGCTTGTATCCAAGCCATGCAGCCGGGATTGCCAGTCACGAGAATCGTTGCGCCTGTTTGCTCGACGCAGTCCAGCTTGCGGCTTTGCAGTCGTTTCGCCATGGCCGGCTGAGTCAAATTGTAGATTCCCGCGCTCCCGCAGCAGACTTCGGATTCCAAAAGGGGAATAAGCGTCAGACCGGGAATGAGGCTCAGGAGGCGGCGCGGAGCGGCGGTAATGCCTTGCGCCTGCGCGAGATGGCAGGCATCGTGGTACGCGGCAACCGCATCAATCGGTCGGAGCAGGGCGACCCAGCCAAGCTCGTCGAGGAACTCGCTGACATCCTTGCACTTGGCGGCGAATAACTCCGCCGAGCGCCCGTGAGATCCATCGCCCGCGAACAGCCGCCCATACTCTTTCATCGTCGAGCCGCACCCGGCGCTATTGATAACGATCGCATCTAAGTCTTCGATGTCGCCGAACGCCTCGATCAGTTGCCAAGCAAGCCGCTTTCCGCGCTCCGGCTCGCCGTTATGCAGATGCAAGGCCCCGCAGCAGCCTTGAGCCTGATTGACAATCACGTCGCAGCCGTTCGCGGCGAGAATCAGCGCGGTGTCGGAATTCACGTCGCCGTACATGGCCCGCATCACGCAGCCGGTCAGCATACCCACGCGCGCGCGCCGCTGCCCGACAGCCGGAATAAAAGCCGGAAGCTCCATGCTCCGGCCCGACGAGTGGGTATCCAGCGCGGGAAGAGTTGCCTCGTCGCCGCTGCTCGTATCGGATTGCAGCAATCTTAAAGCGATCCGCGAGGCGCGTTCACCGGCGAACCGCGAGAATGCCGCCGCAGCTGACGCACGTTTGGGATTGGAGAGAGTATTAAGCAGCGCTTGGCGCGCGAACCGTTGCACCGGCGGTCGAGCGGCGTTAATTTCAGCGCGTGCGTACTCGATCAGATTGCCGTAGGGCACGCCCGACGGGCAGGCCGGCTCACAGGCGCGGCAGCCGAGGCAGGCATCGAGATGGCGTCTGAGGCTAGGCTCGCCCGGAGCCAGGTCGCCTTCGTGCAGGGCGCGCATCATCACAATCCGCCCGCGCGGCGAATCCGCCTCGCTGCCGGTTTCTAAGTAGGTGGGACAGCTATTGAGGCAAAAGCCGCAGTGGACGCACGTCAGGAGTTCTTGCTCGTGACGGGTGGAGGCTAAAAGGTCGGCAGGCATCCTTGATTGTATCTCAGATGCCGCCGTTCAACAGGAATGCAACTAATTCGCGCTGCCGAACGGCTCCGACGTTGAGGAGGGCGCGGCTTGAAGCGCGGCCAAGTAGTTTTGCACCGCAGTCGCCATTTTATCCTGCGCCCGCAAAATCTCTTCAATAGCCTCGCGAACCGCACCGTACCCGCCTGGGCGGCGAGTGACATAATCCGCGCGGTCGCGCAATATCGCCGAACCGTCCGCGACGGCGATCTTCACGCCCACCTGCATAAATGCGGGCAGATCGTTCAAATCGTCGCCGATATACGCGATTTGCGAATCGATCAGCTCTAAATCCACTTTCAGCTGGGCGATTACCTGAGCTTTGTCCGAGACCCCTTGAAAGACGCGAGTCACTTTCAACTCACGCATGCGCTTCACGACCGCCTGCGATTTGCGTCCGGACAAGATCACGATATCCAAACCGGACTCCTGCGCCAGACGGATGCCCAAACCATCCGAAATGTGGAAACGTTTGCTTTCGCTTCCTTCGGAATCGAT
>CAXSEA010000086.1:0-13294 GCA_964235675.1 uncultured Armatimonadales bacterium | reverse complement strand
AACGGTACGGTGAGCGGCGAGTCGAGGTGCTGGTAGGTGTCCTGCGTGTTAATGCGGGGGAGTTCCTGCGAGCGGGCCACTTCCACCGCGCCTGCATCTCGCTGGAGATTGGTGGTGGCGATTTGCAAATCGCTGCTGCTGCTGAGGGCGAGGCGGACGGTCTGCGCCAGGTTGAAGGTGACCTGCGGCGGCAGAGTGGCGGGGGCGATTGCACCAGGAGCCGCCTGCTGGCCGTTGGCGAGCGGGACGGGAATCGCGGGGTTGGGCGTCGGGTTCTGCGGCGGCGCGACGGCGGGCACGGTGGACGGCGGCGTGACGCTCGCGGGCGGCGCTGGCGTGGTGCCGACGGCCGCGTTCGCGGCGTTGGTGGCGTTGTTGGTGCCGGGCGCGGCGTTTTGCGCCGATACTGCGCCGCTGGCTCCGGCGAGCGCCAATGCGATCAGCGCCGCCGCGCCGAATGCGCTGCGTGTCAGAAGTCGAGCTACTGCTGGTGGTTGTGTAAGTTTCATAAAAAAGCTAACGCGACGGTTCGCGAAAGAAGGTGTGATTGCGTGCTGCGTTTGTTTGCGGCTTGCCTACTTATCGTAGGCCCTGGTAAACCAAATCCATGATCTTTCCAAGCTCCGTGGCTGGAGAATCGACGATATCGAAGGCCGGGTGACCCGGCAGATAGTTAAGCGTGATCGTTTTTAGAAGCCGCGCCGCTTCCTGGGGATTATCGACATGCAGGCAGCCGTTGGCGTTGCCCTCCTCGATCAGGCCGCGCAGTACGGCGAGCTCCTGCTCGTACGACTCGCGCAGCCGTGCATTCATATGCGGGCGAATTACCGCGACCATGTCCTGCACCATCTCGGATTGGGAGCAGCGCTCGCAAGCGCTTTCTATCGGTAGGGTGAGTACCCGTTTTATGCGCTCTAGAATCGGAATCGACGTATTTTGCGCCGTTTCCTGCTGCTGATGTAGAACGTCTTTCTTGTAGTGCGCAATAATGGCGACGGCGATTTCTTCCTTGCCGTCGAAATGCAGGTAGACGGTGCCCTTGCCGACCTCAGCGTCGGCGGCGATTTCGTCGATGGTGGTTTTCTTGATGCCGTAGTGCCAGAACCGCTTTTCGGCCGCAGCCAAAATCCGCTCCCGCACTCCTTCTTTTGATTCGCCTCTCGCCATTGAATTTTGCCGTTCCGGCCGTTTTGATTGCCGAGCGTAATCAAGTGATTACACTCATGACCAGAAACGTCATTTGGTCATATTATGTTCCCCGTTTCCAGAGAATGCAACACAAAAGTTGAATTCAAAGCGTTTTGCGAAAAATAATTTGGTGACTAATCAATACTGGATGCGAATCGGGATGCGCCTTGGTTGAATCGAGTGCTCTATCGAGCACGGCGCTGAATTTAACGTCTGCAAAGTATTTGGTCTAAGTAGGCGGTCAGCTTTGCGTCGCCAGGGGGCTGGCCGATATGACCAATGTGACCGATGTGGCTGTCGGGGCGAACCAGGATTGTGTAAGCGTGATCCTTTGCGGAGCAAGGAAGATGCGCGGCGGAGATTTTTGCTTGGTATTGTCCGGCGATGGCGTCCAAGGACGTTAGCGCTTGCTCGAATTCGCCGGAATCAATGCCGATGGGAGCGGCAAGCAGGAGGTTCCAGCGATCGTAGCCGGAGAGATGGCTCGCGTTTAGCTCGTGGAAGGGGAAGCGGTCGCCTGAGCGCAGGTTTAACGGCTTGCCGGAAGGCGCGGCAAGATGGGCGTGTTCGCCGAACGCGGGGGCAAGGAGCGAGTCGCCGTGGTGCGTAAGCGGGATTGAGCTGAGGGTGGCGTCTATCCAGCGCTGCAACAGCTCCAGGCGCAGCGCTCCGGGGAGGACGCTTGCCAGTAGATTTAGGGTTGGGGCGGGGTGAATATTCTCTACGAAGTCCAGGCGGGTCTCGCGCAGGATTGTTTTCGCTGCGGCGATCTGCTCGTCCGAGTAGGTGCCCAGCAGCGCTTCGCGGGCTTCACCTTTTACTACGGCGGCGAGTTTCCAGCCAAGGTTGCACGCGCCGAGAATGCCGGTGTTCATGCCGTGGCCGGAGATCGGTGCCCAAACATGCGCGCTGTCTCCGGCGAGCAGGGCGCGACCCCGGCGGAGGGTTTCGGCGATGCGATCCTGGAAACGGGCGCGTCCCAGCCAGCGCGGCTCGGTGAGAGTGAGCTTGAGCTCGGGCGCGTCGGCGACGCGGGCGATCAGCGCTTGCATCTCTTCGAGCGTGGGGTTCTCCGTGTCGCGGCTGGGGCGCTCGTCGGCGGCGAAGGCGTAGAAACGGTAGGCGTGGCCGTCGTAGCCGGGCAGCGGGAAACAGCCGAGAGCGACGTTGGGGGCGAGGAAAAAGCGTCCGCGCGAGCGGTCACCTTCGGGATAGTGCCACTCAGGGATCGCATCGACGGTGAGGCATTGCAGGTTGTCGCGCCGGTGGCCGGGGAACGCGATTCCGGCGCGCTCGCGCACCAAACTGCGGGAGCCTTCGCAGCCGACGACCCAACCGGCTTCGATTTGGCTGCGCTTGCCGGACTGCTCAGTCTCAAGGACGGCGCGGTGATTCTCCAGGGCAAGGTCAACTAGCTCGGTGCTCCACTCGACCTCGACGCCGAACTCGCGCAGGCGGTCTACGAGCAGGCGCTCGGTAATGTGCTGCTCCAAAATCAAGGGGTGCGGATACTCACTGGGAATTTGCCCCAGGTCGATGCCGCCGAGGCGTTTGCCGCCGTGGTGGACGTCGATGCCCGAGAGTGGGTTGGCCTGCTCAAGAACGCGCGGCATGACGCCCAGCCGCCCCCAATCCTCTTCAGCGCGCTGCCAAATGATGGCGGCGCGCGGCTGGGTTTTTGTGCCGGCGGATTTCTCGATGACGCGCACGCGCACTTCCAGTTGCGCCAGGGCGCAGGCGAGGGTCAAACCGACGGGGCCGGCTCCGACTATGGCTACATCCGCATCCACACCGGTATCGCGCGAAGCGCTGCTCATGCTTAAGTGTTTCAACTTTTACGGCCCAAAGATGGGGGCGCTTTTTTCAGGAACGCCGCGCGCGGGCAATCGCGTTATAATGATAATATGAAGTCGCCTCATAAAGTTTCCGCTTCTTTGCCGCTGTTGTCGGCGCTTGCCACTGCCGCGCTCAGCCTGGTTTTAGCAACCACCCACGCCGCCCTGCCGGTTTCATCCAAGCACAACGTCGGGGCGCAGACGCCGGTGACTTACGCCCATGACGTCGCGCCGATTTTGAACGCGCAATGTGTCACGTGCCACCGGACGGGGGAAGTGGCTCCGTTTACGCTGACCGGCTACGCGCAGGCGAAAGCGCATGCCGATATGATTGCGGTGGTGACGCAGTCTCGGGTGATGCCGCCGTGGCACGCCGCGCCGGGGTATGGCAATTTCGACCACGCGCGTTTACTGACCGCCGCGCAAATCGGCACATTGAAGAATTGGGCGGCTGAAAACGCGCCGGAAGGCAACCCAGCCGCGTTGCCGCCCGCGCCGAGTTTTCCGGCGGGGGCGTGGTCGATGGGGCGCAAGCCTGACCTGATTTTGACCATGCCGGAGGCGTACAAGATTCCGGCGGACGGCAACGACATTTACCAGTGCTTCGTGCTGCCGTCGGGGATTGCGGACGACCGGTTTGTTTCCGCGATTGAGATTCGGCCCGGCAACCCGAAGGTGGTGCACCACTGCATCGTTTATTTGGACAATCGGCATGTGGCGAGCGCCAAGCTGGATGCGTCGGACCCCGGCGCGGGCTACCGCAGCTTCGGCGGGCCGGGATTCTTGCCGACGGGCGTGCTCGGCGGCTGGGCGCCGGGCGCGGCCCCGCACGACTGGCCGCGGGGAGTCGCCGATTATATGGCGGGCGGCTCGGATGTGGTCTTGCAGATGCATTACCATCCTAGCGGCAAGCCGGAGACCGACCGCTCGCAGCTCGGCATCTATTTCTCTAAGGCTCCCGTGACGGCGGTGACCTCCGGCATCCCGCTTTGGAACTCGCGGATCGATATTCCGGCCGGCGATTCCAATTACAAGCTGACCGCCGACTTCACGCTGCCGGTGGCCTGCAAGGCGATCGGGATTATCCCGCACATGCATTTGTTGGGCCGTCAGATGAAGGTGGACGCGTACCTGCCCGACGGCACGGTGAAGCCGATGATCTACGTGAAGGATTGGAACTTCAACTGGCAGGATCAGTACCGCTACAAAACGCCGGTGGATTTGCCCGCCGGGACTCGGCTGGTGATGACGGCGCGGTACGACAACTCATCGGACAACCCTTACAACCCGAACGTGCCGCCCAAGGAAGTTAAGTTCGGCGAGCAGACCACCGACGAGATGTCGCTCTGCTTTGTCCAGGTGGTGACGGACGATCCCGGACAGCGGCAAATGCTCGTGCGGGGTGTGCTGCGGCATTTTATCGGGAGTAGGAGCGCGATTGGCGTGGCTTTGTAGGATTCAGGGCGCTCGGCCCGCGCGGCCTTTTTTCGCATTGAACCTGCTCACCGGGCGAGCAGGTTCAGTAGAATGCTTGGATGGACGACGAAACGCCTTTCGGTAAACTGGCGCGGCTTGTCTTACTTGGCGGCTGCCTGCCAGCGGTTGCCGGGGCAATCATCCTGCCGCTACTGGAGTTTGCCCGCGATACGCTCTTCTACCCCCAACTGCTAAACGATGGGTTGTACATTCTCCTGCCCGCGATGGTTGCGCCCCAAGGGTTGTGGGTTGGATACGGTGTCGGCGCGGCAATCGCGCTCTACAAAGCGCGGCACTACCACGCCTCGATTGTGGCTGTCTGCTTATGCTTCGCGGCGCTTGCCGCAGTCGGCGTTTACTTTGCTCTGCCCCATGCCAGCTACGGTCTCGTTCAACAAATCATGGGGCTTTTCGGAATCTCTTTAAGCTGCGCGATTCTGAGCGTCATTGTCATTACCCCTCTCGCTCTCAGGCAGCTCAGAAGATTATCAGCTGACGGAGTTTAGCGGGCTTCAGCTAAGTAGATGATGCAGTACGGCCGGTGCCGGAGCGTACCCGCGCTTAATTCTCCTGTCACTACACTGATTCCGATGAGTGCGTCGGTTTAGGCTTTAAGGTGAGAGTTGTTGGGATCGGCGATCACGCAGGCCAATTTTTCGATCTCTTCCGCCGAACCGAGAGTATAAGGGGCGGCGGCTGCATCGGCGGAATCCAAGTCCTCTGATTGCAAAGGGTCTACGGATTCGGAATGGGTGGCTTTGCGGACCAAGGTGCCGATGAGGGCGGGGAAGATGTCGGCGAGGCTTTTGCGCAGGACGGATTGTGACAAGCTTTGAATGGTGCCGGCGACGTACTGCTCGCGCGACATCAGCAGCCGGAACACCGCGAAGCCGGGGCCGGATTTGTCGCGGACGAGAAAACCGTTTTGCTGAAGCTGCTCCAGCGACTTGGCGGCACCGGTGTGCGAGATGTGCTTGGCGTTGCACTTGGTCCGGGTCGCGTTGACTGCGGCGAGGTATTAGGACAAAATTTTGAACTAGCGCTTTTTGGTGGCTTCCATTATAGGGTTTAGAAAAAGTCCCGAAAGCAAGGCGTATTCTGATTTTCCTCCTTTTCCAAGGAGGGGTAAGGGGAGATTTAGCCACACACAAAACGCCTCGCTAAACCGGACCTCCCCCAGCCCCTCCTTGGAAAAGGAGGGGAGTTCAGATAATTTCCGAATTGCAGGGTGATACCGCGGTTACTTGCTGACTTCGGCCAGGCAGTGCGTGATGGCGTCGGGGACGAATTCGGCTAAGTCCGAGGCCATGAGGCCGGGTTTGCCGTGGGTTTGGGAGGCCAGGTCGCCGGCGAGGCCGTGGACATAGGCGGCGGCGGCGGCGGCTCGGAAGGGATCGTGGATTTGGGCGAGAAGCGTCGTTGTAATACCGGTGAGGACATCGCCCATGCCGCCGCTGGCCATGCCCGCGTTGCCGGTTTCGTTAATGGCTAAGCGGCCGTCGGGCGCGGCGATCAGGGTGCGGTCGCCTTTGAGCAGGGCGACGCAACCGAAGTTTTCGGCGGCGCGTCGCACGCTGCCTAAGCGGTCGGCTTGTACTTCCTTGCTGCTGGAGCCGAGCAGGCGGGCCATCTCGCCTGGGTGCGGGGTGATAATCGTCGGGGCGGTGCGGGATTTCAGGATGGATGCGCCGTGATCGTCGGCGGAGTGAGCCAAGATGGTGAGAGCGTCGGCATCGATTATCATCGGCTTGGGGCATTGCCGGATGAAATCAAGGACAAAGCCCTGCACTTCCGCGCCTTCCGTGCTGAGGCCAGGGCCGAGGCCGACGGCGTCCATCTTCTCCACGAACTTGAGCGCCTGCTCTACGGCGGCGCGGCGGAATTGGCGTCCGCCGGTGTCGAGAAAGCCACGGGTCATGATGACGTCGGGGACGCGGGCCATCATCACGTCGAGCAGGCCTTCGGGGACGCCGAGGGTGACCAATCCCCCACCCGCCCGAGCCGCGCCGAGGCAGCATAAAGTGGCCGCGCCGGCAAAGCCTTGCGAACCGGCGAAGAGGGCGACGGAGCCATAGGTGGATTTGTTGCTGTCGCGGGTTTGGATGCGAAGGGGAATCCATTCGGCGACGTCTTTTTTATCCGTCAGCAGCGCGGTTGCAGTGAGGCCGGCGTGCGCGGCCAGGATTTGCGGCGGGTAGCAGAGATCGCCGACGACGATTTGACCGGTGTGGTCGTAGGCGGGCGCGAGGTGCAGGCCTATTTTCGATACGCCGAGCGTGACGGTCATTTCGGCGGTGATGGCGGGATCATAGACGACGCCAGTGTCGGCGTCCACGCCGCTGGGGATGTCGATGGCGACAACCTTCCCCTGGGCGTGCTGCATGATTGCGTGGATGGCCGACGCGAAGGCGGGGCGCGGATTGCCGTGCGCGCCGGTGCCGAGGAGCGCATCGAGGACGATGTCGGCGCGGGATAGCTCAGGCTCGAATTCCGGGTCGTCGGTGCGGCGGACGGCGATGCCGAATTTTTCGGCCATAGCGCGGTTGGCGTCCACGTCGGGACTGGGCTTATGGTCGCTGCCCGGTTCGGCGCAGAGCCAGATCGCGCCGCGATAGCCGTAGCGGCTGGTGAGATGGCGGGCTACCGCCATACCGTCGCCGCCGTTGTTGCCGGTGCCGCAGACAGCGGCGAAGGTTTTCGCGCGGCCATGGCGCTGGGCGACGGCGTCGGCGATTTGGATCGCGGCGTTTTCCATCAAGAGAATGCTGGGAACAGCAAACTCTTCGATGGCGCGGCGGTCCATTTCGCGCATTTGAGCGGCTGTGGCTAGTTTCATTTGTGCGCCTTGTCCTTGGCGGACCTATCCGGGCTCTCGCCCACCTTCCCTAAAGGGAAGGAACTCTACGATGAGCTTTATTGGCTTATCGTCTGAATGCATTGAATATAGAGTGTTTTAGCTTGATATAGAGTTCCTTCCCTTTAGGGAAGGTGGGCGAGAGCCCGGATAGGGTTGGCTTTACTCCAGCACTTCGCCCGGCTGCAGCGTTAGCAGCGAAACGCTTTGCTCGCCGATCAGGTTTTGCAGGGCTTCCGGTGTGCCGGTGAGGAGTGGGAAGGTGCCATAGTGCATGGGGATGATTTGCTTTGCGCCTAAGAGGGTGATGGCTCGGGCGGCTTCTTTGGGGGACATGACGAAGCGGTCGCCGATGGGGAGCAGGCACAAGTCGGGAGCGTAGAGGTCGGCGATCAGCTCCATGTCTCCGAAAACGGCGGTGTCGCCGGCGTGGTAGATTTTGTAGCCGTTCTCGAACTCGACGACGTAGCCGCAGGCTTCGCCGCCGTAGATGATGGAGCCGTCGTCATCGGTGATGCCGCAGGAGTGGTCGGCATGCACCATGGTCACTTTGATTTCGCTGCCTTCGAGCTGGTGCGTGCCGCCCTTGTTCATCGGCGCGGTGTGGGTGACGCCTTTTTTGTTGAGCCAGAGGGTGGTTTCAAAGACGGCGACCGTCAGCGCCTGGGTGTGCAGGCCGATCTCGACGGCGTCGCCAATGTGGTCGTAGTGGCCGTGGGTGATGAGGATGTAGTCGAGCGCGCCGACATCGTTGGTTTTGTACTGCTCGGGGGCCATGGGGTTGCCCTTAAGCCAGGGGTCGATGATGAGCCGCTTACCACCGGGCGTGTCGAAGAGGAACGTGGAGTGGCCTAGATAGGTAACTTTCAGGTTGTTGTTGAGTATGTTGTTCATGGGAGTTTCCGGAACCCATCCGGCCTTTCAGGCCACCTTCCCTGGAGGGAAGGAAAAGTCTACGGCCATGTTCTTAGACACCTTGTAGCAAAGGGCTATCTTATATTTCCTTCCCTACAGGGAAGGTGGCCTGAAAGGCCGGATGGGTTCTTAGCCTTTCAGCGCCTCGTCGATGCGCGTGAGTTGGTCGTCGGTGAGCTTTTTGCCCGACGCGCCCGCGTTATCTTCTACTTGCTCGGGTTTAGAAGCGCCGATGATGACGCTGCTCACGTTTTTCTGGCGCAGGCACCAGGCCAGGGCGAGCTGGGACATGGTGAGGCCTGCTTCCTGGGCGATGGGGATCAGGTTTTGGACTCGGGCGAGCTGGGCGTCGTCGAGGACGCCTCGAGTGCCCATGAAGGTGTTTTGCTTGGGGTCGGCGGCGCGGGTGCCTTCGGCGGGTTTTTCGCCAGGCTTGTATTTGCCGGTGAGGACGCCTTGCGCAAGCGGCGAGAAGACGACTTGGCCGAGGCCTTCTTTTTCCGAAACGGGGATGACGGATTCCTCGATGTCTCGGGCGAGCATATTATAGTACGGCTGGTTGGAGACGAGCGGGTGCCACTTGTTGTCGCGGATAATGTCCATCGCGTTGGCAATCTGCCCGGCGCTCCATTCGGAGACTCCAGCGTAGAGAATTTTTCCCTGGTTCGTTAAGTCCTCCAAAGCGCGGAGGGTTTCTTCGAGGGGCGTGTCCTCATCGTAGCGATGACACTGGTAGAGATCGATATACTCGGTGCCGAGGCGCTCAAGCGACAGGTGGCATTGCTCGAAGATGTGCTTGCGGGACAGGCCTTTGTCGTTAGGGCCGTCGCCCATCGGGAAGTAAACTTTGGTGGCGAGAAAGTAGGAGTCGCGGGGGTATTTCGCGAGGGCGCGGCCGACGACTTTCTCGGACTCGCCGCGGGCGTAGACATTAGCGGTGTCAAAGAAATTGATGCCGAGATCGTAGGCTTTGTCGATGCAGCGGGTAGCGGTTTCGTCTTCGGTGGCGTTGCCATAGGTGAGCCAGGAGCCGAGGGCGACTTCGGAGACTTTGACGCCGTACTTGCCGAGGTGGCGATATTCCATGAGGGAGTGTGACCTTCTTTTAAAGTGCGCGCATGTCGGGCGCGACAAAGCGCCCGCATTTTTGCCGTGCGTGTTGTACCCAGATCGTTGGAACGGCAAAAGGATGCGGGATCAGAGGTGTCGATATAAAAAGCGCCGGGCTGCGAAAGCTCATTCGCGGCCCGGCGTTGTTTTGAGGTCGGCCCTGCTACGGCGTGACGGTAAGCGTGGCTGTGTCTGTGACGCCGTCTTCCGTCGCACTGATGGTGACCTTTGTTGTCGAAGTGACCGGTTTGGTGGTGATGGTAAACAGGTGGGACGATGTGTTTTCTTTAAGAGTGAACGAAGAAGGCACGGTCGCTACCGATGGATCGCTGCTCGAAAGCTGCACCAAGGTATCGGCAGTGGCAGTGCCATGAATGAAGACGCGGTTTGCCGTCGTGGAGGTGCCGCCTTCGGTGCTGGATGGAGAAAGATAAAGTGCCTTGAGGGTGCCGTTAGTGCCTGGCGTGGGGTACGGCGAATTGATAGTCAGGTTTGCGTGGGCCGCCGTGTTGTTGTAGCTGGCGGAGATCACGCCGGTAACGGTGGAAGCAAGAGCATGGCTGGTGACCGTGAACGTCCCAGTCTCCTGTCCGGCCGCGATCGTGATCGACGCGGGGACCGACGCGGCGCTCTGCGCATTCTGGCTGACGGCCAGGTCGATGACGGCTCCCGAGGTACCAGCGGGTCTATTGAGCGTAATCGTGCCGGTGGAGTTCGACTGACCGCCGCTGACCGTAGTGGGCGACAAGGTCAGGGATGCAATATCCACCGGGTTCGGAAGACCGGCGAGTAGTTTGTAGAGGACGCCGTCGCCGGATTCGTCGCCGGTGTACATGGTTCCGCCGACCAGGTTGCCGTCGCTGTCTTCATAGGGCTTGCCGAGCGGGCCTGCGCCGCTGCCATTGGCGGCTGTGAAGTTATAGGCGACGGAGTAGTTGATGCTGGAGCCGGTGAGCATTGCGCGAAAAACGACGCCGTAGGCGTCGCTTGTGCCTCCCGTTTCCGCAATACCGTAATAGGCACCGTCGCTGCCGAGCGTCAGGCCGTCGTCAGGCTGGGTGCCGTCGGTACCGTTCCCGAAGGCATGGAGGATGCTGTACGAGCTGCCGTCCGTGGCGAGCATGTACATTACGCCGCCGTTGTACTCACCGCCGCCGAACGTGAGGCCGATCAGATTACCGGATGGGGCCAAGGTCAGGCGACCGTCGAGCGGTTGAAAGCCGTCATTGGGGGTGGTGCCGTCGTCGAAGGAGTGCAATACCTTCAGCGTGCCGCTGCCGTCGGTCGCGCCGGGGGTGAACGCGAACACAGTGCCTTGATTACCCGCGCCGCCTTCGGATGTGGTGCCGTAAAGCACTGTGCTCGAGCCCGAGGCAGGGGTTAGAATGCCACGCGGGACGATGCCGACGGTGCTGGTGGTCGATTGATAAAAGCGGTACTGGACGACGTAGCCCGATCCGTCGGTATTGATGCTAAAGAGGGTGCCGTCGACGGGATCATTTGGCGTGACATTGTCCTGGTCGTTGATATCGGTGCCATAGAAGGTCGAGCCGTAGAGTTTGCCGTCGTGGCCTAATGTGAGACTCGCGATCGGGCCGCTGCCGTCGCCGCCGATGTTTCCCATAAACGAGTGCAGGATGGTAACGGCACCGGCCGGCGTGATCTGGAAAACGGTGCCGTCGCTGTTCGCGCCGCCGTCTAGCGTGGTGCCGTACAAATTGCCGTCGGGGCCGACGGTCAGGGCGTCGTAGGGTTCGGCGCCGTCGTTTCGCACGCTGCCGTCGCCGAAGTTGTGCACGACGCTATATTTGCCGTCGGCGGTGTATTTGTAGATGGTTCCGTCACCGGCGGTCCCGCCATCCTCGGTAGTTCCCCAGAGCGCTCCATCGGAGGTTTGCACCAGAACCGAGGACGGATAGACGCCGTCGCTTGAGGCACCGAAGGTGTGGAGGATCGATTCCGAGAGATCCGCCTGTGCGGGCGAAGCGCCAAAGCTGAAGGCGAGGCCGGGTACAGCGAGAAGTAGGAATGCGGCGCTCAGGGCGGAGCGTGGATTTAACGGGCGAAACATGGCGGATCTCCTTGACATAAGTGCCAGCAGCGTTCGGGTGAATCAAGCTGCCTGCGGTCATTAAACATGATCAAAATAACGAAATAGGCGATATTGTCCAGTATACCGTCGCAAGAATGTTTTGCTATGAAATTTAAGCCCTCCGTAATGCAGCTGGAACCACATAAAAAACCCCTGCCGCAAAGCATCTCTTCGCTTCGCGGCAGGGGTTTTCTGTTGATCGGCGCTATGGGGTAACGGTCAGCGTAGCGGTCTTGCTTATCCCACCTGACGTGGCCGTAATCGTCACCGTCTGGGTGCTGGTCACCTTTTTGGTCGTGATCGTGAACACGTGGGAGATGGAACCCGACGAGATGGTGGCGCTCGCGGGCACCGTGGCGACAGCGGTGTTGCTGCTGGTCAGGGTCACCTTCTTGCTAACGGGCGCGTTGCCGTTCCAGAAGACCCGGTTGGTCGTGGTGGCAGCGGAGCCGCCTTCTGTGCTAGTCGGCGAGAGCACTACCGATTTCAAGCCGGTGGCCGCGTCTGCGAATCGGTACTCGAAGAGCGTGCCGTAAGTAAAGTTGTCACTGCCTTCTTTGCCACCGGCAAACGTCGTGCCGACAAAATTGCCGTCGCTGTCTTTCAGTAGCGGGCCGTTTGGCGTGGAACCATCCGTGTTTACAACAGCCGCCCCCTTAAAAGCATAAACGGCCGGGTTGTAGTTGGTGCCGTCGGGCTTTATGCTATAGATGCAACCGTTTCCCTCGCCCTCGTCGGTCCCCGTGTTGTCCGGCCCGCCGCTTTGCGCTACGCCGTACAAGTTGCCGTCGTTGCCGAAGACAACTCCGCCGGACGGCGCGCCGCCCTCGGTGCTGAAAGCGGCAGGGTCGAAGCTGTGCAGGATAGTCTCGGTGCCGCTTGAAGTCACCCGGTAAACAGTTCCTTGACCGTTTGCGCCGCCGTTTGCCGTATCGCCGTAGATATTACCGGCGGAATCGACCAGCAGCGTGTCCGAAAAAGGCTCGAACCCATCGTTAGCGACACTGCCGTCGCCGAAAGCGTGCAGCACTTTCAGCGAGCCGCCGCTGCTGCTTGTATCGGGCGTAAAGGCATGGAGCGTTCCGCTACCTCCTGCGCCGCCGAAAGTGACGCCGTACATTACCTTACTGCTCCCAGGCCGGATTCGGGATTGCCGCCGACTTTGGAGACGTTTTTCGTACTGTTGAACCTGTACTCGACGATGTACCCGGAGCCATCCGTGTTAATGCTGAAAATGGAGCCATCATCGGTAGAACTCGTCGCCGGGTCACCCAAGCTAGTCCCGTACAGCTTGCTGTCCTTGCCAAACGAGAGCGGGCTACTTGGACGGCCACCATCGGATCCGCCCTTGAACATATAGAGAATGCTGTACTTCCCGTCCGGGGTCATTTTGTAGATGGTGCCGAAGTCGTCCACTCCCCCCGCTGGCAAACTCCGTAGAGTGTGCCGTCGCTGCCGAAAATCGGCGTCGCGAAACCCTTGTTGCCGTCATTCGGCGTGCTCCCGTCCCCAAAGGTATGGAGCACGGTGTACTTGCCGGTGAGGTCGATACTGTAAAGGACGCCATTGTTCGCGCCGCCTTCGATGGTAGAGCCGTAGAAAACGCCGTTGGGGCCCGCCGCCAAGCCGGAGCGCGGCTGCCCCCCGTCATTGCCGCCCGTGAACGAGTACAGAACGCTTTCGCCGGTCGCCGGTGGCTGCTTGCGCGGAGGGTGAGTGAACGCCGAAAAGGCAGGCGGTCGAAAGGAAAAACGCGGCAAGCGCAACGGAGGGCTTGGAAAGGTGCAGCATGTGGGAGTTCCTTATTTTAGTCTAGCAAATTGA
>CAXSEA010000085.1:0-13577 GCA_964235675.1 uncultured Armatimonadales bacterium | reverse complement strand
GAAGGCGCGCCGCCATAGCCGATGCAAAAATAAGGTTTTATGCGCTTGGGAGTGGACATGGAGATGCGTGGCGTCACCTAGTCATTTTATCGGCAGACCGGGTGAAGGTTTGTAGACGGCGGAGAGGCCGGCACGAAAAAGCCCACGGCGCAGAGTTTGCTGCGCCGTGGGCTTTATGATCTGGTGCCGCCTACCGGACTCGAACCAGTGACACGCGGATTTTCAGTCCGCTGCTCTACCAACTGAGCTAAGGCGGCATGCCGATGCTGAGGCGATGCCGGTGCAGAATTTTTGGTGGGCGGAGAGGGATTCGAACCCCCGGCCACCTCGGTGTAAACGAGACGCGCTACCGCTGCGCCATCCGCCCGGATTGGCTAGCGCTCTGCTCCAAGCAGCCCGTATATTATGCCGCCGGTACCAGCAAAATGCAAGCCCTCTCTCTAGTGCTACCAGTTCGACTTCGCGTAATTAGTCGGGGGACGTCAGACGCCAACCGAGTGGATGGCCGTTGAATGCCCAAATCATCCCTGATACGGGCAGCCGCTCCAAGGAGGTGGTTCGGCTGGCGGCGATTCCGTTTTCGTCGATAAAGTCGTCTTGACCGACAATGGCCTGAATGACCCCAGTCCTCAGATCGGCGCGGAGGCGTAGAGCGTGCCGTACCCTCACGCAATAAAAGATATCCAAGCAGATCCCCAAAATCAGCAAAGCCGAGGCCGACATCTTATCGCCAAGAGACATCGGGTGAGAAGGCGAAGTAATTAGCGCGAAGGCAGCCACTCCCGCCCAGAGCGTGAGGCCGGTCACCAGCGGTAGCGGCTTGGTCCAGAGGCGCTTAATGTACTGCTTCAGCTCTTTTGATTCTGCAAGGGAAAAATCGCGCTGCGTGGCTCCGTCGGGGAATGAGCGGATTTGATCGTAGTGTTCCAGCGCCGATTCGGGTGTTTTGCCCGCGCTCAGCGTTTCCACGATCCGCCAGTCGCTAGTGCGGCAGCTTTGCACGCTCCACAGGCGGCCAGACCCGCTCAGCACTTCCGCCGTGCGCTCCGAATTCTCGACGTTGGTTGCATCGACCATTTGCACGGCAATCTCATCGCGGTTGGAAAACACAAGGACTTCATTGCATTCAAGGTCTCGAAGCGTCAGACGCCGGCGACCGAAAGCCTCTTTTGTCACCAGAAAGAGTGCGGCGATAGCTGTCAGGCCAATGATGAAAGCAAAGACTCCCAAATCTGCCGGGAGGGAGTCAATCAGTGTTCGATTGATCGCTATCGCTGCCAGAAAAACCGCAAAGAGCAACGGCAACAGGAGAAGGGTGAACCAAGCAAAGCGCCATCTGCCACGGCTGTAGCTTCGTATCTCCGCCCGCTCGGCGGCGCTCAACGGGCGACGGTGGACTAGAAGCAACCCCAGGCACCAGAGTTGAGTGTCTTCGCCTGTTAAATCTCGCTGAAGAATGCGCTTCATCTGATTAAAGAAAGAATTCGGCGGAACGCGCGGCGCAAAACACAAAAAGCGCCTGGCTGTTAAGCTAGGCGCTTTTTGTGTTAATCTTTGGCGGTCTGGACGAGACTTGAACTCGCAACCTCTGCCGTGACAGGGCAGCGCTCTAACCAATTGAGCTACCAAACCAGAGTGCTTTTGCCCGCTGATTCGCTTGAAAAGCGGCCTAGCGGCAAACGCTCAGGCATTATACCGCTGCTTTTCCCAGCAATGCAATACGCAAAATCAGGGTAAACAGATGTTCACCCCTAATTTTTTGGCTGGACCAGAGCGGCAACGCCTGCTGGCGTTCTCTCGGTGAATGGCGAGGTGACGTTGCGTCCGGCCAAGCATAATCTATAAAATAGCCTGAACAAGCTATGACGAAACCGGCACTGCATTCCAACGACCCGCAGCAGCGCACGCCGAGCGCGAATCGGGGGCGCTCCAATCCTCATTCTCTGCCCGAACGCTCCGCGCCTTCGCGGCTGCAGTCCGGCGGGGCTGTCGAGCGGCGTAAGGACGACGAAATCTGGTCCTCGCCGATCAAATCGGTGCATCCGCGATTGCTGCGCTCGCGTAGCGATAGTGGCGGCGAGTGGCTGGAAGTGGTCTACGATCTGGTCTACGCGGTCGCGTTCAGCGAGTTGTGCACCACCGCCGCCGACCACGCTACCTGGCGCGGGATAATGCGCTTATCGCTTCTGCTGGTGCCGTTCTGGTGGTCGTGGTCCGGCTACAACGCGTTCATGACTCGCTTCGACGCCGATGATCTGGGACAGCGTCTGCTCACGTTCGCGCAGATGTTCGGCTTAATTATTATGGTGGCGAGCGCCAGCGCCGCGCAAAACCATGCGCCGGGAGCGCTGTTCGCCGCAGGCTATTGCTTAAGCCGCGGCTCGATGCTTCTGATGTACGTGCGCACCCGTGCCGTTGTGCCTCCCGCCAGAAAGATCATCGATTTTTATCTTTGGGGCTTTAGCGTAGGCATCGCTTGCTGGATCGCGTCGATCTGGGTTCCGGGCGTGGCGAAGTATATTCTCTGGGCGGTGGGACTCGCCACGGATATGGCGGTGCCGTGGTTTGGGCGCGCCGCGCTCAAGCGTTTCCCGCTGAACCCGTCGCGTGTCCAGGACCGGTTGAGCATTCTCATCAGCATCGTAATCGGCGCGGCGCTCGAATTTATTATCATCGGAATGAAGGATGCTGCGTTGAAGCCGATGGGCTTGCTGAACGGCGCGCTGGCGTTTTGCTATACGCTAGCGTCCTGGTGGCTTTATATCGGCTTTATCAAGAACCCGCGCATCAAGAACGTGGTCAGCAGCGGCCAGTCGATTGTTTATAGCCATCTGCCGCTGGTGCTGGGGCTTCTGTTAATGAGCTCCGGTTTGTTCCGAGCGGTGCGCGAAGCGGCGGGAGGCGTGCCCGAGCGCGAATTAACGGCGACGGTGCTGATGGTCGGCGGCGGGACGGCCTTGTGGCTGCTGTCGATCTCGATGATCCAGTCGGCTGTTTTAGAGATGTTCCTGCGCAGGCCGATGATGGTGACCTTCAGCGGGGCGGTCGCTCTGATACTCTTAACTACGGTGGGATTGCACGCGCCGCTCTGGCTGGCGATGCTGGCCGGTTTAATCGTGCTTTGCGCCACGATTTACGCTCGCGCCAGAACGAACCATCATCGCACTCTGCCCGGCTAGCGGCCTGAGTCGGCGACGGAACCCATGACGCCCGCCGAGTGTTAAGCTGGTAAGCAAACGCACTCTGTTTGACATGCCCGCCGCTCCCAGGTAAGATCGAATAAGCAAGCACATTGTGAATGATTGCACAATGTTGGGCGTATGCGGCAAAAGTGAAGAGGCGAACCTAATTATGGCGACTACACTGACCAATCCGGCGCAAAGCGGCATTGGCGAAACTGCTCCCCTGCCGATTACCCGCGATACCGATATCAGCGATATTGTCGATAAGGTCTACGGCGGCGAGCGGTTGTCCGCCGATGACGGCATCCGCTTGTTTCACCACAACAATATTGTCGAGCTGGCCGCGCTGGCGGACTATGTGCGCTGGCAGAAGCATCCGAAGCCGATTGTCAGCTACGTGGTCGCGCGCAATATCAATTACACTAATGTCTGCTGGGTGCGCTGCTCGTTTTGCAACTTTTATCGTATTCCCGGCGCTGAGGGCGGCTATGTACTGCCGCGTGAGGTGATTTTCCAGAAGATCGAAGAGCTGGTTTCGGTGGGCGGCGTCGAGATTCTGATGCAGGGGGGATTAAACCCGAAGCTCAAGATCGAGTGGTACGAGGAGTTGCTGTCGGCGATTCGAGACCGCTTCCCTGGTGTAATCCGCCACGCGTTCTCGCCCGCCGAGCTGATCTATATCAAGAACATTTCCAAGCTGACGATGGAAGAAACTCTGACTCGCTTGAAAGCGGCGGGCCTCAGCTCGATTCCAGGTGGCGGCGCGGAGATTCTGACGGACCGAGTGCGCAAGCATATCTCGCCCTACAAGGACACCGCTGACGAGTGGATCGACTGCATGCGCGTGGCGCACAAGGTGGGGCTGCCATCCACGGCCACGATGATGTACGGCAGCGTGGATACGGTGGAAGACCGCGTGGAGCATTTTATCCGGCTGCGCGAATTGCAGGATGAGACCGGCGGGTTTACGGCTTTCGCGGCGTGGAACTACCAGCCCGACGGCACCGAGCTCGGCGGCACGCGCGCCCCGGCGTTCGATTACCTGCGCACCATCGCGATTGCGCGCGTGATGCTGGACAATTTCAGCAATATCCAGGCGTCATGGGTGACGCAGGGGCCGCGCATCGGGCAGATTTCATTGCGGTACGGCGTCAATGATTTTGGGCAGACGATGATGGAAGAGAACGTCGTCTCCCAGGCCGGGTGCACGTTCGCGGTTCCTATCGAGGAGATGGAGCGGCTAATTACCGACGCCGGGTTTATTCCCGCTCGACGCAACACGCGGTATGAGCCCGTGGACGAGCGCGGCGAGCCGATAATCGCTGCCGCGCCGAGTCGTGTTTGACGCGTTTGGATTGAGCGGAGTTCTCAGCTCGTCGGGATTCGGCGTTTTGCTAGGAACAAATAGCGACGGATATCGGTCAGTCTCTTTGTTAATTATTGGCAAAGAGGCTTTTTCTTATCCGCTTCGCCGCACTGAAGCCCTGCTCCGCTGAATCAAAACCTAGCTGCCGAAGATTGGGAGGATACTTATGCACGCTCGCCGCCTAATCGCCGCCGCCGCTTTTTTAGCGGCTCTGATTCCGTCCGCGCCGCTGCTGCCGGATCAAAGCGCTCCCGTCGCCACGCCCACAGTGCGGCAGGCCGCCGCGCACGAGAACGCGTTCGCCTTCAACCTCCTGCATGCCGTAGAGGGCAATGCAAGCACGGGCAATGTTTTCCTCTCGCCGCTATCTATCGACCAGGCTGTCAGCATGCTGGCCGCCGGAGCAGGCGGTCAAACGCTCGCCGAGATCGACAATACGCTTCAAACCGGCAACTCCAAGCCGGACGCGCTCGGGCAAGCCGCTGCTATGCGGTACTGGCTGCTGGCGCACAGCGGGGCGGCGGGCTCGTCGGTCGATATCACTGTCGCAAACGCGCTCTGGAGTAATCGCGGCATTACTTTGCGCCCGGAGTATGTCGCCGCGTGCCGGCGGCAGTTGGATGCGCGAGCCTCGACGCTCGATTTTGGACAGCCGTCTGCGGCGAAGACGATCAACCAGTGGGTCGGGACTCAAACACGGGGCAAGATCGATTCGATCGTCCAACAGTCCGACCTGGCCGGCGCGTCCGCTGTGCTGACCGACGCCGTGTACTTCCACGGACGCTGGGACAGTCCGTTCGAGGCATCGGATACCACGAGCGCGCCGTTCCATACTGCGTCGGGCGCCGCGAAGACGCTGCCGATGATGACGCAAACCCAATTTTTCCCGGCGGCGCAAACGGACGCATTTCAGGCTATCGCCTTGCCCTACGGCCACTCTGGAATCAGCATGGTAGTCGTGCTGCCTCGCGCCGGTCGTTCCCTGGACGCGCTCGCCCGCTCAATGACGCCGGCACAATGGGACGGATTGACGTCGTCGCTTCACGGTACGAACGTGCAGCTATTTTTGCCGCGCTTCCATCTCGATTATTCGACAGGCCTGGCAAAAAGCCTGAGCACGCTCGGCATGCGCCGGGTGTTTAGCCCGGCAGCGGACTTGTCGCCGATGTCGAGCACGCCGCTTTATGTCAGCAGCGTGATCCATAAAACGACTCTGGACGTCGACGAAAAAGGAACAGTAGCTACGGCGGCCACCGGGATAATCAATAGAGCTATGGCAGTGCGAATCCTACAGCAGCCCCTGACGATTCGAGTCGATCATCCCTTCCTCTGCGCCATCCGAGACGACGCCACTGGCGCGCTGCTGTTTCTTGGCTGCGTGCGCGATCCTCAGCCGATTAAATAATTTGTGCGCTTGGCAGTGGTTCCGGCGCGGCGCGGCTTTCGCGCGGTCCGGCATGCCTCGAAAATTTGCGCGTTTTTTAGAAATCGCACAAGGTGAACAAGCCCTTGGCGACGAATTTCCGTTGCCAAGGGCTTCTGCTTGCCCCAGTGCTATGGAATAATTCATCTTGAAGCTGGGTAACTTAAAGTTCAGCTTATAGGACTATCCCACAAGATGTAGATGATTGGTGTTAGAAGATAACCAGATATGCCTAATTCTCTTGCCGATAAAGAAGTTGTCTCACTCTTAGAAAAAGCCGCCGCAGGGCACTTGAAGCTGCACGCTTCTCCGGAGGATTGGCGCAAGCAGTGGATCTACCAGATTGTCATCGACCGGTTCAATAACCCGCGCGCCAAGCCGAATTATCAGCCTTACGACGCGCCCTACGGCAGTTTCCAGGGTGGCTCTTACTCGGGAGTGAAAAGCAAGCTGGCGTATCTGAAGTCACTGGGCGTGACCACGCTCTGGCTTTCGCCGACATTGAAGAACTGCCAGTACGACGACGACGCTTACCACGGCTACGGTATTCAAAACTTTCTCACCGCCGAGCCGCGCTACGCCGACGACACCGAGCAGGCGGACGATGAGTTGCGGTCGCTGGTGGATGCGGCCCACGCGCACGGCATGTACGTTGTTTTCGACATCGTTTTTCATCACACGGGCAATGTTTTTGCCTACGTTAAAGAGCGTCAGTCCGGGCATGAGGCGAAATCCGAAAAGAAAACGGAGTATTGCAACGACGCCGACTGGAGCGATGAGCCGATGCCGATTCGCTGGCGCGACAAGCATGGCAAGCCGAACCCTGAATGGGACTCCGCCCCGCTGAAAGCCGACCCCGATGCAGCCGTGATGCCGCTGGAACTGCGTCGCGACGAGCTGTTCGTGCGCAAAGGCACATTCAACAACGACGTTCGTCCGGAAGCGGATTTTTTCTCCTTCAAGTCGCTTGATGGAGAGTTCTGCGACGAGAACGGGCGCTACGCGGTCAGCGATATCATGGAGCGGGCTTATCAGTATGTGATCGCCCGGTTCGATGTGGACGGGTTCCGCATCGATACCTTGAAGTTTATGTCGCCTCGCTTCGAACGCTCGTTTGTGGAGAATATCAAGCGCTTCGCAAGCAGCGCGGGCAAGAGCAATTTCTTTATGTTCGGCGAGGTGTGGGACAACGAGGAAACGATTGCCAAGTACCTGCGCAACGGCGGCGATTCGGCCTGCGAGCCGTTCGGTGTGGACGCGGTGCAGGATTATCCTCTCTACTACGTGCTGCCGGAAGCGTTGAAGGGCATGGGCAAAACGCCTGCGGATATCGCCCGCATGTACCGTGACCGCGAGCGCATCGAGGCCGAAAACGGCATGGGCGGCGCTTGTGATCTGGCGAGCTGCTACGTGTCGT
Source organism: uncultured Armatimonadales bacterium (assembly GCA_964235675.1). GTDB lineage: Bacteria > Armatimonadota > Armatimonadia > Armatimonadales > Capsulimonadaceae > CAXSEA01. Next base: position 6,189 of record CAXSEA010000085.1, on the reverse strand, counting down.
TTTTGGACAACCACGACGTGCCGTCGCGCTTCGGCTGGACGGGAGTGGACCACGACGACGAGCAGGTTATCGTCGGCTTGGCTTGCCTGTTCTGCATGGCTGGAATTCCGAGCGTCTACTACGGAACCGAGCAAGGACTCGACGGGCACAAGGACGAGAATCATCAGGACGATTCCATGGTGCGGGAATCGCTTTGGGGCAAGCCTCATGCGTTCGATCAAGCGAACCCGATTTACCAGGAATTGAAAGCAATCGCAAAGCTGCGCGCCGATGAGCCAGCATTGCACTGCGGCGGCCAGTTTATCCGCCCGACCTCAGACGACGGCTACAGCTACGGCGTCTCGGACGTATCGCCGGGCATTTTAGTGATTTCGCGAGTCTACGAAGGGCAGGAAGTGGTCTGCGCGGCGAACTTGAGCCGAGACGCTTCTTTCGAGGGCTATACGATAGTGGATGGCAGCTTGCATGCCCCCGGCTCGAAGTTCAAGCTGTTGTACGGCAATCAAAGCGACGCCGCGAAGTTTCGCGCGCCGGTTGTGGAAAGCCGGGAAAAGGGCGAGGTCGAGGTTCTTGACCTGAACGGCGGGGCATCCGATGGGCCCGCGAGTGTTTTGCCACTGAAGCTCAAGCCGATGGAAGTTCAGGTCCTGAAGCAGCGGTAGACCCTATCTGGCCTCACGGCCAACTTTCCTGAAAGGGAAGGAAATTAACGGGGCGCTGTGATAATCTAGGCTAGCTCCGAGGTTTGGCAGACATTTGGTTAAACAATTAAGCCGGGGTGAGGAGTAGGCTGTAGCTTTTCGATGGCGCGGCGGCGGATGCCTAAAGCTTAATCGAAGCGGCGCATTGATATTCAGTGAAATAACATTCGTTGAATGCTGCGGCGCGATATGGCATCGCAACTTTACGAGGTACTATCGCAGCTCGGTTAGGCTATGCGTGGCCTTCATCAACCAGCCACCAGAGCGCTTGCTCGAGGTCGGGGAAAACGCGAGTATGGGCCGGCGGACAGAGGCGATGGATGAGTGAGGCGACATCTTGGCGCTCCGTGAGGACAGCCAGACGGCCGCCGTTTGCGGCAAGCTGATATGTAGTCGGCTCCATCGCGAGGAGGAACGACGCATCGACCGTATCCACTCGGCGCAGGTCGAGGAAAATGGTGCGGGGACGTCCGCGCAGCGCCGTTTCGATTCTGGCGAGGACTTTGTCAGTTTCGTTGACGCCCAGCGAGCCGTCGATCTCGATATACGGCTGGCCGTAGATAGATTTCTGCTGCACTCCGGCCCGGTCGGGCATGTATTGAGAGCGCGGCGTATACTGGTGCTGAAAGCCGCCGGCGGGAGGCTGCTGACCATACGAAGGCTGTTGCTGCTGTCCGTAGGAGGGCTGCTGAAACGAGGGACGCGACGAGCCGCCGGATTGAAAGCCGGAGCCAAACTGGGAGGTGCTGCTGGATGCGGGATTAGCGCCAGGATTAAAATTCGATTCAGGACGCCTGATACGCGTGTTGGCGGCGAGGGGGTCTTCCACAGCGGGACGGGACGGGGCACTGCCGAGACGTGCCATACTATCCCATTTTCGCTTGTTCCAAATCTCGACTTCGTCCCCAACTCCCACAACCTGCGCTTCATCATGCCCACAGAGTTCCGCGTAATCCCGCAGTGCCGAAGGAATGACGAATCGTCCCGTACGGTCTTTAATCTGGCAGTCCACGTAGCTGCGGATCGACGATTTGTCTTGAATCTGGTCGGCGGAGGACGCCGCCACGAGGTAGCCGTTCGGATGGCCGCCGAGCACAAAGGAGTTGCCGATCTCTTCACGAAATCGGTTCGGCATCACAATTCGACCCTTCTGGTCGACGTTGTAGGTGTAAACTCCGTTTAGCATGGGACACTCTGGCACTACCCGCTAACACTTGTACCATAGTTATACCACAATTCTCCACTAAAGTTGTCACCAGTTGACACTTTCCAGCACCTTTTTTCCGCGACTTATTCCCTCGGATTTGGTAAATTATCCCTGTTACTAATTGGAAGGGATTTCGAAGTTTATGCAACAGCGTCACGGACAGACCAGCGAGAGCAATTTGGAAGATCTTCTCTGCACTTATCTACACGTTTCAGCGCGTTACGCTCCACCCTCCTATTCATTGCGCTCGGTGGCGACCGCCTACAACGCCTGGCCCGTCCAGACGTCCAAGGCCCAGCCAACCAGTCAAACCGCCGATACTCTGCAACCCTGCAGCGACGGCGGCGCGAACGCGGGATTGACTCATTTCAAATCTCGCACATCGGGCGCACCCGCCTAAACCCCGCCCATCCCCTTATCCTCTATAATGCGGAGCGCAGCTTTGAATAGGAGTTGCGCTCCCTTTTTTGTGTCCAGTTCACCGTTGCTGATAGGCTCTCGCTGACGATGGCTGCTCATTTCCGAGGGCAACCACCAAGTGAGTGCGCAACGAATCGCGGGGGACGTGCTACTATCACGCGTTGCGACAGGTAATCGAGTGATTATTTCCGCTTGTCAGCAGTTTAAGGCACATTTATGGCGCGAACTTACGACGATATCCGAAGCAGGGTAGTTGCTCTTCTCAAGAAAGATCATGCCAGAGCCGACATGAACGCTTTGTACCGGGCAATCGATGACAGCTTTAAAGCCGACGACGCAGGCGATCAGCGGATGGCCGGCACGCAGAGCACCCGCCGCACTCTCAGCGCAACCTCGAATATCCTCAGCAACGATGAAACCGTAATCTTCCTGGACGTATTTTGGGACTTAATCCGCGAAGGCGTCATTACGCCGGGGCTCAATATGCAGAATGCGAGCCTACCGTGGTTTCATATCTCGGCCAAGGGACGGGAAATGCTGGCAAAATTTTAGCCTCGATCCCGATCCCAAACCTGGTCTCTGCTTTGTAGCGTTGTTTGCCGTGACACGTAGACTTCTGTACAAAAGCGCATCTGGTTGTGATGAAACACTGATTGCCTCTCTGTTCCGTCGGGCTGGAGGCTGAACTCGCCAGTTTGGCTTGATGTGATGATCGATGTGACCAATGACCATTCTGGAGTTGATCGCATCAGAGAGTCGACCCCGTTATCGTCCTTCAAAGTGGGCGTTGTTTGACTGGCTTGCTCCGCTCATCGACGGCTCCATGCTGCACGAGATTGCGGCCGCGGATTACGGATACAAGCAAGATGAGTGTCTGCTGGCTCTTTTGGCGATCAAGCATCAAAAGAAGATTGACCTGACGACTAGCTGGGCACCCGGCGAGATGCTGCAGCTCGTGCGCTGGTCGGAGCCTGACTCGCCAGCAAAAGGAGAAAGCGGCGGTACGCGAGGCCACCTGATGCGCGCGTTTTGCTGCATAGTGCTACTAATCTCCAACAGCGACGAGATACGCCCTGATTACATCGAGGAAGACCAGGCCACGCTGATACAGCTCGTGAATAGCGCGCTTGAGTTAGGGGACGAAGCTGCTCTTCTAACCTACCAGTTTGTATGCTGGCGAACAGCGCAGATGAGAAGCGACAAAGCGGCTCTTCCCTATTCTGCATTAGCGCTCCTAATTCTTGGCGCCGTATTGAATGAATCGGGAGAACCGGATACAAACGTTTTGCTCCTTGCGGAATGCGCACTCGTGGAGGACAATCTTCTCCACCAGGAATCGCTGGATTATCTTGGCGGCGAGGATAATGAGCAATGGCAATTTGGCTCGCATCTCGATAATTTTAGACAGGATGTGTGGCGAGAAACGATGCGGCGCATTCTTGAAGAGCCCGACAAAGGATGCTCTTATAGGGATTTACCGGCTTTAAGAGAGATCGTCTCCCGCTTTGATGTCAATCCTGAGCGATATGTAACATAACCGCTAATCCAGCAGGTGCCCGTACCGCTCCTGCACGATCTTTCGGCGCACCTTAAGCGTTGGGGTCAGTTCGCCGCTTTCGATGGACAAGGCGTGGTCGAGCAGGGCGATTCGCCGGATCTTCTCGAAATCGGCGAGGGCGGCGGAGCGCTCGTCGATCTGTTTTTTGACGGCGGCGCGGGCATCGGGGTCGGCGGCGAGGGCGGCGTTGTCGTCGAATTGCTTGCCGGAGTCTTTGGCCCAGGCGCGCAGGTGTTCGAAGTCAGGGATGACGATGGCGCTGATTGTGCCCGCTTTGTCGCCGAGCAGGATCACCTCGGAAATCAGCGGGGCGGATTTCAGCAGGTTCTCGATAGGCTGGGGCGCGACTTTTTTGCCGTTGGCGAGGACGATGATGTCTTTTTTCCGGTCGGTGATACGGACGTAGCCCTGGCTGTCGATCTCGCCGATATCGCCGGTGTGGAACCAGCCCTGGGCGTCGATGGCTTCCGCCGTGGCCTCCGCGTTGTTCCAGTAGCCTTTCATCACGGTGGGGCCGGAGATAAGGATTTCGCCGTCGGGGGCGAGTTTCATTTTTACTCCCGGCAGAACTTTCCCGACAGTGCCGGTTTTCGCGCGGCCCATGGGATTCAGCACCGCGCACGCGGTGGTTTCGGTCAGGCCGTAGCCTTCCACCATGGGAATGCCGATGCCTTGAAAGAACTCCGCCGTGGCCGATGGGAGCGGCGCGCCGCCGGAGACGAACAAGCGCCAGCGTCCGCCGAGGCGCTCGCGTAGCTTGCCCAGCGCCAGTTTTTCGGCAGCCGCGTGCTGCAACGCCAGCAGCGGCGAAACGAATTTCCCGGCGTTCGTCCGACGCGCGTACTGCACGCCTGTTTCGATGGCCCAGAGCGCGATTTTTTTCTGACGCTCAGGAGCTTTGCCCACGTTCTGCATGACTGCGTCATAGATCGACTCGTACAAGCGCGGGACGCTTTGCATGAGAGTGGGCTTCACTTCCACCATGTTGTCGCGCACTTTGAAGATGGATTCCGCGTAGTAGGTGGTATCGCCGAGATGCAGCGCGAGGTAATACGTGACGCGCTCGAAGACATGGCACAGCGGCAAGAACGAGAGGAACACGTCGCCCTCCGGCTGGAACGGCAGCCCCTCGTTCGCGCCCCGCACCGCCGCGCGCAGGTTGGCATGGGTCAGCATCGCGCCCTTCTGGTTGCCGGTGGTGCCGGACGTGTAGATCAGGCTGGCGAGATCGCCGGGTGCCACACTGTCCCGCAGCGTCTCGAAGCCAGGTTGGAGAGAGTTCGCGGCGTCGGCGGCCTCGCCCATGCGGAGTACCTGATCGAAGCTAATGAGATTGATATCGCCGATGTTCTTAACGTCAACAGCCTCCATGGCGACAAAGATTGTGATCTCCGGATTAAACTCGCGGGATTCAATTACTTTGCGGAGCTGCTTGGCGTCGGAGACGACAACCGCGCGCGCGCCGCTGTCGGCGAGCAGATAGGCCACCTGCGGGGATGGAAGCGTGGGATAGATAGGCACGGTCACGCCGCCCATCGCTAGAGTGGCGAGATCGGCGACGGCCCATTCGGGGCGGTTTTCGGACAGTATGGCGACACGGTCGCCGGGATTGACGCCGAGCGAGCGCAAGCCGAGAGAAAAAGCGCGGAGCCGCACGCCGAGTTCGGCGTAGGTGAGCGGCTGCCACGCTTTGCCGCCGTCTTTCGCGACGAGGGCGGGGCGCGCGGCGTTGCGCTGGATCGTGTCGGCGATCATCGCGTTAATTGTTTCTGCGGGCTGTACGGCTTGATGGGAGCTCATAGACTTTCCTTGTCTGATGTTTGAGATTGACAGAGCGTTTTATTGCGTGTTATAATCGCTTGTCTTTTTACTGGAAGCTGGTAATTCTTTGTGGAATGACAAGAGCAGTTTGCCCAAGTAGCTCAGTGGTAGAGCACTTCTTTGGTAAAGAAGAGGTCATGGGTCCGATTCCCATCTTGGGCTCCACTCTAGTTTGAACGATACCCCGCGCTTGCTTCGGCATTTAGCCAGTTAAGACAGCTGTGCGAATTGCCGTAAGCGCGGAACCGACAAGAGCCTAGCAGCGTTATAGTTGACAGGCTCCATTTTCGTTTCAGACCGTCTAAACGCACTCCTGTGCGAGCCGCCGGACCCAAGCAACGCTCCGGCAATCATAATTTCAAAAACACGTTCGAGCCCGGCCACTTTTATTGTGCGCTGGGCTTGATGAGGAAAAGGATACCTAACAACAATGGCGAAAGCGAAGTTTGACCGCAGCAAGCCTCACGTGAACGTGGGGACGA